>JAJUGB010000041.1 GCA_029268595.1 Alcaligenaceae bacterium | reverse complement strand
GCAGGTCGTCCTTTGGTGCACGATGCTCGATTTCCGTGGGACGGCCGGGAACGATGTCGGTATAGCCTTGAAGAATATTGTTGGCGTCCTTGCCTTCCAGGCGGTCCAGCATGGCGCTGTACCGATAAAGGTGGTCGAAGTCCTCAAGCAGGCCGAACCGGTATGTTTGAGCTTGGTAGGGGTCGGGCTCAGCTTGCGCCACGGCTGCGGTGACTTCAATGGCCACTTGCTCGTATGCCACCGTGGTTTCCAATGGAGAATGGTCCGCCGAAAGCAACCAATTCACCACCGTCGCTTGAAAATGTTCGATACGGCGAATATCCGCCAGGGGTTGCCTAAGCTCGCGGTTCATTCGAGATGCAATGTGCTTTAAGCGCAGGGCATCCGTCTCTATTCCGAACATGAAGATGACCCGGATACGCGTAAAGGCGTCGTCATCCAGCTTGCTGATGGGTTTCACCACCATATCGCGCCAGTTGAACTTCTGCCTATCCAGCGGGGTTCCCCGACTGTCCCATAAGTTGTTTATCGCCATCGCGACCTCCTGATTGCTACGTTCGAAACCAGTCGATACAGCCCGCCGCCATCCCCGTGCCGCTGACGTATAACGCGCCGTACTGGTAAAAAAACGCGGGTCGGGTTTCCGGCTGAGTCTTGAGCACCCATACGCCCCCTCCCGCGTCACTCCAAAGCAAGCTGGCGCCTGCTCTATCCATTCCGCGGAACAGCTCCGCCGGCTTCACGTCAGGTCGCAAGATGACAACCAGACTGTCGTTCGGCGGCTTACGCATCGGCAGGAGGCTGATCAGCCCCGCCATCCCTACGGAAATTCCCAATATGACTGCCGCCCGTATGGAATGCCGCCCTCCTGCTCCGTTTGAGGGCCCCTGCGACTTATGCATGCGCAAAGCCAATAAAAACGGAATCAATCCAAAGACGATCAACCAGGCCAGATCCCAGACCAGCGGATTGGAGGCGGTCATGCGGATGCGGTGAATGTCCAGAACCCAATGAGCAAACACCGCGTACAGGGCGTGCCAGGCAGCTAAACCGTATAACGCAAATATCAGAAGCTTTCGCTGCGCCCCTTCGCTTTCGAATGCTCGGCGAGAGCGAACCAGCAGGTACAGTCCAATAAGCCCCACCACATACATCAGGACATGGAACAAGCCGTCCGCGAGAATCTGTGTGCGAAGATCACCGAAAGCACCCTGCTCCAAGCCCGACAGCAGGTGGTGCCACTGTAGGACCTGATGCAGCAGTATTCCGTCAAAGAAGCCGCCCAGCGCTATGCCCAGGGTAAAACCAGCCCAGGCGAAGACTGCGGTCCCTGGCGAGGGGCTTGATGTAGCAGGGTTGGTGTTCATACCGTCTCCTCCTGAGCGATGGACATCTTTAGCAAATCACTGCCGGGCGCTACCCTGTATTAGCGAATCGCTGCCGGGCGCCGCCCTCTCACCGGCGTCATGCTGCGCTAGTTGCTTTCCTGCCGTGTGTAAGTCGCGCCTGCACCTCTTGGGCCAAACCACTAAGATTGGCCATCACAGAACCGTATGCGCCCTTCAACACGACCAGCCGCTGTCGGTCTTGTCGGGACAGCAACTGGTCCTCCATCGCATCGTCCACCTGGCCTGCGAACGACTCATAGCAGTCCCAAGCGTCCTTCACCGGCTCACAATACGTCCCAGCGTCTATGGCGTCCGCAATCTTGGCCAAATTCGCATCCACGGTTTCCGCCAAGCCCAACAGAGCAGCCTTATGCTGTGCGCACAACTCTTCTGACATGGGCTTGTCGCTGAATCGATCCACGACGGCCAGTGTGTATTCAAAACGCTCCACTTCCGGCAGCAGACTTTCGGAAAAGGGCCGAAATCCCATCGCAGGTGTTTTCTCTTCGATTCTTGCCTCTCTTTCAAGTACACGCGCGCGCTCCAGGGAACGGGCGATCGTGCGATGCACATCTTTGTCCTTATCGGACTTGTCGCCTACAAGGCAGGCTGTGCAGTCGACGATAAGCTTCCCGCAAGATCGCAACGCCATGGCCAGATGCTCCTGTTCTGTACGACGCGCAAGCACTGGCAACACCGCAAATGCAGCAGACAAACCAGACAGTGAGCCCACCGCGATGGCGAGGACCTTCATGAAGGCGCCTTCTGCCACATAAAAGTCGGGTGCGACCGTTATAAAGCTGACCGTCACAAGGCCGTAGGCCAAGATTGGCCATCGGGCAGTCAGAAAACTCATCAGCACCACGCCAACAAGCAGGGCAAACACGGTGCCCCCGCTCAGCTGCCCGAGGGTCAGCGTGAGAGCCACTGCCATCGCTGCCCCCACCACCGCCCCCGCGATGCGACCCAGTACCGCTTCTATCGTCCCTCCAAGACTGGCTTGCACGACGAACAATGCCGAAAACACGCTCCATGAAGCCTCTTCCGGCACCACAAGGCTGGCCGCCATATAGGCCAAAAGAACCGCGCTCGCCGTCTGAATCGGTATCCGATACTCGTCGTCTTGCATTCGCTTGAACGCTCGCCCAAGCCAGGGAAAGACTCTGTGCATGCCTGCTTAACTCCAACCGCGAAAGACTTCTTCAAAAGCAAGCCGCATGCCGCCGCTGCAGCCTGCAACTGTCCGGCTGTCGTAGTGTTCCTCCTCGTAACACCTGCTTTCACTGGCCGCCCGCTCCGGCTAACCGCCGCACTACACTGTTCACTACCAGCTGCCACGTTTGTTCGGGAGATGAGTATGGGTGAATTCGCAAAGATGACCGACGCCAAGTACGAGGATGGCTATGTCCGATTCGCATGGGGCGAGGGCGATAGGCGACGCCAGTATGAGATTTCAGCAGATGCACTGCTGCAAGCTTTTGACGCCAAGGACGCGACAGGAGCAGAGCTCCTTGACGCCTTTGAGCGCGGCCGTGACCAGATCCAGAAGGCGGTGGAACGGACCTTGAACACCCCCACGGACGGGGTGATGGAACTGGGAAGCGGTGACTTTGAGCAGAAAGTGGCCCGCGGAGGATACTCTCCTCCAGACAGGTAACCACGGGGCAAGGCCGGGAACCGGTAGTCCATTTCGCTACTGGTTTAGCGCAAGCCGCCACTCGGCGCGGGGTCGCCCCAGAGGTCAAATGAGCACCGGCCGATGGCTGGGCCCGACTCCGCCTTAGGGAGGGGGCGGTGCATCTGCCTCCGCGGTCAGATCAAGGCGGGACGGTGCTAGAATCGTCCGGTCCTTTCGCATTGGCTCGGCCATGCCGCAACCACACCCAGTTAAACCGCCGCCTCCCTGGTACGCGCGGCTTGCGCCGCGGACGCTGCTGCGCGTGTCTATCGCTGTAGCACTGCTGACGATCGTGCTAAAAATGGGCGCCTGGTGGTTGACAGACTCCGTGGGCCTGCTGTCAGACGCCCTGGAGTCATTCGTCAATTTGGCGGGAGCCATGTTCGCCCTGCTCATGGTAACCATTGCCCGGCGTCCGCCCGACGATGACCATCCATACGGGCATTCGAAAGCGGAATACTTCTCTTCGGGGTTTGAGGGAATCCTCATTATTGGCGCAGCCCTGGCCATATTCTGGGCGGCGGCCGTGCGCCTGATAGAGCCTCAACCCTTGCAGGAGCTGGGATGGGGTACGGTGCTGTCCATCATCAGTTCCATCTGCAACGGTGCGCTCGCAGCAGTCATGCTGCAATCGTCGCGCACACATCGCTCAAAGGCCCTCGAGGCGGATGCGCGTCATCTGATCACCGACGTATGGACTTCCGCAGGGGTGGTAGCGGCGTTGGCTGGCGTGGCAATAACGGGATGGCTTTGGCTGGACGGCCTAATCGCCATGATCGTAGCTTTGAACATTCTCCGGGAAGGAATCCGCCTGTTATGGGAGGGTTCCCGAGGTTTGATGGACGAGGCCCTCGACGCCGGCCAGCGAACCCGAATTCAAGACGTGCTTGACCAGTACGAGACCGATTTGGAAGGAGTCGTATATTTCGACAATCTTGTCAGTCGCAAGGCAGGAGAAGTGAGCTTTGTTCAAATGCACATGCATGTGCCAGAAGATTGGACTCTCGCGCGAGCAGCTGCTTTGCGACTGACGGTGGAAGCCAGATTAATGGCCGCAGTGCCGGGCCTGCAAGCCACACTTGAAATATTACCCATCGGGATGGAAACGGCGTTCGAAGAGCAGCAACTGTTCAAGGACACAAATACAGGAGCTCTAAAACAATGAAACAGCTGTCCAAATATTTTCTACGCGGTCTGATCGCCATCCTCCCCATCACATTGACTCTTTACCTCTTGTATATCGTCCTGGTGTGGTCGGAAAAGCTGGCGCTGACCATATTGGGCGGCGTGATTGGACGATTCTATGTGCCCGGCATGGGGCTGGTCATAGGCGTTGCACTCATTATTGCGCTGGGATATCTGTTATCAGTCAAGCGAGTGCGGCGTACTGTCATGTTGATCGAACTGCCCTTCAACAATATTCCGGTCGTCAAAAGTATCTACTCTTCGGTAAAAAGCTTTGCCGAGTACTTTACGCCCGCCACAGACCAGAAGGCACAACAAGTCGTCGTTTTACGTGTCCCCGGCCAGCCTCTGGAAGTCGTCGGCCTCGTAACCCGCAAGAGCCTGGCCGGTTTGCCTGAGGGCTTTCTCAAAGGCGACCGAGTGGGCGTGTATTTGCCGATGGGCTACATGATAGGCGGCTACACCGTCTTTGTGCCTGTGGAATGGGTGCAACCCATTGATATGTCCGTTGAAGAAGCCAAGCGATCATCTCTGATCGCATGGATGGCACGTACCCCCGAGCCGCCTACTCAATGACGCCGCAGGCCATGCGCGCCCCTCCCCCGCCTAACGGCTGAGGGTGGTCCGAGTAATTGTCACCTCCGGCATGAACCATCAAGGACCTGCCCCGTACCTCGTCCAGCTTGCGTAAGCGCGGACTCAACACGCCGTTGGATGCTTCACCGTCCTTGTTTACATATAGCGCCGGAAGGTCGCCCAAGTGGCCTTCACCCCAGGGGGCGCCATGCTTGCCGGTCTTCTGGGGGTCATAGTGGCCTCCGGCCGCCCCGGCCGGCGTGACCTTGCCGTCTTTTTCGCTAGGGCCGCAATCCCCCTTTTCATGCACATGGAAACCGTGCACGCCCGGTGCCAGCCCTTTAAGATCGGGCGTAAACACCAAGCCATATTGCGTCTCTGAAATTGCCACCGTGCCCAAAGACTGGGAGGTGCCTTTTTCGTCTACCGCGTGCATCGGAACAGTGATCTCCGCCCAGGCGGCGGATGATAGGCCGGCAGCCGCAAGCAGGGTCGCAGCAAGTTGTCTAACATGCATAGAGTGCTCCTAGAGGGTTAAGGTGTTATGGGCATGAAGGTTGCCGCAACTATCATAAAGGAGAACGCCATGGCAATGACAGACACTTACGCGTCGCAAGAACCTGACCGCTCTCATATCGATTCCACTCAAGGGCCGCTCGTACTGGAATTCGGCGCCCCCTGGTGCGGCTACTGCAAAGCCGCCCAGCCGCTAATTGCTAAAGCTTTTGCATCGCACGAGGACGTGCCGCACATCAAGATCGAGGACGGTAAAGGCCGACCTCTGGGGCGCTCGTTCAGAGTCAAATTGTGGCCCTCCCTCATATTCATTCGGGATGGGCGTGAGGTCAGCCGCCTGGTTCGGCCTGACGATGCAGAGGCAATAAGAAAAGAACTCGCACAGCTGGTATCGGCCGGCGCCTGACCACCTTGCACTGAACATACAGCGCACCCCGGTTCTCACGAGACAAGGCAATCCGCGGCAGCATTCGGGCGCATCTGAGATAATGCGCCTGTTTGTTTTGGCGGGCCCTATGAAACCGAATCGCGCTGAACTTGGCAACGTGCTCATTCTTGCCACGGGTCAAAGTCTGTTCACTACGACCACCATCACGGTCATGACTCTGGCAAGCGTGCTTGGCTTGCAACTCAGCCCGGATCCTCGATGGGCCACGCTACCCGTGGCGATGATGATGGGGTCGACCCTGCTCACCACACTGCCTGCGTCCCTTTTCATGAAACAAGTAGGACGACGCCGAGGCTTTATCCTGGGGGCGACATTTGGAGGTGCGGCCGGCGCCGCGCTGATGCTGGCAGGCGTGGCTTGGACTTCTTTCGCGTTGTTTTGCGCCGGGATGTTTTTAATCGGTATTTACCAAAGCTTCGCCATGTACTATCGGTTCGCAGCAGCGGATGTCGCGCGCGAAGAATTCCGCAGTAGCGCGGTGTCATACGTGCTGGCCGGCGGTGTTGTTGCAGCGGTACTTGGTCCTTTGAACGCCCGCGCCTCCATCGAGCTGATTCCTTCGGTGCCCTTTGGCGGCCCTTTTCTGGTCATCACCCTGCTGGCGCTTTTGGCAGCTGTTTTACTTACCCGCTTACGTATACCGCTGCAGGCGACTCGTCCGAGCAAGGCCGGGCAAGACGACGTCCGACCTTTGTTGCGGATCGCTCGTCATCGGGGATTCCTGCCCGCAATTCTCGCAAGCAGTGTCTGCTTCAGCCTGATGGTGCTTTCCATGACCATTACTCCGCTAGGCATGCAGGAGCAAGGTTTCAGTATGACGGCCATTACCCTGGTTGTGCAAAGCCAGGTGCTGGCGATGTTCGTACCGTCCTTCTTCACCGGGTTGCTTATTGCACGGTTCGGGCTCTTGGCCATTTTGTGGACAGGCATCTGCTTTATGGCTGGTTCCATGTTGATCGGGGCCACTAGCACCGCTTTGCCTATTTATGTGGCATCCAGGATTGCGCTAGGCCTGGGATGGAACTTTATGTTTATTGGCGGGGCGGTGTTATTGGGTCACACGCATAAGGCGTCTGAAAGAGGTAAGGTGCAGGGCGTCAATGACTTGAGTATGTTTGCACTCGTCACCTTGTTGTCGATCACGGCGGCGGCCCTGCTGCAGCAGCTGGGCTGGAGTACCGTTCATCTTTTGTCGCTCCTGCCTGTGGCTATAGTCGCCCTGTCGTTGCTGCCCGTGCGGAAGCGTCATCTGTCTCACTGATACACAGCTTTTTTGTTTCTTCTCATTTGTATAGATGAGCATTGGCTAAGGATATGCAAGGTATTAAACGCAAATTGGTGTATGTCTCGTTCTACGAGCTTATCGCTATCGCAGTAACCAGCATTGGGCTTTCGGCATTCTCCGATCATGGGGTCACACACGCATCAGTAGCCGCAGTGGTCTCCTCGGCCATCGCCGTCGGGTGGAACCTGCTTTACAACACCTTGTTCGAAGCGTGGGAGCGGCGTCAGACAAGGCGGGGTCGAAGCCTCGCGCGCCGGGTGGCTCACGCCATTGGCTTTGAGGGCGGCCTGGTGCTCATGCTTGTTCCGTATTTTGCCTGGTGGCTTGATCTCAGCCTTTGGGAGGCTTTTGTTCTAGATCTGGGTTTAATTGCATTTTTTCTGGTATATACCTTTGTGTTCAACCTCGCCTTTGATCGGCTCTTTGGTTTGCCGGCATCGGCGCTGGGCGAATCAGCACCTGCAGGCTCTTCAAGCTAAGCTGGCACTTTCTCTGCCTGGCGCCAATTTTCCTGCATTCACGAGTGATCCTTTGAAGTCCTGCAGCAAAGGCGTCGCAGGCACGCCTCCTGCTTAATGACCCCCGCTTGCTCAGCCGCTCGCCCATGAGCGAGTGGTGGCCCGCACTGTAAAGGACATGAATGCCGAACCAGAACCCGTCACAACCGCAAGGCGTTCTTTCAGTCTTTGACGCCATTACCATAACGGTGGGACTAGTCGTTGGCGTCGGCATATTTCGCACCCCCTCGATCGTTGCCGCCAACGTCGAGTCAGAGTGGGTTTTCGTGGCTGTATGGATTGTCGGCGGCCTCGTGACCCTGATCGGGGCGCTTTGCTATGCCGAACTTTCCGCAGCGCACCCCCATGCCGGCGGCGAATATCATTTTCTGTCGCGCGCTTATGGCAAGTCGGTCGCCATGCTGTTTGGGTGGGCCCGATGCACCGTTATTCAAACCGGCGCCATCGCCGCCGTCGCCTTCATGCTGGGAGACTACCTGGCCACCCTCTTGCCCCTGGGGCCCTACGGGCCTGCGTTATACGCCGCAATGGGCGTCGTGCTCTTGACCGGCGTGAATATAATCGGCACGACGGAAAGCAAAAATCTGCAGATCGTTATTACCTTCCTGGAAATTGGCGTCATTGCGGCTCTTATAGGCTTCGGCCTGCTCAGCGCATCGGAGAGTCCCGCAGCAACAACTTCTGTCGCCAGCTCGCCAGAGAATGCTGCCCTGGGCATGGCCATGATTTTTGTCCTGCTTACTTATGGTGGCTGGAACGAGGCGGCTTATCTTACCGGTGAGTTAAAAGACGCCCCTCGCAATATTGCTAAAGTTCTCGTCACCGGAACGCTAATCTTGGTCACCCTCTATACCCTGGCCAACGTCGCCTTGCTGTCTGCTTTGGGTCTGGAAGGCTTGCGGGAGTCCGATGCCGTGGCGGCCGACATGATGCGGGCAGTGACCGGACCCGCCGGCCAAGTTGCGGTAACGGTGGCCATTGTGATCGCTGCCTTATCTACACTTAACGCAACTATTTTTACCGGCGCCCGGGTGTTTTATGCCATGGCGCAAGATTTAACAGTGTTGAAGTGGATGGGCATCTGGAACGGACGGGGCAAGACTCCCGCCAATGGACAAATCGCGCAATGCATTATCGCTCTGGCACTTATTGGACTGGGCGCCATTACCCGGGACGGATTCAAGTCCATGGTGGATTACACGGCTCCGGTCTTTTGGGGCTTCCTATTGCTGGTAGGGCTTGCGCTCTTTGTCCTGCGCCGACGATATCCCAAGCACCGACGGCCTTACCAGGTCCCGTTCTATCCCCTGACACCCATCATTTTCTGCGCCACCTGCCTGTATATGTTGTACGCCAGCGTCATGTATACAGGTATTGCAGGTCTCACGGGTTTGCTCGTCCTTGCCGTGGGCACCCCTATCCTTTTGTTCAAGCGTAAAGAACCCGTCTCATCTCGGGCCGACGCCCCTTCCGATGCCGCAGCGATCAAGTAGTGTGCCCTACAACAATGGAGAGGTTTACATGAAAGCATGGTGCAAGCGATTTTTAACGATCACGTTTTGTCTGGCAACGCTTGGCGGGGCGCCCCTCGCCGGCGCCGCCAGTTCAGGCAATATCTCAGCGTATAAGCCAAAGGTGGGCCAGGAAGGCAAAGATGTCGTGTGGGTGCCGACTTCGCAGGCCCTGGTAGATCAGATGCTCGACATGGCTGGCCTCACCCCCAACGACTACCTTGTAGACTTGGGTTCGGGCGACGGGCGAACGGTAATCACCGCCGCCAAACGTGGCGCCAAAGCCAAAGGTATCGAATTCAACCCGGATCTTGTCCATTTTGCGCAAGCTGCCGCCAAGGCCGAGGGTGTTGCGGATCGCGCCACGTTCGAGCAAGGGGATATCTTCCAGTCGGATTTTTCCGACGCGACCGTTGTCACCCTATTTCTCACGACAAGTCTTAATTTAAAGCTGCGTCCCATTTTGCTCGACATGAAGCCCGGCACCCGGGTGGTGTCCAATTCCTTCAATATGGGCGATTGGGAGCCGGACGAATCGGCTCGGCTCGATAAGGACGATGGTTGCGTCAGCTGGTGCAACGCCTATAAATGGATAGTTCCCGCTAAAGTGGGCGGCGCCTGGGATCTTGGCGGTCGCGAGCTGGTGTTGGACCAGTCTTACCAAACCTTCGAGGGGTCGCTACAGGCTTCCAATAACCAGAGCCCCGTCACAGACGGCGTGCTGAAAGGATCACAGATAGAGTTCACGGTAGGCAACGACCGCTACGTAGGGCAGGTCGAGGGAAACCGCATGCACGGCGTGGTCAACGGTAAGACTAAGTGGCAGGCGCTGCGCAAAGCACCCTGAAGAGCAGTACACGGCCCGGATCACGTAATGCTTATTCGGGCCGCTCTTGCGCATAGTCTGGCCGCTCTTCTGTCAGTGGCGCCGGGTGGTCAGCGTCTATTAATGGATATGGGTCAGCCACGTAAGCCGGCCCCTTCATTAGCACGACGATAAAGGCGGTCAAGGCAACCCATACCACTAAGTTGAAGAAAGCCCACAATCCCGCATACGCAAAAATATCCGCCTTCGATATCAATGCCTCGTGTGCCACTGGGTGCAAACCCCAGCCCCCCAGTCGCAACACTAGCGAGGGCGAGATAAGCACGGCTACGCCTATGGCCAGTGCTTTAGGGCACTCTTTCAGGACTCGCCGCTCCATTCCCGGTTGGGCCGGTTCATAACCCGGCAGCTTATTTAGCAGCCCCATAGTTCGCCCCTTTTTTAGTTCAACGACGTTTGTCCCCATTACGTCGAGCAAGCGACCAAAGCCGCCATGTCATGCCCAGCTAGCATGAGCCATACCTGCGAGACGGGAATGGCAGTTGCTCTAAAGGACAGCGACCGCAGGAATCGCCTGCGTTGACTCTCTTCTTCCAGCCCAACCGGATTCTTAGTTTATGACCCCGCCTCTAATCAATACCGGCCATGACGGCAGGTTACAAACCCTGTTGTGCTTCTCCCATCTTCGCTGGAATTTTGTTTACCAGCGTCCCCAACACCTGATGTCCCGCTTTGCTCGGGAATATGCCGTCCTTTATTTTGAAGAACCAATTTTCGATGCTCACCATGAGGCCTATCTTGAGGTGCGCGACGAACCTCAAGGCGTTCGCGTCCTGACTCCTCATTTGCCTCCGGGCGTGGACAAGGCCCGGGCCGATGAAATGCAACGCATTCTGCTCGATACCCACCTTCTGTCCTTTGAAGTGGGAGCGATGAGCCTTTGGTATTACACACCGATGAGTCTCGCGTATTCGCGCCACCTTCGCGCCGATCTGGTGGTCTACGATTGTATGGACGAGCTCTCGTTGTTCCGAGGCGCCCCTCCGGAACTTATTGAGCGCGAACGTGAGCTCTTGGAGCGCGCCGACCTGGTCTTCACAGGCGGCTACAGCCTTTACGAGGCCAAGCGCGAACTGCACGCGAACGTCCACCCTTTCCCCAGCAGTGTCGACGCGGCCCACTTCGCCCAAGCCAGAGAACAATTGGGGGACCCCGACGATCAGGCGGCTATTCCGCACCCCCGAATCGGCTTCCATGGGGTGCTGGACGAAAGACTGGACATTGACTTGCTGGATGCCGTAGCGCAGGCTCATCCGGAATGGCAGTTGATACTGTTGGGTCCGGTTGTGAAGATTGACCCCGCCTCGCTGCCCCAACGGGAAAATATCCACTACTTGGGCGGTAAAACTTACGAAGAACTGCCCTATTACTTGTCTGGGTGGGATGTGGCGATGATGCCCTTTGCGCTCAATGAGTCGACCCGGTATATCAGCCCCACCAAGACTCCGGAATATCTGGCCGGCGGCCGAGCCGTGGTCTCAACCCCCGTTAAAGACGTAGTCCGAAGTTATGGTCAGTGCGGCCTGGTGAGCATTGCCGACACGTCTGAAGAGTTTGCCCAAGCCATTGCCCGGGAACTGCAGCGCCTGGACCAGCGACAAGAGATTTGCATCCAGGCCGATACCATTTTATCCGGCGCCTCATGGGACAACACATGGTCCAAGATGCGCGCTGCCATGAACAACCTCAAGCGTGAACGGACCTCTTCGGCCACAGCCGGAAAGCGTCTTCCGTGGCAAGGATCGTCGCGCTTTATGGATATTGAGCGTTCTGACGAAACCGACTCCTCCCCCCATTACGACTACCTGATCGTGGGCGCCGGCTTTGCAGGCAGCGTGCTGGCGGAGCGCCTGGCTGCAGGCGCAAATAAGAAGGTCCTGGTAGTGGACAAGAGGCCCCATATCGGTGGTAACGCCTACGATTACTATGACGAAGCGGGTGTGTTGGTACACAAGTACGGGCCGCACATCTTCCATACCAATTCGCAGAAAGTGCTTGAGTACCTGTCTCGGTTTACTGCCTGGCGCCCCTATGAGCATCGGGTGCTGGCACAGGTCAATGGCAAGTTGGTGCCCATTCCGATCAATCTGACGACCCTGGAGCTGCTGTATGACCGGCGCTTTACCCCTGAAGAAGCGCGGACATTCTTGTCACAGAAGGCGGAACCCGTCGAGACCATCCGCACATCCGAAGACGTGGTCATAAACGCGGTGGGCCGGGAACTCTATGAGATGTTTTTCCGGGGATACACACGCAAGCAATGGGGCTTGGACCCGTCTCAACTGGATAAATCGGTGACATCCCGGATACCGACCAGGACATCGCTGGACGACCGCTACTTTACGGACACGTTCCAATTCATGCCCTTGGCGGGTTACACCCGCATGTTCGAACGCATGCTGGATCACCCGAATATTGAGGTGCATACTTCTACGTCGTTTGAGGATGTGCGGGACGCTGTCGACTATGAACAGTTGATTTACTGCGGCCCAATCGACGAGTTCTTTGAATACTGCTACGGGCCGCTGCCCTACCGCTCGCTTGAATTCCAGCACGTCACGTTGGACACGGACCAGTTCCAGCCCGTGGCGGTGGTCAATTACCCCGCTGAACATGTGCCCTATACAAGGATCACCGAGTACAAGCACCTGACTGGCCAGGAACACTCAAAAACCAGTATCAGTTACGAGTTCCCGCGATCGGACGGCGACCCTTACTACCCGATTCCCCGACCGGAAAACGCCGCGCTGTATCGCAAATATCAGGCGTTGGCGGATGCCCGTCCGGATGTGCATTTTGTAGGACGGCTGGGCACTTACCAGTACTACAACATGGACCAGGTCGTGGCCCAGGCCCTGGCCGTCTACGAGCGCCTGGCATCATCCGAGCGCCGCGACAGGTCCAAGGCTCGTCCGGCCTTGCAAGGCGCGGCGCACAACACCTAAGAGGCGACATGGGTCTATTCAATACTTACTTCATGGGCGGTTTCGAATGCTCGACGAAACGGCGCAATGACGGTACACGCCTGGATTTGCTGGCGGCAACCCGGCACGACCGTTACGCCTGCGAGGACTATCAAGCGCTGCAGTCGCACGGTGTGGGCACCGTACGCGACGGTATACGCTGGCACCTGATTGAACAAAAGCCGAAACACTACGACTGGGGCAGTTTTCTGCCTATGTTGCGGGCGGCTCAAATCACTCAGACACAGGTCATCTGGGACCTCTGTCATTACGGGGTACCGGATCACATCGATATATGGTCGACCCGATTCCCCGACCAGTTTGCGCGCTTCGCGGCCGAGGTCGCCCGTGTTGTCCGGGATGAAACGGACACCACGCCCTTTTACTGTCCCGTCAATGAAATATCGTTCTGGGCCTGGGCCGGAGGCGATATGGAACTTTTCGACCCGTGCACGACCAGACGGGGGATGGAACTGAAAAAGCAGCTGGTGCGAGCGGCCATTATGGCCATTCACGCCATCCGTGATGTCGACGCGCGGGCTCGAATGGTGCTTGTGGATCCGGTGATTCACGTTACCACCCGTTCAGCTCACTTGAGGGCCGAGGCGGCCCACGCACAGAACGCGCAATACGAGGCGTGGGACATGCTGCAAGGCTCTGTGCACCCGGAGCTCGGTGGATCGGCTGACTGCCTCGATATTGTGGGCGTCAACTTCTACTCCGATAATCAGTGGTTTCTGCGAGGGCCGACGATCAAGCCGGACCACCCGCTTTACCGACCCTTCCGGGACATGCTGGCAGAAACATTCGCCCGGTACCAACGTCCTATGATCGTCGCGGAAACGGGCGCCGAAGGAGACTTGCGCGCCCCCTGGCTGCGATATGTGTGCGACGAAGTTTGGGCCGCCACTCAAAATGGCGTCCCCGTCGAGGGACTATGCATCTATCCCATCACCGATTACCCCGGATGGGTGGATCAACGGCATTGCCCGTGTGGGCTGCTGGGCCCGGCTGACGAAGCCGGAGCCCGGGAAATCTACACGCCGCTGGCCGAAGAGCTGGCCTGTCAGCAACAACGGTTTAGCTCTATTCACGATGACGTTCGAGAACTAGCCAACGCAGCGCTGTCCTCCAATGAGCAATAAAGATGCAGTAAACGACACCTGGGTCGCTGATCGACCCTGGCCGTTCTTCCTCAAGTATCTTCGCGCCCGTAAGCTTGAGTTCGGCGCATTGGCCGCTTTGGTGATCAGCGCCGGCGCCTGCGCGGTGGCTGTGCAATACAGCATGAAACTCATCGTCGACGCCATGGCCGGCCCGGACCGCAGTGCCGCGGCCGTATGGCAGCCGCTGATGTTCTTCATGGGCCTTATCGCCATAGAAAGTGTGCTCTGGCGCACCAGCGGCTGGCTGGGATGCAAAACCATCGTGGCCACCGGAGTCGATATCCGGCTAGATTTGTTTCACCACCTTATCCGGCATCCGATGCGTTACTTTGCCCGGCATATGTCCGGCTCCCTGGGGAGCCGTGTCACTGCCACTGCCGGATCCATGGGGGCCATTCTTAGCGCGCTGACCTGGAACATTGTGCCCCCAGCGGTGGACTTTCTGGGCGCCGTGGTCGTTCTCTGTTTTGTGGATGTTCGGATGGCACTGGCATTGGTGGTGTTCGTCGCCATTGTGGCCGCCATCATCATTACGTTTGGCGTGCGAGGCCGGTTTCTGCACCAGGCGTACGGGCAAGAGGCGGCACACGTGGGGGGCGAGATCGTCGACACCGTGGCCAACGCCTGGGCAGTAAAGGCATTTTCTGCGGCGGACCGCGAACGCACACGCCTGGCCCACGCCTTTGGCAAGGAAGCCAAGGCTCAGCGCAGAAGTTGGATGTATGTGGAGAAAGCCCGAGTCCTGCACGACATCTGTCTGTGGATTATGGCCGGCGGCATGTTGTTCTGGGCCTTGCGTTCGTGGCAAATGGGCGCAATCACACCGGGCGACGTCGTGTTGGTTAGCGCACTGTCATTTCGCATTTTGCACGGTTCACGCGATTTGGCTTTGGCGCTGGTCAGCACCTCGCAGGAGTTCGGAGTAATCTCCGAAATGCTGGGCGTGATTGGAGAGCCCCACGAAGTTCGTGACCGCCCAGACGCCACTCGCCAGGCACCCGAGCGTGGCCGTATCGAATTTCAGAATGTCACGTTTCATTATCCCAATGGCCGCAATGTTCTCGAGAACTTCAACCTGGTTATTCCAGCCGGCCAACGGCTGGGTTTGGCCGGGCCCTCGGGCAGTGGGAAATCGACCCTGCTGGCCCTGATACAGCGTCTGGACGATGTATCAGAGGGACGCATTCTGATCGACGACACTCCGATCGATGCCATGACGCAAGACAGCTTGCGCGCAGGTATTGCGGTTGTTCCGCAAGACATTCATCTGTTTCGCCGGTCTGTCGCGGAAAACATCCGATATGGCCGCCCTGACGCCACCGACGAGGAGGTGCGGCTTGCCGCCCGATACGCCCAGTGCGACAGCTTCATACGCCGACTTCCACAGGGCTACGACACCTTACTCGGCGAACGTGGTGCAACGCTTTCAGGAGGGCAACGGCAGCGGATAGGTATTGCACGCGCTTTTCTCAAGGACGCGCCCATCCTCATACTGGATGAGGCGACCGCCTCTCTGGATAGCCGGTCCGAACACGCCATCCAACGTGCCCTGAAGAACTTGATTCAAGGGCGCACAGTCATCGCCGTGGCGCATCGCCTTTCCACCATCAGCAGCTTTGACCGCATCATTATGTTGAATGATGGCCGTATCGTTGAAGACGGCACGCCTAAAGAATTGCTCGAGCAGGACGGCCTGTTCCGCAGCCTATGGCAGACGCAATTTGATGATGGTCAAGCGCCCACTCCAGCAAAGCGCGCGTAGCGTGTCGGTCTTGGGCGCAGCGGGCTCTCGTCCAATCATCGCTGTTGCAGAGCCGGTTTTTTTTGGAGAGAAGAATGATCAACGATACCCCCGAACGTTATGGCACAGTCACCCGCTTTCTGCATTGGTTGATGGCGATTTTGGTCGTATGGCAACTTCTGAAGCTGGGCGACCGTATTAACGAAGGCGAACATTGGGTTGGTCAAACACTGGTTCCGTGGCACGTATCGGTCGGCGTCTTGATTCTTGTACTGGCGGTGATTCGGCTTATCTGGGCCTTGAAGCAGCGCCCGCAACGCCCAAAGCACGTAGGATCACGCACCATACTCATCAAGGGTGGTCACTTTCTTTTGTACGCCGTCATGATTCTCCTGCCCATCACCGGCTCTCTGTACCTGCTGGGAAATGGATACGGCGTAACCTTTTTCGGCATAGAACTAATTGCCAAGCCGGAAGGCGAAACCCCATGGATGGCCACCGTAGGCGCGCTGCATTCGCCCCTTGCGTGGATATTGCTCGTGCTGGTCATCGGTCATATCGGGGCAGCGCTTTACCACCACTTTATCGAACGGGACGACACCTTGAAACGTATTGCCGGCTAGGCCGAATTTAGCGGCTGACTGGCATCCGGTTGTTGATAACGGCTGTTGCCCATTTCCTTGGTTACCCGCCACCAACGGAAAGCCGATTCTGGCCGGGCAGTACTCAACAAGGCCAGGGCCTCATCAACAGTAGTTTCCGAGTTGACCCACGCCCGCGCGTCGTCGGGCGTCAATGTGACTGGCCGGCGGTCATGCAAATCCACCATACCCCCGGCCGCATCGTCCGTGATAATGGCGAAGCCCGTCTCCGCCCCGATTTCCTTGCCGGGGAGCCATGCCGTAATGGCCGCCATATAAATCGGACAGCCGTCCCGGGGGCTGATATACCAGGGCTGGCGGTCACCCTTCTCGCCGGTCCATTCGTACCACCCATCGGCGGGCACGATGACCCGCCTGCTCAATAAAGGCGCCCAGAAGGACGAACGCTTCAAGACAGTGTCCAGACGCGCATTACACGCCGGCCCCCGCTTGTACCAAAACGGCTTGTATCCCCAAAACAGCCGACTGTAATGCCCTGCTCCGAGATCGTGCATGACCAGCGGCCGGGTACCGGGCGGCACGTTATACCTGAGCCCTTCATCCAGAATGGAGGTAAGAGGCCATTTGAAATTTTCGTTGTAATCAACGATGGTTCGAGCCTGTCGTATGCGTCCGCACATAGTGTGAGTACTGGGCAGCCTTAGTCTGGAAGCTTGGCCATATTGGGCAGATCCTTCAAGGCTGGAGCGGGCGGCAAACCAGTGACTTCCAGGATCTCTTGTTCGTCGAGCGTCTCCCGGCTGAGCAAAGCAGCCACCAGTGCATCGAGCTGCCTTCGGTACTGCCGTAACAGCTGATGCGCCTGCTCGTGGCTGTCGTGAATGATTTTCTGCACCTCGGCGTCGATGAGGGCAGCCGTTTGCTCGCTAATGGGAGAGCCGCCGCCTTGAGCAACGCCCAGGAACTGATTATGACGACCTGCTAGTTGCACCATGCCCAACCTGTCGCTCATGCCCCAACGGGTCACCATATTGCGTGCCAGCTGTGTCGCTTGCTCTATATCGTTCTCGGCGCCGGTGGTGCGACTACCGTAAACGACTTCTTCGGCCGCTCGCCCGCCCAGCATGCCCACGATGCGCGCCCGCAAATAGGCCTCCGGGTAGTTATACCTGTCGGTCGGAGGCCGCTGATATGTTACCCCCAGCGCTTGACCGCGCGGCACAATGGTGACCCGGTGCACCGGGTCTGCGCCGGGCACGACCAATCCTAAGATGGCGTGTCCGCTTTCATGATAGGCAATACGTTCTCGATCGGCCGGGGTCAACACAATCGGCCTCTCCGGACCCAACACCAGCTTTTCAAGTGCATCCATAAAGTCCTTGTGATGCACTGATTCCTGATCGCGGCGGGCAGCAAGTAGCGCCGCCTCGTTCACCAGGTTCTTTAAGTCGGCCCCCGAAAGGCCGGGGGTGGCCGTAGCCAATTCGTGCAAGTCGACATCTTCGTTCAAGGGAACACGACGTGTATGCACCTTGAGGATGGCCTCCCGACCCGATTTGTCGGGCAAATTCACCACAACACGACGGTCAAAGCGTCCGGCTCGTAGCAAGGCCTTGTCCAACACGTCCGGCTGGTTGGTGGCGGCCAGGACTATCACCCCTTCCTTCCCGGAAAACCCGTCCATTTCGGTCAGGACCTGGTTCAAGGTCTGCTCTTGTTCGCTGGCGCCCCCCACTACGGCCTGGCCACGCGCTCGGCCAATAGAATCGATTTCGTCTATGAAGATGATGGACGGCGCATGCTCGCGCGCTTGCTTGAACAGGTCACGAACCCGCGCTGCGCCCACACCGACAATCATCTCCACAAATTCGGAACCGCTCATGGAAAAGAACGGCACGTTTGCCTCCCCGGCAACGGCTTTGGCGAGCAAAGTCTTACCCGTTCCTGGCGCTCCCACGAGCAGCACGCCTTTAGGCGCACTACCGCCGAGCCTTGTGTATTTATCCGGGTTCTTCAAAAAATCGACGATCTCAACCAGTTCGTTTTCTGCCTCGTCAATGCCCGCGACGTCGGCAAAGGAGATCTTCTGGTCCGTATTCTGGTCGTATCGCCGGGCCTTGCTTTTACCCATTCCGAACATGGCGCCGCCCATACCGCCCGCCTGGCGCCTGGCGCGGCGAAACAACCATACATAAAAACCGATGATCAACAGGGCCGGGCCGAACCCGAACAGGATGGTGGCCCAAGGACTGGCTGTCCTGATGGGCACTGCCCGAATCTCAACCTGATGTTCAATAAGAAAAGACTCAAACCCGGGGTCAATAAAGTCGGGAAGCAGGGTCGTGAAATGGGTGACAGTAGCGGCCTGGCCCCCAGTGGGCTTCGCTCCGGGCTGAGCCGCGTCTGGAGGGGGCGCCGGTATGGGCGTTACAAACTGCCCTTCAATCGATTGCCCCTGGCTGTATATGGACCTGACGTTGCCTTCCGCTACCTGTTGCTTGAACACGGTGTAAGGAATGGTCGCGGTCGGGTCTCCATCAGGGAAAAACACCCGCATGACCAAATAATTGGCGACCAGGACAAGAAGAAAAATCAACCAGGTCTTGCGTGGTGGGATGGTGGGCCGGCGGCCGGGGCCGGAACCCCCAGGATTGGGATTGGCCGAAGGATGTTGCCAGCCTCCGCCAGCGTTTTGGTCTTTCTGCATGCACGGTCCCCTGTATGAAGCCCGACGATTCAAAGTACCTCTTTAAGGCGAGCATACTCGCAAGACAGCAAACGCGGTTCCTCGTCAGTGTCCACTCCTTCTGGAAACCGGTCCCCAGGCGGCCGGCGACGCGGAGCGCAGACAAAAAAGCCCTGTCAAAAGACAGGGCTGAATCGACCGAATAAGATCGAATCTGAATCGATTACATATTGTCGATCATGACTTGGCCGAAGCCCGAGCAGGACACTTGCGTCGCGCCTTCCATCAGCCGGGCGAAGTCGTAAGTGACCTTCTTGGATTGAAT
>JAJUGB010000040.1 GCA_029268595.1 Alcaligenaceae bacterium | reverse complement strand
CGGCAATTTGCAAAAGTATATTGTGGGCCGGGAAGTCAGCAGGCGCCCGCGCGTATTACTGGTGGCTCAACCAACCTGGGGTGTAGATGTAGGCGCCGCCGCTCGAATACGCGGCGAGCTCATCGCCTTGCGGGATGCCGGTTGTGCCGTACTGGTCATCTCCGAGGAATTGGACGAACTCTTCGAGATCGCCGACCGTCTGGTGGTCATGGCCAAGGGGCGCATGTCACCTTCCATTCCCACCTCCGAAGCAAGTGTGGAACTTATCGGCCAATGGATGAGCGGCTTATGGAATCAAAGCGCGGGAGGCTCGCATGATCAGGCTTGAGCCGCGCGCCGCGCCCTCGCAACTGCTGGCCTGGACTTCGCCACTAATGGCTGTGGCTCTTACCGCAGTCTTTGGTGCGCTGTTGTTCCTGTTCGTGGGCAAAGACCCGTTGGCCGGACTGTCGGTCTTCTTTTATGAACCCATCAAGGACCTGCGAGGCTGGTCGGAAGTAGGCGTCAAGGTCGCTCCGTTGCTGCTTATATCGGTGGGGCTGGCTTTGTGTTTCCGGGCCAATTTTTTCAATATTGGCGCCGAAGGCCAATTAACAGTGGGGGCGATCACAGCCGGCTGGACCATCCTGTATTTTGATGACGGCAGCGGGTCCGGGGGTGGCGCCGTATTTATTGCAGTGGCTTTGCTGGCCGGCATGCTGGGTGGTGCATTCTGGGCGGCCATCACCGCATTCTTGCGCGACCGGTACAACGCCAACGAAATTCTCGTCTCGCTCATGCTCGTGTATGTGGCTCAGTTGCTGCTCAGCTATCTCGTACACGGCATCTTGATCGATCCAGACGGTTTTGGGTTCCCGCAATCGCGGCTGTTCTCGGACGGGTTTTTATTGCCCATAGTATTGCCCGGGACGCGTCTGCATCTGGGAATCGTCCTGGCTCTGCTTGCCGCCGTGTTGGGCTGGATTTATTTATCCAAAAGCTTCTCCGGCTTCCGGCTTCAAGTGGGCGGCATGGCGCCACGTGCTGCCCAGTATGCCGGCTTTTCGGCCCGGCGCGCTCTTTGGGTATCCATGCTGATATCTGGCGCTTTGGCCGGTTTAGCCGGAGCGGCCGAAGCCATGGGCCCTGTGGGTCAGCTCACCCCTTCCATTTCCCCCGGTTATGGCTTTGCGGCCATTATTGTTGCCTTCGTAGGCCGCTTGCACCCCATCGGAGTCATATTCTCCAGCTTCATCATGGCTCTTTTCTACATTGGTGGCGAGCTTTCGCAATCGCGATTGGGGACACCGGCGGCAATCACTGGTGTGTTCCAGGGGATTTTGCTGTTCTCTTTGTTGGCTTGCGACGTGCTTATTTATAACCGCATCCGGTGGAGCAAATAATGGAATCCATCGCGCCTCTTATCGCGGCTGCCATTACGTCGGGAACGCCACTCATGCTGGCCTCTCTGGGCCTGCTGGTCAACGAAAAATCCGGCGTCATCAATCTGGGCTCCGAAGGCATGATGCTGATGGCGGCGGTCATCGGCTTTGCCACGGCGCTTACCGCAGGCAGCATCAGCCTGGGTTTTGTCGCCGGAGCACTGGCGGGCATAGTCCTGGCGGCTTTCTTCGCATGGCTGACGGTATGGCTCGGAGCCAACCAGGTCGCCACCGGCCTTGCATTGTCGCTATTCGGAGCAGGCGCTTCTGCCTATATCGGCATTCCATACGTAGGCAAGACGCTGAACGTGCCGCAGTTTTCCATTCCTCTGCTCGAGCATATTCCCTTTTTGGGGGATGCCTTGTTCAAACAGCATCCGGTTGTGTATTTATCCATGCTTTTGTGTGCGGGCATTGCCTGGTTCTTGTACAGGACACGCCCCGGGCTCGTGTTGCGCTCGGTGGGCGAGTCTCCTTCGTCGGCGCATGCCCTGGGCTATAACGTGCGACAGATACGACTGGCCGCCCTCATGTTCGGGGGCGCGTGTTGTGGCTTGGCAGGCGCTTTTATGTCGCTGGTCTATACCCCGATGTGGGTTGAGGATATGGTTGCCGGGCGTGGCTGGATTGCCCTGGCCCTGACAACGTTCGCCACCTGGCGTCCGGCACGGGTGCTGGTTGGTGCGTATCTCTTTGGTGGCATCACCATTCTCACGTACCATATGCAGGCCCGAGGGGTGCCAATCGCCTCTCAGTTGCTGTCCATGTTGCCTTACCTGGCCACAATTCTCGTGCTGGTTCTGATTTCCCGCAATGCGGGCTGGATTCGTCTTAATATGCCTGCCTCATTAGGCAAGAACTTCAATCCCAACGCCTAGGTTAGACATGGCGACGCCGTCGCCGCTTCGTTGCCAACGCAGTCCTTGTAGAAGGGGAACACACCATGATCAAAAAAAACATGCGCCGCATTTTGCTCGCTATCCCGGCCCTTATGCTGGCCGCCTCTGCGCAGGCCGCCGATGAGCCGTTGAAGGTAGGGTTTGTTTACGTTAGCCCCATCGGAGACGCAGGCTGGACTTGGCAACAGGACATTGGTCGCAAGCAAATGGAAGAGGCGCTCGGCGCCAAGGTCAAGACCCAGTACGTCGAAGACGTGCCTGAAGGCGCCGACGCCGAGCGCGTTATTCGCGATCTGGCGCAACAGGGCAACCAGCTTATCTTCACGACGTCTTTCGGGTATATGAACCCCACCATAAAAGTGGCGAAGCAGTTTCCCGACGCGAAGTTCGTGCACTCCACCGGCTATAAGACGGCGCCCAACGTAGCCACCACCAACTCTCGTTTCTACGAGGCTCGTTATCTGGCGGGCATGGTTGCCGGCAAAATGACCAAAACCAATGTGGCCGGTTATGTCGGCGCGTTCCCCATTCCGGAGGTGTTACAGGGCATCAATGCCTTCACGCGCGGCATGCGCAGCGTCAACCCGAATGCCGAAGTGCGTGTGATTTGGGTGAATAGCTGGTTTGATCCGGGTAAAGAGCGCGACGCCGCTTTGGCGCTGTTGGGGCAGGGCGCCGACGTGATCAGCCACCACACCGATTCGACAGCCACTGTGCAAGCGGCCGAAGAGCAGGGTAAGTATGCTGTGGCGTATCACTCCAATATGCAAAAGTTCGGACCCAATGCTCAACTCGTCGCTGTTACCCACCATTGGGGCGATTACTTCACACGTAAGGCGCAAGAGGTGCTGGACGGAAAGTGGCAGGCTGATAGCACCTGGGGTGGTCTAAAGGAGGGCATGGCGGCCATCGAAGGATGGGGGCCAGCGGTTCCCGAAGATGTCAAACAGATGGTCCTCGCCAAGCAAGAAGAGATAATCGCGGGCAAGTTCACTCCTTTTGACGCCCCCATCAAAACCAACGACGGCAAGGTCGTTCTCGAACAAGGTTCGCTTGACGACGATGGGTTGAACAAAATGAACTATTACGTCGAGGGCGTGGCAGGGAAGCTTCCCACCAAATAATGGGGTCCCCTGGGTAATAGAATCACCTCGGGCATTTGAGTCCGAGTTTTGCGTAGAGACGTAGCCGGCAACCAGGTGTTGCCGGTTTTTTTCTTCTCCGTGCCGGCTTCTCCTTTTCTTTTGAGCAGTAGGCCCCGTGCATATTGCAGGTACACTTGACGGGTTTTTTGTAATCGGAGCGGACTCTTATGCGTAATATTCTTGCCGCCACCCTGGCGATAGTTTTCACTGGAGTTGCAGGTTCGGTCTGGGCTCATGATGCGCCGGCCCACCGTGGGCATGGAGCCCATCACGCGCCCTCAGTGGATGTCTCGGCGCTACCCTCCTCAGAAGCGGTCCGGGTTGAAGGCTGCTGGATTCGCTTGCTGCCCGCTCCTGCACCCTCAGCCGGCTACTTTGTGGTCAAGAACGAGGGCGACCGCGCGGTGAAACTGACCGGCGCCTCGACGAAAGCCTTCGGAAGCACTATGTTGCACGAGACGACCCACGAAGGCGGGATGAGTCGCATGTCCATGACTCATGATGTGGAAATTGCGGCCGGCCAAGAGCTGGTCTTCAAACCCGGTGGGTACCACGCCATGCTGGAGCAACCCACGGACGACGTTAAAGTCGGCGCCATTTTGCCCGTTGCTTTTATATTCGACGGCAAAGAAAAGGTAGAAGCGCAGTGCGAGGTCAAACCGGCGAATACGATTGCGCCGTAATGCCCTCAATGAACTGCACAACTCGTGCGTTGAACGCTCGGGGGTTTGCCAGATTCATGCCATGAGCAGCCAATGCAATGGTGTCGCGCTTCGCGCAGGGTAGCCGGCTTTGCAGTGCGTCCATAATCTTGCCGTAGCGGGCGGGGCTATTGCGCCCACCCAATAGCAAGACAGGGCAGGTTATGTTGGCAGCAGCGTCTAACGGAAAGGCTTTGGCAGGCTCCTGGGCTTGAGAAAGTAAGGTGCCCGCGTTATCACGCACCATTTCCTTGAACCAGGAAACCATCTTGCTCCATGTGGCTTCCCCATTGACCGTGTCGATGAACCGCTGCAAAGCGCCTTCCCGATCGCCCTGCTGCAACTCAAGCGCGGCGCGCTCGAGGTAATCGTAGGTGTGTGATTCGTGTTCCAGCTGAAATCCGGGGTCGGCCAGTATTAGCGATTGAACACAATGCGGGTAATTTAAAGCTGTGACTAATGCCACATGCGCCCCCCGCGAGTGTCCCAAGACGTGAACAGGCCGTCCCTTACCCAAATGCTTGATCAGCATTGATAAGTCGTGCGCGTGCTGTGCAATGGTGAAACGCCTGTCTTCTTGCGTAAACGCCCCGGGCCAATAGCCGCGCAAGCTTGGCGCCACAACATGAAGGCGGGTACTGAGTCCCGACAGTTGTGGCCGCCAGTAGCGGTAGTCGCATAGCGAGCCATGAACCAGCACCAAAATTTCGCCCTGGCCGGCTTGCGTGTAGGCAAAGGGAAAGTCCAGCCCCGGCACAAACTGATGGGGCTGGAGAACAGATGGCTGCTTGGGCATTACTGCAAAAGTTCTAACCGGTTTTTAGCGGTCTCGGCGGCAGCGCTTTGAGGGTATTCTTTAACAATGCGCTGCAAGCTGGCCTTGGCGCCGTCCAACTGGTTCTGTTCGATTTGGCTTGCCGCCACAATGAGCAGGGCATCGGGTGCACGCGGGTCTGTGGGATTGGCTTGCACCAGGCTTTGCAGTTCTTTAATGGCCGAAGCGAAGTCTTTACTGGCATACAGGCTGCTGCCCCGATAGAAGCGCGCATCGGAAGCCAGCTGGCTTTCAGGGTAAGTGGTGAGAAAGCCGGCAAAGCCTGCAGCCGCCTCTTGGTATTGGCCCCCTCTAAACTGTTGCATGGGGGCTTCGAAGGCCGCTTGCTCTTGAGGGTTGCTGACTTGCACGCTGGCGCCCGGACCGTCTTCTTGACCGGAACGCTTAGCAACCTCGAGCTCGAAATTCAAGCGCTCGATCTGACCGCGCAAGCTGGTGATTTCATGGCGCATGGATTCAATCTGATCGGCCAATTGAAACCGTGCTTGCTGGTTGCGGTCGTTCATTTGTTTGATCTGCTGGCGCAAATCGAGAATGGCGCGACGCGCTTCATCGTCCGAGAAGGCATGCGCTGGCATGGAAAGGACCGACAGGGATAAAGCAGCCGCATACAGGGCGGCGCGCCAAGGTGAGTAAGGGACGCTCATTGTTGTTTCCGATCGGATAAAAAAAGCGCCGAGGCGGGGTGCCGCCACGGCGCTGCCCTAGACTAGTTTACCCGGATATTAGCGCTGATACATGATGTCGGCGCGACGGTTTTCCGCGTAGTCGGCCTCGGTGTTGCCCATTGCGCGAGGACGCTCTTTACCGAAGCTGATGGTCTCGATCTGGCTGGGGTTTACGCCCGAAAGACGCATCATGCTGGCAACGGCTTCAGAGCGGCGCTGGCCCAAGGCCAGGTTGTACTCAGACCCGCCGCGGGCGTCAGCGTGACCCTCGATGCGCACGCGCTGCTGGCCGTTATTGGCCAGGTAGTTCGAGTGCATTTCAACCACGTTGCGGTACTGGTCGGGTACGACGTAGCTGTCGAACTCAAAGTAAACAGAGCGTTGTTGCGCGAGCGGGCTTTGAGGGTTGAACGGGTCCATGACTTGTCCCGATGCAGCCCCTTGGCTAAGCCCGTCCGTAGTACCGGTGCCTGTCTGCGATTCATCTAGTGGCACCGAGCTACAAGCAGCCAGAGTGGCGGCAAATGCGGCGACGGTGAGGCTTTTTACTATGCGCGAGCTCATTTAAGTTCCTTTTGAAAAAGAGTCACACTGGAAAATTTTTAGTTAGTAAATGGTCCCCAAGTGGGTTCGCGAACTTTACCGTCCAGGGCCGACAGCGTTTGGCGCACACGGCCATCCACTGAAACCACGGCAAGCACGCTGCGACCCCCTTGTACGGAACTATAAAGTATCTGCATTCCGTTCGGTGCAAAACTCGGTGACTCGTCGTCGGGTCCGGCGGTCATTAACTGTTCTGCACCGCTACCCATATTTTGCAAGGCGATCCGGAATGCCCCATCCCTTCGTGTAACGTACACCAGGTTGTTTGCATCCGGCGATATCGCCGGTGAGATGTTGTAACTGCCGTTAAAGGTGATGCGTGAAGCTTCACCGCCACTGACGGGCACCCGGTAGATCTGGGGGCTGCCACCGCGGTCGCTAGTAAAGATTAAGCTGGAGCCATCGGGGGTGAACACGGGCTCGGTGTCGATGAGCGGCGAACGCATGACCCGGCGCAGTCCGGAACCATCGGCATTGATTACGTAGATTTGCGATATACCGTCCCGCGAAAGCGCGATGGCAAGCTGGTTTCCATCGGGCGACCACGCTGGTGCGCTGTTATTGCCCTTGAAGTTGGCAACCGGGAATCTCTGGCCGGAAGCCAGGGTTTGAACATATACAACCGGCTTGCCGGACTCAAAGCTTACGTACGCGAGTTTCTTCCCATCGGGGGACCAGGCGGGGGAGATGATGGAGTGCTTGGACCGCAGCATCACCTGGGGATTCTGTCCGTCCGCGTCTGCAATTTGTAACTCGTAGGTGTCGCTTTTTTGCACTACATAGGCCAGGCGGGTAGAGAACACGCCCCGCACACCAGTGATTTTCTCGTAGATACGATCTGCGATCTGGTGTGAGATTCGACGCAGTTCCTTCTCGGTGCCTGTGAAAGCCACGCCGTCCAGTTCCGTCTGGCGTAGAGCATCGACCAAGCGGTAGCTGATGTTGTACTGACCGCCCGACTGCGTGATGGACCCGTAGGCGAGATAGTCGGCGCCACGTCCGCGCCATTCATCGTGATTAATGGACGTTTCTACGGACAGGTTGACGCCTGTCGCGTTGATGAGGCGGAACTGGCCCGATCGCGTGAGGTCGGCCCGGATGACTTCTGCGACGGCCATGCCTTGCGGATCACCCGAGAAGTCGGCAATGGCGATGGGATACTGAGTGGCGCCAACACCCGACATATCAACGCGCAACTGGGCGTGGGCCGGGCTGACCAGCAGCGCTGCGGTGGCCAGCAGAATTCCCATGAACCACAGTCTGAGTAATCGAACCACGGCCGGGTCGGTCGGAAGAGCAGTTCTCATTTCGCCTATCTCCTATTGGTCATACATTAGGTAGGTACCGTCGATATACGCCGGGTACTTGCCTTTAGGTGGTTTGGGGAACGGATTGCATGCACGCAAACCGGCCTCTACCGCTCGATCAAAACCAGGCACGCCTGAGGACCGCAAGATCTGTACTCCGGTGACGCGCCCTTGCGGGTCAAGATTAGCCCTGTATTGTACTGCCGGGTTGTTGCGGCCCGTGCGCGGCGGAATGGGGTAGACCACTCGAGGCTGCACGCACGCACGGATCTGCGAGGCATAACCGCTATCGGTACCTCCGCCCCCAGACTGGTTCCGGTCCGCCGTCCCGCCTGGTATGCCGGCAGCGCCCAGCGCGTCACCGCGCATGGCTTCTCGTAAGCGAGCTTGCTTCTCGGCAGCGGCCTTCTTGGCGGCTGCTTCTTTAGCTGCCTGTTCTTTGGCCTTCTTCTCGGCCGCGGCCTTGGCCGCCGCGGCTTCCTTGGCCTTTTTCTCGGCTGCGGCTTTAGCAGCTGCTTCTTTGGCCGCTTTCTCTTTCGCTTCCTCAGCTTTCTTGCGCGCTGCCTCTTCTTGCGCCTTCTTCTCGGCCGCTTCCTTCTGCGCCTTTTCGCGCGCAGCTTTTTCTGCCGCTTCTCGTTCAGCTTTTTCGCGTGCCGCTTTCTCGGCAGCTTCACGCTCGGCCTTCTCTTGCGCTGCCTTCTCGGCGGCTTCGCGTTCGGCTTTTTCACGCGCGGCTTTCTCCGCCGCCTCGCGTTCGGCTTTTTCGCGTGCCGCTTTCTCGGCGGCTTCACGTTTGGCCTTTTCAGCCGCTTCGCGTTCGGCTTTCTCTCGAGCTTCTCTTTCGGCTTGTTCGCGTGCCGCCTGCTCGGCAGCGGCTTTCTCAGCAGCGAGTTGTGCGGCCAGGCGTTCCGCTTCCTGACGCTCGCGTTCCTTGCGGGCCTTCTCTAGCGCGATGTCGGGATCCGGTTGCGGCTCAGGTTCCGGTTGAGGAGCGGTTTGCGCCGGCGGCGCCGGTTCTGGCTCGGGCTCGGGAGCGGGCTCCGGCGCAGGCTCGGGTTGTGGTTGCGGCTCAGGCTCCACTTCCGGCTCAGGTTGGGGCTGTGGTTCCGGTTCTGGCTCGGGCTCAGGCGTCTCTGCCGGTTCCGGGTCCTCGGTTTCTTGAGGCGTCTCCGGCTGGGCGGTCGGCGACGTGCCCTCGGCCCACAATTCAATTTGTACTGGATTGGGAGTGCTGGGGGAGGAGGTCCAGAAGCCGAGCAGCAGGACGAGAACGATGAGCGCGTGCCCGCTCACCGCATAGATCAGGCCGCGGCGCTCATCGTTTTCTTCCGGTGTGCGTGCCCGCACCGGGCGAGCGGATTTTTTGCGGTCTTGCTTCATCTGATTGACTGCATCGCGTTACGCGCCATCACGTTCCGCGTTCAGCTAGCGGGTGTTGGTTTCGTTGGTGGACGTCTGATCCACGAGCAGGCCCAGTCGGGTAATGCCGTTGGATCGCAACTCGTCCATGACGCTCATGACAGTTTCATAGGGCACGCGACCATCTGCCGCGATAACTACCGGGGTCTCGGTGGTGATGCGTGACCTCACCTCGTTGATAAGGCTGGGCGTGCTGATTTGCTGAAACTCGGCGCCCGATTCCCGCATTCTCAGTGATAGCGTGCCGTCTTGTTCGATCTGAACTTCGAGCGGAGTAGCCGGTACTTCTGCTGCCTGCCCCACGGACGGCAATTCGATAAGGCCGGGCGTGATCATTGGTGCGGTGACCATGAAAATGACCAAAAGCACCAACATAACGTCAATATAGGGTACAACGTTGATTTCGTTCTTCAAACGGCGGGCACGGCCGCGGTTTCCGATATTGGAAGGCATCAGCGTACCTGGCGTTGCAAGATATTGAGGAACTCGTCGATGAAGCTGTCGAACCGTATGGACAACCGGTCGATGTCGTTCGTATAGCGGTTGTAGGCCACTACGGCCGGGATAGCTGCGAACAGACCGATTGCCGTGGCGATAAGCGCCTCAGCAATGCCGGGCGCGACAGCGGCCAGCGTTGCTTGCTGCATGGTCGAAAGCCCTAGGAACGCGTGCATGATCCCCCATACCGTGCCCAGAAGGCCGATATAAGGGCTGACCGACCCGGCCGAGGCCAGGAAGTTCAAGTGTGATTCAAGCCCGTCCATTTCGCGCTGATACGTGGCGCGCATGGCGCGGCGCGGACCGTCCAGCATGGCGTCGGGACTACTATTGCTTCGTCGCGCCTTGATGAACTCCGTCATGCCAGCGTCGAAAATGCGCGCCAGAGCGCCGTGTTCGGCGCGGCGGGCCGCTATGGTTTGCTGCAGGACGGATAGGTCTCCGCCCGCCCAGAAATCGTCTTCAAAGCGCCTTGTTTGAGCGGTGGCGCGCTTGATGGCAGCGCGCTTGGTAAAGATGTATGTCCATGAAAGTATGGAGATCCCGAGTAGCAACAGCATGACAAGCTGAACGGGGAAACTTGCGTTGATCAGCAGAGAAAGCAACGAGATGTCGCTGGCGGGTTGCATGATTAGTCCTGAACCTTTTCCAGTAGAGTTCTAAGAGTTTCCGGGAGGGCGGTCGGGCGTAGCGTACGGGTGTCAACGCAACATACCTGGATGGTGCTGTCACACAATAACTGGCCGCCAACTTCAGCTTGCTGGCTGAAGTGTATTGACGCTTTTCCTAGCCGCGTGATCCGACTGTGCACAGACAGCAGATCATCCAGTCGAGCCGGCTTGCGGTATTGTATTTCAACATTCTTCACCACGAACATGCAGTGTTCGTCGACCGCCAGTCTGGATTGATCGACGCCGAGGCGCCGTAGCCATTCTGTACGGCCTCGCTCAAAGAACTTAAGATAATTGGCATAAAAAACGACGCCCCCGGCGTCAGTGTCCTCGTAATATACGCGAATATCGAGGCGGGATCGGGGGGACGATGTATCCGTTGTCATGAGTTTGGTGAGGTGGTGTGACAGACCACAGCGCCTCACCCGAGAGGGCGACGGGCTGTGGTCGCAAGTTGGTGATTACTTCATTGCATCGAGGCGTTGCAGGATCTGATCCAGCGCCTCTGATACGGGGACATTGTGGGTTTCACCATGAGCGCGCTCTTGTACCTCGATCTGATCGTCTTTAAGCCCGCGATCGCCCACTGTGATGCGTAGCGGCACACCGATCAATTCCCAGTCGGCGAACATCACCCCCGGACGCGCATCGCGGTCGTCCAATATGACTTCCACCCCGCGTTCGCGAAGTTGTGCGTAAAGCGTCTCGCAGGCGTTGCGCACTGTTTCACTTTTGCTCCAGCCCATGGGGCAGATAACCACCTCAAAGGGGGCTAGAGCACGAGGCCAGATTATGCCCTTTTCATCGTGGTTTTGTTCGATGGCAGCGGCAGCAATCCGGCTTATCCCAATCCCGTAGCACCCCATCTGCATGAGCGCCGGCTTACCGTCCATATCGAGAAAGGTGGCGTTAAGGGCGCGAGAGTATTTGTCGCCCAAAAAGAAGATGTGACCAACTTCTATGCCGCGTTGTATGGCCAGCTGACCGCCGTTGGGATCGGGGTCACCGGCCACCACGTTGCGTAGATCGGCAACAGCCGGTTCTGGCAGATCGCGCTCCCAGTTCACGCCGGTATAGTGGTAGCCCTCTTCGTTGGCGCCACAAACGAAGTCGCTCATGTTGGCGACCGTCAGGTCCGCCAGTATCCGAACGGGCTTGGCTGGGCTGATGGGGCCGATATAACCGGGGGCGGTTCCGAAGTGCTCGATAATTTCAGCATCCGTGGCCATGCGAAAGCCGTTTTCAAAGCCTGCCAGCTTGCCCAGCTTCACTTCGTTGAGTTCGTGGTCGCCACGTAGCAGCAGCAGCCAGATTTCTGGCGGCGTATTAGCGTCGGCCGGTTCGGCGGCGACCACAACGGACTTGACTGTCCGGGAAAGCGGCAACCCCAACAGTTCCGCAACCATTTCGCATTTCGGCGCGTTCGGGGTCGATGTTTTGGTGAGAGGCTCTTGAGCTGGCGCCCGTTGGGCGATCAAGCACGGCGCCTCGGCTAATTCGATGTTGGCGGCGTATTGTGTCTGAGGGTTGTAGACAATCAGGTCTTCGCCGGTATCGGCGATGACTTGGAATTCATGACTACGCGAGCCCCCAATAGAGCCAGTGTCAGCCGCCACGGCCCGGAATTCCAATCCCAGGCGTGTGAAGATGCGCATGTAGGCGTCGTACATGGCGTCGTAGCTGGCCTGTGCATCTTCCTCGTTGCGATCGAAGGAGTACGCGTCCTTCATGGTGAACTCCCGTCCGCGCATGAGGCCGAAACGAGGGCGGCGTTCGTCTCTGAATTTGGTCTGGATGTGATAGAAGTTGACGGGCAGCTGACGGTAGCTGTGTATTTCGTTGCGCGCGATGTCGGTAATGACTTCTTCAGAGGTTGGCTGCAACACGAAGTCGCGTTGATGCCTATCTTTGATGCGGAGCAGCTCCGGTCCGTACTCTACCCAGCGCCCGGACTCCACCCAAAGCTCGGCGGGCTGGACCACCGGCATTAACAGCTCTACGGCTCCGGCCGCGTCCATCTCGGCCCTGACAATGCCTTCAATCTTCCGTAAAACCTTTAACCCCAGAGGCATATAGGTGTAGATGCCTCCTGCTACTTTCCGGATCATTCCGGCTCGAGTCATAAGCTGGTGACTGGTTACTTCGGCTTCGGCAGGAGCTTCTTTTAATGTGTTGATGTGATACTTGGACGCGCGCATGGTGTGGAGTTCGACAGATACGTATAATCAAAAATAATTGTATTAAACACTGGGGTGGCCTATGTTAGACCGCGAAGGCTACCGTCCTAATGTCGGCATTATCCTCGCAAATCAGAAAAACGAGGTTTTCTGGGGTAAACGAATCCGCGAGCACGCCTGGCAGTTCCCGCAAGGTGGCATTAAATATGGCGAAAGCCCTGTTCAAGCCATGTATCGGGAGCTCCACGAAGAAGTGGGTTTACGGCCCGAGCATGTCCGAATACTAGGACGTACGCGCGATTGGTTGCGGTACAACGTACCAAACGATTTCATTCGCCGCGATTCGCGTGGCATCTACAAGGGGCAGAAGCAAATCTGGTTTCTGCTTCGTATGATAGGACGCGACTCCGACGTCAGTTTGCGCGCCACACGGCATCCCGAATTCGACGCGTGGCGCTGGAGCCAGTATTGGGTTCCATTGGACGCCGTCATCGAGTTCAAACGCGATGTCTACACTCAGGCGCTCAACGAGCTGTCGGGAATTTTATTCAGACGACAAGAGCCGCGTTATTTGCGCAAGCAAAGCAACCGAGGCCAACAAAACGGCCGGAACCCATCACAAGCAGGCGGGCGGGGACAAGGTTCCCACCAGGCAACGCCAGGGGGTAGTGGGGCACGAACCAGTCATTCTCCGCTCATCTTGCCGGAAGCGGGCTTTCCGGTGCATGGCAGTCGCGGCGCGCAATAAGCTAGCCGCCCGGTAGGCGCCAACTGCGGGTTTCAGGTAGTGCCGTTGCTATTCAGCCGTGCGATAAGGCTGGAGGTGTCCCAGCGGCCTCCGCCCATGCGCTGCACGTCGGCATAAAACTGGTCCACCAGCGCGGTAATTGGCAGGCTGGCGCCGTTGCGTTGGGCCTCGTCCAGGACGAGGCCCAGGTCTTTTCGCATCCAGTCCACTGCAAAGCCAAAATCGAAGCGCCCTTCATTCATGGTGGAGCCGCGATTGTCCATCTGCCAGCTTTGAGCCGCGCCTTTTCCAATCACCTTCAGGACAGCCTCGATATCGAGGCCCGCTCTTTGTCCAAACGCAATGGCCTCTGAAAGGCTCTGCAGTAGCCCGCCAATGCAGATCTGGTTGACCATTTTGCACAATTGGCCCGCCCCGGGACCACCAAGCCGCGTGACCGCTTGTGCATAGGCCATGCACACCAGTTGAATAGATTCAAAATGAGCGGGGTCGCCGCCGCACATCACAGTAAGCTTGCCATGCTGGGCGCCCGCTTGTCCGCCGGAGACAGGCGCATCCACAAAGCCCAGATTCTGTTGGGCCGCTATGGCATGCAGTTCGCGAGCGACCTGAGCCGATGCCGTAGTGTGATCCACATAAATGGAACCGGGAGCCATGCCTGCAAATGCCCCGTTTTCGCCTAGCACCACGCTACGAAGGTCGTCATCGTTTCCTACGCAACTGAAAACCACGTCGGCGTTTTCAGCAGCCAGTCTTGGCGTGGCTTGCATTTGGCCTCCGTGCTCTTTCACCCATTGCTCAGCGCGTGCCGTACTCCGGTTATATACGACGACATCATGACCCGCGCGCTTTAAGTGACCTGCCATCGGGTAACCCATGACTCCCAAGCCAAGAAACGCAACACGCAGCGTCCTAGGGGTGTCGGATGGTTCTATTCCTGGTGATGACATGCGCGGCTCCTCCGTAGTCTCCAATGTGCAAGGCATTGTAATTGACCGTATGCACAGAGCACAGCCGTGGCCACTGGAGCGTAAAATGGCGCCCTGATGCGGTATGCTTGCCATTTGCTGCACAGATATTTCCCATTCATATCGATTCGGAGCCCGGCAACAGCTTGGGGGCGACCGGGCCGCTTACCAAAATGTCCATGTTGGAAGATCTCGATTCTCTCGCTGCCCGGATTGGGCAAATGGCGCAGTTCACACGGCAGTTGCAAGCCGAAAGGTCGGCATTGCAGGCGCGGCTCGGTCAACTCGAGCAAGAGCGCAATGCGCTGCGCGATCAGTTGGCTCGGCAACAGGCCGACCAAGAAGCGATGGCTCAGCAAGTAAGGGGGCATTCGGCCGAGCTTGAAGCGGCACGCACTCAAGCCGACGCCTTGCGTGCCGACTATCATAAGGTCGTCAGCCAACTGCAAACCAGCCAGTCGCAGTCAAACTCATTGCGCACTGCTGCACGTGCCGCGCAAGAGCGCATTGACGCGGTACTTATGCGCCTGCCCGGCGCCACTCAGGAGTAATCATGGAGCGCATAGATGTTTCCATCCTTGGTCGCGATTACTCGATGGCTTGCGCCCCGTCGGAAAAAGACGCTTTGCTCGCGGCAATTCGGCTTGTGGACCAACGCATGGTGGCCATTAAAGGGTCTGGTAAAATTGCTGGAAACGAGCGAATAGCCGTCACTGCCGCCATACAGCTAGCCCTGGAGTTACTGGCCATGAAGGCACCAGACGGCCCGCTAAGCAACATTGCTTTGGGCGATTTCAAGCGTAAAATCGACCAAATGAATAGTCTTATCGACGAAGTTGTCGGTAAGGCCACATACTGAAAATAGGGCCAGATTTACCGGGATGCGACCGCAATCACATCCTTTACCGTTTGTCCCTGCTGTGTTCGTGACTTGACCATACATTCCTTGAACCAATGCTATTGGCATAAGGTTGCTGGATTGGCAAGTGGGCGTGAACGCCTTAACTGGCGATCCCGAAGCTTGCCTGATGGCGACCACCTTGAACCTCCGGTTCAGGATGCCGGTCTAGACGGCACAAGCGGGGCATTTTTTCCGAAAGCTCGTCCATACGGACGGGCTTTCTTTTTTTGGAGGCAGCATGAGGTTTTCATTTTTCAGACGCAATCTGATCGTCGGAGCCGGGCTTAGCGCCGCTATGATCATGGCTGCTCCGGCGGCGGCACAGTCACCTTCCGAATACCATGGCCATCACGAAAAATGGCCTCAAGCTTCGCTGAACGCGGAAGCTTCCCGCAGCGTTCCTCAAGATACGGTCGAAATTACGTTGGCAGCCGAATTGAGTGATCCGTCGCAAGCTAAGGTAACGACTCAGCTGGCCCAGACGCTGGAAGCGGTCATGAGCCAAGCCAAACAAGATGAAAAGGTGACTGTTCGTAGCGGCAACTACAGGGTGTGGCCGCACACGGACAAAAACGGCCATATTACTAATTGGCAAGGCCGCGGCGAAATTATCATCAAGTCGAAAGATTTTGCCGCTGCCTCAGAGCTCGCGACCAGACTAAGTGATCGCATGCCCATTTCCAATCTGAATTTTTCCGTCTCCGAAGAGGCCCATTCCAATTACGAGAAAGAGCTGCTTGGCGAAGCTGCTGAAGCGTTCCGCGAGCGTGCAGAAGCTCTCACTCGTGCCTTCGGCTTCAGCTCGTACACCATACGAAATGTCGATCTTTCGGGCGCAGGGGCGCGCTATGTGGCGGCGCCACGCATGATGGCCATGGCGGCCGAAGACGCCAGTGTGCCACTTGAGCCCGGCACGCAGACGATCACGGTTTCGGTGCGTGGAACGATTTTCTTGAACAAAGAACAAAAATAAGCACGCCGGCGGCGGCCATGGGCAGCGACAGTAACTGGCCCATGGAGAGCCCGCTAAAGAGCCCCAGGTGGCTGTCTGGTTCGCGAGTGAACTCAACTAAAAAGCGCAGTGCCCCGTATCCGATCAAGAACAGGGCGCTCGTTTGCCCGACTGCACGAGGCTTGCGCGTAAACCACCATAGCAAGGCAAACAGCACCAGGCCTTCCAAGGCCATTTCATACAACTGAGAAGGGTGACGCGCCACATTGTCGCCAGCCTGCGGAAACACCATGCCCCATGGCGCGTCCGTCGGTCGTCCCCAAAGTTCTCCGTTGATGAAGTTGCCCAGTCTTCCGGCGGCCAGGCCCAGAGGAATGAGCGGCGCAATAAAATCACCCACTTCCCAGAACGACTTGCCTTTGCTTCGTGCGAACAGGAAAAAGACCACCAACACGCCAATGAGCCCCCCGTGAAAGGACATGCCGCCCTCCCACAGATAGAAGATATGCAGCGGTTGAGCGAGGTACTCGCCTGCCTTGTAGAACAGCACATAGCCAAGGCGTCCTCCCACGACGACGCCGATGACCGAGTAGAAGATCAGATCTTCCAGATCACGAGCCGTAAAGTCGACCTCACCCCGGTTGATGCGCCAGCGGCCCAACAACCATACTAAAGCGAAACCCACCAGGTACATGAGGCCGTACCAATGGACGGCGACCGGGCCGATTTGAAAGGCGACGGGGTCAAACTGTGGATGTTGAAGCATGGGGCAAGACTCGATCAAAAAATATGGTCGATAATACCGCGTTAAATGCGCCTTCCCCTTCCGTGGGACTGAGCATCGGACGGTGGGCATGTCGCCCCACCGTTTTCTGAACGGCTTACTTCTGGCTACCAAGGTCCCGACTTTGGGTCTTCGCTTCAAATTATTATGGTTGTGATTGCTTATTTTCGCGCTGTCGCCATGGCCTGTGCGGCTTTCATCGGGTCGCTTGCCATGGCGGGTCCGCTCAACGCTGAAACGCTTGGTGGCGTGGCTTTAGCGCAAAAGAACAACTGCCTGTCCTGTCACAACGTGGACCGCAAAGTGGTGGGGCCAGGCTTAATTGATATTGCCAAGCGTTATGGAAATTCCGCCGAATCGGTAGATTATTTGGCCCGCAGTATCATGGAAGGCAGCCAGGGCAAGTGGGGCCCGGTCCCCATGCCAAGGCAAGTGCAGGTAAGTCCGCGTGACGCAAACGCCTTGGCCAGTTGGATCCTTTCTTTGCAGGACGAGGCCCAACTCGACCCCTGATGTCGATGCGGCCGGGCTTCGGCCCTGCGGTTATGGTCAACCTCGGAGATATGTAATGAGTACCGCTAATAGTGTAGATAGCATCATCTTGGGTGGCGGGTGCTTCTGGTGTACAGAGGCGGTCATGAAAGATCTGCGCGGCGTGACGGAAGTGACGCCGGGATACACCGGCGGTCACCTCGATAATCCCACTTACGAACAAGTTTGTTCCAAAACCAGCGGACATATCGAAGTGGTGCGGGTGCAGTTCGATTCTTCGGTGATCAGTCTGGAGGCGCTGTTGGCAGTGTTCTTTGCTACGCACGATCCCACCACCCCAGATCGGCAAGGTGCAGATGTAGGCCCGCAATACGCTTCGGCCATTTTCTACAGCTCGCCCGAACAGGAAGCCGTCGCGCGTCAAGTCATTATGCGAGTCGAATCGGCCCTGGACGCGCCGGTAGTTACGAAGCTGCTGCCAGAGCAAAGATTTTGGCCGGCCGAGGCCTACCATCACAATTACTACGACAACCATCCGCAACAAGGGTATTGCCAGGTTGTGATCTCGCCCAAAATAGCGAAGCTACGTAAAGGTTTCGCCCACTTACTGACTTAGGAAAGCGCGAAGGCCTTGCACAGAAGAGCCGCATCGCTAAGGAGGCGTGATCAATGAAGCGGCTCTCGCAAAGGTGTGAGTGTCGCCCAGACGCGGTTAGGGCTGCTTCAAAACGCCTCGCCGTATCTGATCCAGTTCGATGGACTCGAATAGCGCCTTGAAGTTACCTTCACCAAATCCGTCGTTGCCCTTGCGCTGGATAATCTCAAAAAAGATGGGCCCTATCTGGTTTTCCGTGAAGATCTGAAGCAGCAGTCCTCCATCGGGCGCTCCGTCCAGCAGGATGCGATTAGTTTTAAGTCGTTCAACGTCTTCCCCATGATTGGGTAGCCGAGACTCGAGCAGCTCGTAGTAGGTATCCGGCGTGTCCAGGAAGCGCAAGCCATTCTTCCGAAGCAGCTCGACGGTAGAGTAGATGTCTTGCGTGCCCAGAGCAATATGTTGAATGCCTTCCCCTTTATATAGATCCAAGTACTCTTGGATTTGCCCCTTTTCTTCTGTGCCTTCTTCGTTGATGGGGATGCGAATATTGCCGCAAGGAGAGGTCATTGCGCGGGATTTGACTCCTGTTACTTGACCTTCAATATCGAAATAGCGGATCTCGCGGAAATTAAACAGACGCTCGTAAAAAGAGGCCCACTCGTTCATGCGCCCTTTATGCACGTTGTGAGTAAGGTGGTCGATGTGGATCAGGCCGGCGCCAATGTGGTGAATGTCTTCATTTGCAGTGGAGGGGTCCAGCGGCTCGAAATCCACGTCGTAGATACTGATGTCGCCGATGCCTGCATGGCCGTTTTTGCCCGTCCAGCGATCCACTAGATAAATTAGTGAGTCACCTATGCCTTTAATGGCGGGTATTTTCAACTCCATGGGGCCGCTTCCAGAATCGAAACCCCATGCGCCCAAATCCAAGGCTCGACGGTAGGCTTTTGCGGCATCGTCGACCCGAAAGGCAATGGCACATATGGAAGGGCCGTGCAGTCGGGCGAAGCGCTGGCCGAACGAGTCCGGCTCTGCATTGACAATAAAATTGATATTGCCTTGCCGATAAAGAATGACATTTTTGTGCCGATGTCGGGCGATGGGCTTGAAACCGAGCAGCCGGAAGACATGCCCGAGTTGGTCAGGATCGGGCGCCGCGTATTCAACGAACTCAAAACCCCTGGTACCCATCGGATTGTCCCAAGCAGAATCGGTGGCGCCCATGTCGTCTCCTTTGGTATGTGACGCAGAGTAGCGTTGCCCGCTATCTTGAGAATACTGCAAGACCGGGCCACCGGAATATCGGTAGAACTCCGTTATGGACAGGGTGGTCCAGTATCAGCAACTTCAGTTTGGAAAGGGGGCAAAGGCCGATCGACGGGCTGGAGTGCTGGGAGTTGGTCCGCATTCTTCGGTCTGGAAGGGCATTCGCTTGTCCGCCTGGAATAATCGTCAACGACTTTCCTAGCTTGATCACTTCATCCCGTCTACTGGACGACGACGAAGTTGTTCATGCTCCACAGTCTTGTGTTCGATAGAAGTATGTACCCTGTATATGACAGGAGGATGTGCTTCGTCTGTATTTGGATGTGCAGGGGAGCCAGCGGGTGATGGGTTGGTTGACGCCTACAAGGCAGCGGGATGGTAAGAAGGGTTCGACGGACTGAAGCTCGACCGACTTAACATTGGGAGCAGAGTGCGGGGATAGCCACAATGCTGCTCCAAAAGCTCCTGGTATCCAGCACATTTGCACACTAAAAAAGAACTGTGCTATAGTCTCGTTCTTTGCAGCACAACGACCTAGGGTTAACCCTTAAATCGTTAACGCAGTCACCGTGAATTCAGTCTTGTTTTTGAACTTGCTGGGTGGCGATGAAGTCAGAGCCAGAAAGGGTTTTTGGCAGTAGCCGGACCGCTTTCGTGGCAACGGGCTTAAGGCGGTGTGGCAAAGGCAATGCAGCAAGACCCGCGCACTTGCGAAGTTGGAATTTAGTGGTATAATTTCTGGCTCAGCAACGCAAACGTGCATTTAGGTGCTTAGCGCAATGCGGGGTAAGCGGTACGGCAGTAAGTAGTAAGTCGTGCAGCAAAGTAGT
>JAJUGB010000039.1 GCA_029268595.1 Alcaligenaceae bacterium | reverse complement strand
GTTTGACCGCTGCTGATCGGCAGGACGGGGCGGTGTATCTGCGGTCGGCTTTACCCCAGTACGAGTTCTCGCTTGTGCTGGTCGAGAACGACTCCCCGGCATACCACCATGCCTCGTTCGAACTCAAGGATGAGGCAGAGCTTGAAGCGTCGCTTGAACGCTTGAAAGCTGCGGGTCGCACTCCAAAACACCAGGTCGATCTTCCATGGAAGCGCGCGTTCTTCATGGAGGACGTCGACGGCTTGTTGTCAGAGTGGTATGTCCCCCGTAGGGCCAAGCGCAACTTGTCGCTACGCGGCAATGTTCCTCTGTCTTTGGCAGTTTGACGTTATCACTTGCAGGTACACAGTTATGGCAACATCCAAATTGAAAGCAATCATCGCTGGCGGAGGCATCGGAGGCTTGGCGACCGCTGCCGCCCTGGCGCAGCGGGGTTGGAACGTCACTGTCTACGAAAGACAGAACGAGCTACGTGCCAACGGCTCTGGCATTTATATCTGGGAAAATGGCTTGCGTGTACTGGAGGCCATCGGTGCTTATGACGACGCCGTGCGCGACTCCTTTCGAGGCACCCATTTCGAACAACGCGACAACGCCAACCAAATCATTGAGTCCGCGCCCATTCCGTCCGACCGCCGCCTGATCACCACTCATCGTAAACAACTGCTGGCTGCTTTGCGCGACGCCTGCCTGCGTTCGGGCGTCACCATACAAACCAGCGCCGAAGTCGTCGGAGCCACTCCGCGAGGCGAGCTGCAATTCGCGACCGGCGAGACCGTACGGGCTGATCTGGCCGTGGGCGTGGATGGTGTGTGGTCCAAGGTGCGCCAGACGCTTGGTCTGGAAACCTTGCACGAGCAAACCGTGGAAGGCGCCCTGCGCACCACTATTGCGGCGCATCCCGACGATATCCCGGCCAAGGACGCGGGAAAATACATAGAAAACTGGAATGGCATGCGCCGACTCTTGATCACTCCGGTGAACAGGGAATCGACCTACCTTGCACTCACGTGCCCAGTTCATGACGTGGAAGCACGCGCGATCCCCGTCAATAAACAGCTGTGGGCCGAGACATTTCCCGAGTGGGCGCACTTGATAGAGCGTATCGGCGCTGATGTGTCGTGGGGCGTGTACAGCGTGACCAAGTGCCGCGCATGGTCTTCCGGACGCACGGCCATCCTCGGGGACGCCGCGCACGCACAACCACCCAACTTGGGACAAGGCGGCGGCATGGCCATGCAAAATGGATTAGCGCTTGCCTGCGCTTTGGAAGGCATAGGCTCGGCCAGGGATATTCCCGATGCACTGGAGGCGTGGGAGCAGCGAGAGCGTGAACTGATCGAGCATTGCCAGAAGTGGTCATGCTTGTACGGAGAAGTGACCTTCTTGCCCGATTCGGTACGCACCACGGTGATCAAGGCGGCCATGGCCGACCCCTGGGTGGCCGGACAAGTATTCCGTGCGGCCAACCATAGTCCTACCGGAACTCTCGCTGAAGCAGCTGTAACGATATAATTTCCACATGCTTGAGCAAGAAATCTCCATGCCGGATGCCGGCCTTGACCACAATGTGGCCTTCCAGATGGCGTCCATCATTTACCGGCTGGACCAGGTGCTGCGCGACACGGTGCTGCGCGAACTCGACCTCACTTACGTGCACTTCCGTGTGCTGCAGTACCTGTATCAGCACGACGGCGTAATGATTGGCCAACTGGCAACCGCCATTGTGGTGCGCCAGCCGGTGCTCAGCCGGGTCGTCGACCAGATGCAGTCGCGCGGCCTGGTGGAGCGCCGTCCCGACCCCGAAGACAGCCGGCGCATGCGAGTCTATCTCACGGACGAAGGGCGGGAGCGTTTCCAGCACGCCTGGCCACGCGCCCACGACTTGCTCGAACGCTCTCTGCGGGGCTTCGACGACAAAGATCGAGACCACTTTCTCGAGTTACTGCATAAAATGGCCGGCAACGTACTCAAGTAAGGCCATGCAGTCCGAAGACCTCGAAAAACTGGTTAACTGGGCCATGCCTTATGGCAAGTACAAAGGTCGTCTTCTGGCCGACCTGCCCGGGCACTACTTGAACTGGTTCGCCCGCACCGGATTTCCGGCGGGCGAGCTGGGACGTTTACTGGCATTGATGCACGAACTTGACCATAACGGCTTGACTGGCTTGCTGGGTCCTCTTCGCAAAGCCAGTTAAACCTGGTCTAAGCCCTATACCGTGCAGCAATATGTCGAACGCATCCGTTATTTCCGATAACACGCCAGCTTTCAGCCACACAGAGATTCGCCGGGTCATCATCGGAGTGATGCTGGCGATTATGCTTGGGGCCTTAGAGCAAACCATTGTGGCAGTGGCCCTGCCCATGATGGCTGCAGACCTGCACGGCGTAGATCTCCTAGCCTGGGTGGTCTCGGCATATCTTATTGCGGTGGCCGTTGCCACACCGGTCTACAGCAAGTTGGGCGACCTCTACGGCCGGCGCACCATGCTCACATGGTCCATTCTCATCTTTCTGGCGGCCTCAGTGCTGTGCGCGCTGGCCACAAGCATGCCCATGCTGGTCGCTGCTCGAATTGTTCAAGGCATAGGCGGGGGTGGCTTGCTCTCGAGCGCGCAAGCCATTGTGGCAGACGTCGTTTCTCCTCGAGAGCGAGGCCGATACCAAGGGTACATCAGCACGGCCTTTGCCGTTGCCAGCGTTGCTGGCCCGGTCTTGGGCGGCTTGCTGACGCAATACCTTTCCTGGCGATGGATTTTTTGGATCAACCTGCCTCTGGGACTGGTTGCTTTGGCCATTACGCGGCGCGCGCTGTCCCGCCTCAAGGCGCCTCAAATACGTCGTCGCATAGACTACCCGGGCGGCTTCTTGCTGATCGCCGGGCTGACTCCCCTGCTCATTGCCATCACGCGGGTGGGGGACGGCATAGCCTGGCTGGCGCCGCAGAATCTTCCACTTTGGGGCGCTTCCATCTTTTGCCTGGCACTTTTTGTATGGCAAGAACATCGGGCGGCCGAGCCCATCATCCCCCTGAGCCTGCTGGGCAATCGCACGGTGGCCTCAGCCTGCGGCATGCTGTTCATCTCCTTTGTCGTGCTCATCGGCTTATCGGTGCTCATCCCCATGCGCTTGCAGATCTTGACAGACCTGGGCGTGGACGCCGCTGCATTGCAACTGCTGCCCTTGTCGCTTGCGACGCCTTTAGGGGCTTTTATCGGCGGAAGAGCGATGACGCGGACCGGCCGTTATAAGCCGATCCAGCTGTGGGGCACCGTGCTGGTGCCGCTCTCGGTTCTTGCGCTTGCCTTTGTATCCGTTCACCATGTGCTGCTCAACCTCACGCTTGCCGCCATGACGGGACTGGGTATAGGCATGCAGCTGCCCAGTGCCACAGTAGCGGCACAGAATGCGGTCCCCTACCGCCATATGGGAGTGGCCACAGGCCTATCGTCGTTCAGTCGTTCATTGGGGGCCGCCATTGGGGTCGCCGTGCTTATGGCAATCTTGTTCTACGCGATCAAAGCCGCGGCGCCCGCCGGACTGCCAGAGATGACGGGGCCCGATATGGTGAAAGCATTGATGGGAGACGGCGCGTCCCGTGATCGGTCACCGCTCTACCCGCAGCTCATGGAGCCAGCGCACCTTGCGTTTACTACCGTCTTTGTATGTGCTGCAGTCATCGCTGGCTTGGGGGTGGTTACGGCAATGATTATTCCAGACGTGAAACTAAGCGACAAGGTCGGCGGTGTTGCGGGACAGAGTCCGAGGAATGACGGCTAAACGGGTGGACTTCGCCGGTGTCGCTAGCAGCCGGACGAGCCGCCGCACGCCCTAGTACAGAGCCTGCCAGCTTCACACCTTATTGCGATGCCCGCTGGCCCACGGCTGTTGCCGCTTTTTCTTGAGTGCACCCTTTGAGCTCACTGCTGTTAGCGGTCGTTAATGCTAGCTCACTCACGCCAAGCTGCACCCGAATCTCGTGATCGGCGACCCCAAAACAAAAAAGCCGTCGGCATATGCCGACGGCTTTTACTCTTGAGCGCCTATAGCCCTCTATTGACTGGGCCCGAGGTTGCTGCCGGGCGTTTACTGCCCTTCGAGGAAGCTCTTGAGCTTATCAGCACGGCTGGGGTGACGCAGCTTACGCAAAGCCTTGGCTTCAATCTGCCGAATGCGTTCGCGAGTCACATCGAACTGCTTTCCAACCTCTTCCAAGGTTTGGTCAGTGCTCATTTCAATACCAAAGCGCATCCGCAGCACTTTGGCTTCGCGAGGCGTCAGCGAATCCAGGACTTCCTTCACAACGTCTCGCATGGAGCCGTGCAAAGCCGATTCGGACGGAGAAAGCGTGCCGATGTCCTCAATGAAATCGCCAAGATGAGAATCGTCGTCGTCACCAATGGGCGTTTCCATGGAGATGGGTTCTTTGGCGATCTTGAGGATCTTCCGGACTTTGTCCTCGGGCATGTCCATCTTTTGCGCCAAGGTCGCGGGATCGGGCTCTGCCCCGGTTTCCTGCAGTCTTTGACGATTGATGCGGTTCATTTTGTTGATCGTCTCGATCATATGAACCGGAATCCGGATGGTGCGTGCCTGGTCGGCAATAGAACGCGTAATGGCCTGACGTATCCACCAGGTTGCATAAGTGGAAAACTTGTAGCCCCGGCGATACTCGAATTTATCGACGGCCTTCATGAGGCCAATATTGCCCTCCTGAATGAGATCCAGGAATTGCAGCCCTCGGTTGGTGTACTTCTTGGCGATGGAAATAACCAGACGAAGGTTGGCCTCGGTCATTTCGCGCTTGGCTTTACGAGCCTTGGCTTCGCCAGTAAGCATGCGCTTGTTGACGTCCTTGAGCTCTTTAAGTGGTAATACGACGCTTTCCTGAAGGTCTAGCAGCTTTTGCTGCAGCTCTTGAACGGCGGGCACGTGGCGCTCGAGGGTCTCGGCATATGGCTGCCCGGAGGCCACTTCGTCCAACACCCAGTTGAGGTTGGTCTCGTTACCGGGGAAGGACTTTATGAAATGGTTGCGGGGCATACCGGCGCGTTCGACACAGATGGTAAGGACTTCGCGCTCCAGCTTGCGCACCTCGGCGACTTGCGCGCGCAAAGTGTCGGCCAACTTCTCGACCATCTTGGCGGTAAACCGCACGCCGATCAGTTCATTAAGGATGACTTCCTGAGCTTCGGCATACTGAGGAGAATCGTAACCGTGCGTCTCGTAAGCCTTGCGCATGGTGTCAAACCACGTCTGCACGATTTCGAACTTCTTCAGGGACTTGGTGCGCAAGTACTCGACCTGCTTGCTGCTCATGCCGCCGGCAGGGCCGTCGTCCGTTTCGTCCGCGGGCGCACCCGAGCCGGCGTATTCCTCGCCTTCCTCGTCGATAAGACCGTCCACCACTTCATCAATTTGTGCCTGGCCGTCGCGCACACGCTGAACGTTATCCAGGATTTCGCGAATGGTGGTCGGGCAGGTGGCGATGGCCATGACCATGTGCTTGAGACCATCCTCGATACGCTTGGCAATTTCGATCTCGCCTTCGCGTGTCAGCAGCTCGACCGTGCCCATTTCCCGCATGTACATGCGGACGGGGTCGGTGGTGCGGCCGAAGTCCGAGTCCACGGTCGTCAGCGCGGCTTCGGCTTCGTCTTCGACGTCGTCATCGCTGGAGGCAAGCGGTGCATTGTCGTTAAGCAAAAGCGATTCAGCGTCAGGCGCCTGGTCGTAGACCGAAATTCCCATGTCGCTGAACGTGCTGATGATGCCGTCGATGGCTTCCGCGTCAACGAGATCATCGGGCAAGTGATCGTTGATTTCGCCATAGGTGAGATAGCCACGGTCCTTGCCCAGCTTGATCAAGACCTTGAGCCGATTGCGACGGGCTTCCTGCTCTTCAGGAGTCAGCTGGCTGCGCGCCGGCACGTCTTTATCGCCTTTGCCGCGCTTACCGCCACGCTTGGCGACAGGCTTGAAATCGGGAATGACTTCGACTTCTATATCGCTGTCGTCGTCCGCAAAATGCGCAGCGTCGTTATTGGCTGATTTGGCCGGTCGTCCCGGGCGCCGACCCGTTGGCGCCGACTTGGTTGCCTTCTTGGCGGCGGTCTTGGTTGCGGTTTTCTTAGCAGTGGCTTTTTTGGCTGTGGCCTTCTTGGCAGTTGCTTTCTTGGCCGCGGCCTTCTTGGCCACAGCAGGCTGGGCAGCCCCGCTGGTCTGCTGAGCCTCGATGTCCCCTTCGGCCTTGACGGAGGTCTTTGCGGTGCTTTTAGTTGCAGCAACCGTCGTTTTCTTTTTAGCAGCTTCTTCCGCTGCCAAAGGGGTCTTACCAGTAGCTTGGGTCATAGTCGCTTCCGTAAACGCAAAACGGCTGGCTGGAAATCAGTCAGCGTTGCGGCAAAACGTATGAGTTTCACAATAGACAACTGTGCTTAGCTTGACCGGACCGACTGCACGCTGCTCAAAAACGGGTTATCCTTGGCTTTAATTGGATGCAAGGCACGAAGAAAACGGCGCGTCTCAGGCGGGTTGCCGGCAAAGCCGGTGCACACCGGCAATGCGAAACTCTTTATTCTACAGTAGTTAGGCGGTCTTGGCCTTACTTAACAGGCGCAAGCGCTCGGTCAATTTTCGGTACCGCTCTCGCGATATCTCGTCTTTCAGGCCAGAAGCAATAAGTTCCAATTGCTCGGCCCGTATCGATTCAAGTTCAATCCGATGCAGTGCATCGTTCCATTCTGTTGTCGGGTCGGGCAAGTCGTCCTGCTCCAGCAGCTCAACACTTAGACTTCCCAAGACCTGCGCAAGTTCCGACTCTGGCTCGGCTGCCTGCAGCAAGGCGCCTACATGGCGTGCTCCGCTAGTATGAGCCAAAGCAATAAGCTCACGTACAAGTAGCAGATGGGGTCCCTGCTCCAGAATTTCAAGCTGCTGATCCCCGACCTTATCTACCAAACCGGGATGAGCGAGCAAAAGTCGCAGCAAACGCTTGGCTAACGGCGTCACAGAGCGGGACCGCTTTCCGACTTCCCGACGGCTGGACGATTTACCCTGTCTGCCGGGTGTCAGATCAAATCCGGATTGCTCGTGGGGGGACAAGCTGGCATAGCCCGGTATGTCGTCCTCGGGAGGCGCTTCGAACGGCTGCCAATCCGCGGAGGGCTTGCCAAAAGCCGGCGCCACTGGCGCTGCAAAGGCAGTATCCCTTGCGGCCGATGCATCCAACATGGATGACAGCTCTTCCGGTGTGAGCAACACCATGCGCGCGAATTCACGCTCGATCTGCAGTCGCATACCGCCTTGCGGTATGGCCGACAGCAATGGTTGTGCTTCGTGCACACACGCTGCCCGCCCCTCCGGCTCGTCCATGGCATGACGCGAAGCCAACTCTTCGAGCATGAATCGCGATAGCGGCATGGCTTCCGCCACACAAGCACGAAACGCCTCGGCGCCGTACTCGCGCACATACGAGTCCGGATCGTGTTCGCCCGGCAAAAACAAAAACCGCATGGATACGTCGTCGCGCAGCTGCGGAAGACAGGCTTGCAGCGCGCGCCAGGCGGCCCGCCGCCCTGCTTTGTCGCCGTCAAAACTGAAGACGATCTTATCGCTGGTCCGAAGCAGCTTCTGTATATGTTCAGGCGTTGTGGCAGTACCCAGAGTGGCGACAGCGTTAGCCACGCCCTGCTCAGCCAACCCCACGACGTCCATATAGCCCTCAACCACCAATACGCAGCCCTCTGTTCGAATGGCTGCGCGGCCCTCCCATAAACCGTAGAGCTCGCGACCTTTGGAGAAAAGCGTCGTTTCGGGTGAATTGAGGTACTTGGGTTCGCCCTTGGCAATCAGGCGACCGCCAAAACCGATCAGGTTTCCGCGCGAATTGCGAATCGGAAACATGATGCGCTCGCGAAAACGATCGTAGCGCCGGCCGTCTTCGGCTTCAATGACGAGGCCTGATTCGACCAGGATGGGATCTTCGTAATTGGGGAACACCGAAGCCAGGCCGCGCCGGTCGCTACCCGACCAGCCCAAGCCATAGCGGCCCGCCACTTCGCCACTGAGGCCTCGCTCCTTCAGGTATTGGACTGCGGGCGGCGAGGCTTTCAACAAGGTGACGTAGTGCTTTTGAGCCGCATCAAGCACCTTCTGGTGTTGACTGACCTCTTCTTTGCGCCGTTTTTCGGCCGCCTTTTGGGTGGGCGAGCGCGTGGCTTGCGGCACGGTCATGCCGGCCGACTGAGCCAATGTGTTTACAGCTTCAGGAAAGCTTGCGCCAGTGTGCTCGATTAAGAACGAGATGGCAGTGCCGTGGGCGCCGCAACCAAAGCAGTGATAGAACTGTTTGGTGGGGCTGACAGTGAATGAGGGACTTTTCTCGTTGTGGAAAGGACAAAGGCCAAGCAAGTTGGCCCCACCCTTACGCAGCTGTACGTATCGCCCGACAACGTCGACTATATCAACACGGGCGAGCAGTTCTTGAACAAACGAGTCCGGTATCAAGGCCCGTATTAATAGAGGCGCGGAGGCAGCTGCTGGCTGCGAATACGCTTATAGTGGCGCTTGACGGCGGCAGCATGCTTACGCTTGCGCTCGGCCGTAGGCTTCTCGTAGAATTCGCGCGAACGCAGCTCAGTAAGAAGACCGTTTTTTTCAATGGTGCGCTTAAAGCGACGCAGGGCAGCTTCGAAGGGCTCGTTTTCTTTGATACGAACAGTAGGCATGTAAACTGGAAAAGTAAGGGTTAGACAAATAGTAGCCAAACATTCTAGCATGGATCAGGTATTGCGTATACCTTTTCGTATCCAGGCCTCCAGTTGGTGCGGCCGCAGGCTGTCGTAATCTTCAAAAGGCTGGTGGATCCACGGGTTCGTGGGTAGCTTGTCCACGTAGTAGTCTGGAGTAGCCCGCGAATGACCTTTCCACCAAAGGACGGCACTTTTCATTTCGCTTATGGCCGGGAACTGTTCACGCAAATGCTCGCCCACGCGAATAAAGGTGTTGCCGGTGTCGACCATGTCGTCTACCAACAGGACCCGGCCGTCCAGAGTACCTCGCGTAATGGTAATGAACTGCGCGATGTCCAGGGCACCCTGCTCGGTACCGGCTGCCTCGCGATAGCTGCTGGTAGACAATATGCCCAACGGCACATCGTAAATACGCGACAGCACATCGCCCACACGAACGCCTCCCCGGGCCAAGCATATGATTTTGTCGAACTTCCAGCCCGATTCATGAATATTTAGCGCAAGGCGCTCGATGAGGGCATGGTATTCGTCCCAACTGATCCAAAGATCGCGATCGGTGCTGGGGGGGAGACTCATGTGGACTGCTCCTGTGAAAGCAAAAGTAGGTAACTATAACCGCCCTTGTTCGCCATTGGGAACAGGCGGCGGGCCCGATGTAGGGCCATGAATACAAAAACGGCTGCGTGTCCATGCATCGCAGCCGCCAGGAAAGAATCAGCCCTTGAAGGGATGGCGCAGTACTATCGTTTCAAGACGATCGGGACCGGTGGAAACCATGTCGATGGGCACATCGCATACTTCGGCGATACGCTCAAGGTAACGACGCGCATTCACAGGCAGCTTGTCGTATTCGGTGATGCCCACGGTGGACTCTTCCCAGCCTTCCATCTCTTCAAGCACTGGCTCGGCTTCAGCGACCGCATGCGCGCCATAAGGCAGCACGTCGAGGAACTCGCCCTTGTAGCGATAACCCACGCCGATCTTCAATTCTTTCACGCCGTCCAGCACGTCGAGTTTGGTGATGCACAAGCCCGAAATACCATTGATCATGACGGACCGCTTCATGGCGGCGCCGTCAAACCAGCCGCATCGGCGGGGCCGGCCTGTGACGGATCCGAACTCCTTGCCTACGGTAGCGAGTCGAACGCCGGTGTCGTCCAGCAACTCGGTGGGGAATGGACCGGACCCCACACGCGTGGTGTAAGCCTTGGCGATGCCAAGCACATACTGCAGTGCTTGCGGACCAACCCCGGCTCCGGCTGCAGCGGCGCCGGCAATGCAGTTGCTGCTGGTAACGAAGGGATAGGTGCCGTGGTCAATATCGAGCAATGCGCCTTGAGCGCCTTCGAACAACAAGTTGTGGCCGGCCTTTCGCGCCAGATGCAGGTTGTGAGACACGTCGGCAACCATCGGCTCGATCTGCCGAGCCAGTTCCATGGCTTGGTCGCGCACTTCTTGCATCGACACGGCTTCCGCATTGAGATACTGAGTCAATACGAAGTTGTGGTAATCCAGCGCCTCGGCCAGCTTCTCGTCGAATATGGCCGGGTCGTACAGGTCTTGCACCCGAAGCGCTCGACGGGCCACCTTGTCTTCGTAGGCAGGGCCGATTCCGCGACCAGTGGTGCCGATCTTGCCGTCCCCCTTGCGCAGTTCGCGCGCTTGATCGACCGCAATGTGGTAAGGCAGGATAAGCGGACAAGCAGACGAAATCTGCAGGCGCGAACGCACTTCAAGACCCGCTTCTTCAAGTTCCTTGATTTCTTTGAGCAGTGCGTCGGGCGACAACACCACCCCGTTACCAATGTAGCAAGTCAGGCCCTCGTGCATGATGCCCGACGGTATAAGACGCAAAATGGTTTTCTTGCCATTGATCCAGAGTGTGTGGCCGGCATTATGCCCACCCTGGAAGCGCACCACACCCTGGGCGGACTCAGCCAGCCAGTCGACGATCTTGCCTTTGCCCTCGTCACCCCACTGGGTGCCGATCACCACGATATTCTTGCTCATAAATTTAAAAAGTTCTGGTTCAGCTGAACTGAAAAAGTTAAAACCACGCGATCAACGTTGGCGCGCTGCTGGCGCTAACGAATCGCCCTGACTGTCCAATTGCCATCATGTTCTACTAATTCGCGGTCGACATCGAATTCGTCCAACTCGTCCGATTCTCCCGGTAACGCTTGCACCACAATTTCTCCGGCGTCGCGCAATTGTCGCAAGGCTTCCAGCAGCTTGGCATCTGTTCCCCACGGCGCACGCACTGCCCGGGACCGAGCCGCCGGAGGCAAGCCGGAAGACAGTTTACGTAAATCGAGACTAAAACCAGTGGCAGGCCGCGCACGCCCATAGACTCGGCCCACGCCATCGTAGCGCCCACCTTTTACCAGCGCATCGTGCCACCCGTGTGCGTAAACCGAGAACACCACGCCCGAGTGATAGCCATAACCGCTGCCCATATCGGCCAGGTCCACGCCAAAATCGGTTTCAGGCAAAGCCGCGACCAGGGTATTCAAGTCGTCCAGTGCAGCTTCTATGGCGGGCAGCGCCGGCAGCTCTGCGCGCGCCCTGCCAATGACCTCGACCCCGCCATACAGAGTGGGGAGCACTTCGAGCGCTTTGATGCTGCTTGCAGTCAGCCCTTTGCGGTCGCGAACCAGCTCGGCCAGTCCGGGGACGTCTTTGCTGCTAAGCAAGTCCGCAACTTGAGCGCCGACCTCGCTCAATACGGGATCGGCTTCCGTAAGCGCACGCACAATTCCGGGATGGTTCAGATCGAGCCGTGCGTGGTTGACCCCGGCACGCCTCACGCTGTCCAGCGCCAACTGAATGACCTCAATATCGGCCTCGACCCCGGCATGACCAAAAATCTCGGCGCCAATTTGAAGAAGCTCGCGACCGGAAAGCAAGCCGGCCGGACGAGCATGCAGCACAGTACCGCAATAACAAAGCCGCGTGACACCGTCCCGGTTGAGCAGGTGCGCATCGATACGCGAGACTTGCGGAGTGATATCGGCACGCACGCCCAAGGTGCGACCCGACAGTTGATCGATAAGTTTGCAGGTGCGCAAGCTTAAATCGTTGCCAGAACCGGATAGTAAGGAATCGAGGTACTCGACCAGCGGAGGCGCCACCAACTCAAAACCATAGGTGCGGTACAGGTCGAGCAACTGACGACGCAGCTCTTCGATCCGGCGCGCTTCAGCAGGAAGGACATCAGCAATACTTTCGGGCAACAACCAAGTGGACATCGTCAGTGACTATTGAGTGATAAATGCGGCAGCCAAATAAAAAGCGACCTGGGGCGTAAGCCTGCCAAGTCGCTTGCGAATGGATAACGAAACTTACGGCATATTGTACCGTGTTGTGGAGCAGGCCCAAAGTGACGCCACGGTGGGCGGCTTTGGGGCACTGCCCCTAGCGAGCAGCACCCTCGGCCAGAGGCGGCGTCATGGTCATATCCACGCCTGAATTGTTCCAGAACCTGAAGAATTCGGAGTCGGGTTCCAGCACCAGCATATCGCTGGCCTTGGAGAAGCCGGTTTCGTACGCCTGCAAGCTCTTGTAGAAGCTGAAGAAATCGGGGTTCTTGCCATAGGCTTCGGCATAAATGGCAGTTGCCTGGGCATCGCCCTCGCCTCGGATTTCCTGCGCTTGAGCTGTGGCGGAAGCCAGCAACTCTTGGCGTTGACGATCGGCTTGAGCACGGATTTTCTCGCTATCGGCGGCACCTGTTGCCCGCAAGCGGTTGGCCTCTTCCTTGCGCTCGGCCTCCATACGGCGGTAGACCGATTCGGCAATCTCTGGGACGTAGTCGATGCGTCGCAGACGAACGTCCACGATTTCCACGCCCAAGGGCGCGGCTCGGCGTTCCACCGTGCGCAGCATTTCGTCCATGATGGCGCCGCGTTCGCTGGATACCACTTCTTTGACGGTACGCACGTTGACCGATGCGTTGAGCGCGTCACGGATTTGCGCTTGTAAACGCTCTTCGGCTGCCCGAGTGTTTGAACCGAAGGTGACGTAAAACTGCAAGGGATCGCTAATGCGCCACTTGATGAAGGAGTCGATGAGAAGGTTCTTTTTCTCAGCCGTCTGGATACGCTCGGGATCTTTGTTTTCGATGGTTTGCAAGCGCTTATCTAGAACGACGACGTTCTGGAAAGGAGGCGGCAGCTTGAAGTACAAGCCGGGCTCCGTATAGGTGTCGCGGATTTCACCCAAAGCGAAGACAAGCGCCGCGTCGCGCTCACGCACAACAAACACGCAGGACGAAAGTACAGCCAGGACAATCACCAGGCCGATGAGATACGGGAATAATCGTTGCATATGGCCTCCTAGCGCGAATATGGGCTGACTGACAGCGGTTCGCGTGAAGCGGAACCACCATTGCCATACGGCGAGGAAGACCTGGGAGCAGGGGCAGCGCTTGCATTGTTGGCCGGTGCAGCATCACCAGAGCCCGCCGCGCCGGCAGTTGCCGCGCGGCTTGCATTGGAACTGGAACCTGCGCCGGAGCCACTGCCCTCGCGCGATACCTGCTGCGCTATCTTGTCCAGGGGTAGATACAACATGTTGTTGCTGGTGGAAGAATCGACAAGAATCTTACCGGTGTTGGCCAAGATGTTCTGCATGGTTGTGAGATACATGCGCTCGCGCGTAATGTCGGGTGCTTTACGGTATTCAGTTTCAATACTGGTGAAGCGCGCGCTTTCCCCCCGTGCAGTACCGACCACCACGGCCCGATAACCCTCGGCTTCTTGAATCATTCGAACTACCTGCCCTTGTGCTTCGGGCAGTACCCGACTGGCGTAGGCGTTACCTTCGTTGATCTGGCGCTCTCTGTCCTGACCTGCTTTAACGGCATCGTCGAACGCGGCCTGGACCTGCTCGGGCGGCTGAACGTTCTGGATGGCGACAGTACTGATTTGAATTCCGGTCTGGTAGCGGTCGAGAATATCTTGCGCGAACCGCTGAACCCGCGCCGCAATTTCTGTACGGCCGGAATACAGTACCGAATCCATGGGCTGTTGGCCCACTACTTCGCGCATGGCGGTTTCGGCGGCCTGGCGCACGGATTCGTCCGGCTGGCTGGTCTTGAACAGGTAATCGGGCGCGCCCTCGGGGTTCAAGCGATACTGAACCACGAACTGCACGTCGACGATGTTTTCGTCGGTGGTCAGCATTAACGATTCGTTCAGCACCTTGTTGCGCGCGTTACCGCGAAAACCCACTTCAAAGGTGCGCAACTGAGCAATATTAACTGTCTGGTGATCTTCGATGGGGTACGGCAGGCGCCACTGCAGGCCGGGCATAAGGGTTTTGGTGTATGCGCCAAAGCGGGTGACCACCGCCACCTGGCCTTCCTGAACAATAAGAAACCCGCTTGCAAGCCAAAGGGCAACCAACACTGCAATAATGACGCCGACCAATTTGGGCGAGCCTTTGGGTAATCCGACGACGGGGCCACCGCCCCCGCCGGGCACACCATTGCCGCCGCGGCGCGGCTTGCGACCAAACAAGGCGCCAAGCCGGTTGTTGAAGTCGCGCCATACTTCGTCTAGGTCGGGAGGGCCGTTACCTTGGTTGGGACGCCGAGGCGGCTCAGATCCCCCACTGTTGCCGCGCCCCCAACCGGGGTCATTCAGATTGAATATTCTGGGTATTGATCGCATTGTTTCCTGTGCTTTGACCGAACTCGACAATTGCCCCACGCAAATCGTCGAGACCGGCACGCTTTAGCGCGCTTACAAATACTCGCGCAATGGTACCATGTTCGTCGCGTTCGACCCGGGGCTCGAAATTGGCCTCGTCGATTTTGTTGTAAACCAAAATAGTGGGTATGGATCCGGCGCCGATGTCGTCCAGCACCTTGCGAACTTCCAAAACCTGCTCTTCGCGCTGCGGACTCGACGCGTCTACCACGTGCAGTAGCAAATCGGCATGAATGGTCTCTTCGAGGGTGGCCCGGAAGGCAGCGATCAAGGTGGGCGGAAGGTCGCGGATGAACCCGACCGTATCAGACACCACTACCTGCCCTGCCCCTTCTATCCATAAACGTCTGGTTGTCGTATCCAACGTGGCGAACAACTGATCCGCCGCGTAGGCGCCGGCACGGGTCAGTGCATTGAACAGGGTCGACTTGCCGGCGTTGGTATACCCGACCAGCGACACCGATAAGGTGCCGGACCGCGTACGAGCACGTCGCTGCGTGATGCGTTGCCGCTGCGCACGGTCCAGCCTTTCTTTTAGCAACTTCACGCGACCGCCAATCATCCGGCGGTCAAGTTCCAGCTGCGCTTCACCTGGCCCGCGCATGCCGATCCCACCCCGTTGTCGTTCAAGGTGGGTCCATAGGCGAGTCAGTCTTGTGACCAGATGCTGGAGCTGCGCGAGTTCTACCCGCAGTTTTCCCTCGTGGCTTTTTGCACGCAAGGCGAAGATATCCAGAATGAGGGCCACGCGGTCAACGACCCGACGCTTGAACTCACGCTCGAGGTTGCGCTGCTGGGCGGGTGACAGGGGCTGGTCGAACAGCACGATATCGGCCTCGCCGTCGTCGGCCATGAGTACGGCCTCTTCCACCTTGCCCTTGCCAATAAAGAACGCGGCGTCCGGGCGGTCGCGCCGCGCTACGACGGTGCCGACAATTTCGGCCCCGGCACCTTCGGCCAACATAACGAATTCGTCGGCGTGAGCTTGGTAATCCAGGTTACCGAGGTCCACGCTTACGATTAATGCTTTCATAAAAGCCTTATAAACGAAATACCCGCCGGCGCAACGCACACGGCGGGTGTTTCAATGAGCAGAACGCCAGACCTTACTCGGCTTTATCCTCGGACTGCAGCGTGACAGGCCTAGAAGGAACGACGGTTGAAATGGCGTGTTTGTACACCATTTGAGTGACGGTATTTCGAAGCAGCACCACATACTGATCGAAGGATTCGACTTGGCCTTGGAGCTTGATTCCGTTTACCAGGTAGATTGAGACAGGGATATGTTCTTTGCGCAGCGCGTTGAGGAACGGGTCTTGTAAAGTTTGCCCTTTATTGCTCATTGGATTTACTCCGTATGTTGTTATATGAATGACACCTTCACGCAATAATGTACAGGGTTTTCCCGTAAGGTGCCATGAAACAGGTTTGACTTAGTGTATATTTTCGCCCCGGCTTTTTACGGAGTATCCGCAACTATTCGAGACAGCTCTGTATATAGACGGTGGCAATCGTCCTGAGTTCCCACGGTAATGCGTAAAAACTGCTGAATGCGCGGAGCGGTGAAATGCCGAACCAGTATCTGCCGCTCCCGAAGCGCCTGCATAAGGGCTGCACCTTCATACTGCGGATGGCGCGCAAAAACAAAATTGGCCTTACTTGGCAGCACGTCAAACCCCAGTGACAGCAACTGCCCTTGCAAGGTATCACGCGCCAGCATGACGGCTCTACGAGTCTCCTCAAAATATTCGGTATCCAGAAAGGAAGCCAAAGCTCCCGCCTGGGCCAACCGGTCGAGGGGGTAAGAGTTAAAACTGTCCTTGACGCGGACCAACCCTTGGATCAGTTCGGAACTTCCCAGCGCAAAGCCGACCCGTAAACCTGCCAACGATCGCGACTTCGAGAACGTCTGCACAACCAATATGTTGTCGAATTCGGGTAAGAGCGCAACAGCGGATTCGGCGCCGAAATCGACATAGGCTTCGTCCACGACAATCACCGAATCTCGATGCGCGCTCGCAATACTGGCGATCTCGGTTAACGACAAGGCGATGCCCGTAGGCGCATTGGGGTTGGCAAAAATGATGCCCGCCGGCGCCGTCTCGAACGTGGCCGTGTAATCTTCGACACGAAGCGAAAAGTCTTCGGCCAACGGGATGACCTGCCGGGGAACTCCATACAGCTTGCAATATGTCGGATAAAAGCTGTAGGTAATGTCCGGCATCACCAAAGGACGGCCTTGACGCAGGAATAGCCCATGAAACACATGTGCCAGTACTTCGTCCGAGCCGTTACCCACAAACACCTGATCCAACCCTATGCCGTGGGCTTGCGCAATGGCTTCCCGCAACGCCGTGGAATTCGGATCCGGATACAGACGCAGTGCATCTCCCGCCTGTTCACGTATGGCATTTATGGCCCGCGGCGACGGGCCGTAAGGATGCTCGTTGGTATTCAGCTTGAGCAGATTATTGACTTTGGGCTGCTCGCCCGGCACATATGGCGTAAGCCCAGCGACCTGGTCGCTCCAGAAACGGCTCACTTAAGCTCCCTGAGTGTATGGGTTCTGTGACGACTTGAACTCGATGCGCAAAGGGGTGCCCTCAAGCTTGAAGGCGGTGCGAAAGCGGGTTTCGAGATAGCGTCTGTAGGAGTCGGAAATAGCATCCAGGGCGTTGCCATGGATAATGATCAGCGGTGGATTTTGCCCGCCCTGATGCGCATAACGCATCTTGGGACGGAATATACCTTTGCGCGGAGGCGGCTGCTGCTCGACGGCGGCATGCAGTTCACGGGTCAGGCGGGGTGTCGATAATTTCGTGAAGGCTGCGGCATGTGCTTCATTGACCGATCGGAGCAAAAGATTCAGCCCCTGGCCGGTCAGGGCCGACACAGTATGCATCTTGGCGAAAGATAAAAAGCGCAGCTTTCGGTCGAACTCCCGCTTGATCCGCTCACGCTGTTCGGAATCAAGCCCATCCCATTTGTTCAAGGCCACTACCAGGGCGCGGCCCGTTTCAACCACAAAACCGGCAATATGCGCGTCCTGGTCCGAGATCTCGGCTTGCGCATCCAGCATCAGCACGACGACGTTGCTGGCTTCAATTGCTTGTAGCGTTTTGATTACCGAAAACTTTTCTATGGTTTCGAACACCTTTCCTCGGCGGCGCAACCCGGCAGTATCGATAAGGGTGTATTGCTTACCACCGCGCTCAAACTCAATCTCGATCGCGTCCCTTGTGGTGCCCGGCATATCGAAGGCGATAACGCGCTCTTCACCAAGCAAGGCGTTGATCAGTGTAGATTTACCGACATTGGGGCGACCCACGACGGCTAGCTTGATACGGTGCTGAATAGCCGCAGCGGCCTGCGCACTTGGGTCTTCCGTGGCTGCTTCTGCGTCTGCGTCGTCCGGCATCGCGCTGAGCGCCTCCGGGTCGAAATCAAGCGGCTCGGACCACGACTCCTCGTCCTCGGGAGGCGATGTGTCGACGACTGAAATCATGTCGAGCGCTTTGTCGAGTAAATCGGCAACCCCATCGCCGTGAGAAGCGGAAATGGCATGCGGCTCGCCCAAGCCCAGTTCATGGAATTCTGTGACGGCCGCTCCGTGCCTCATCCCTTCGGCCTTGTTGACCGCCAATAAATAAGGTTGTCCGGACCGGCGTAACAGCGAGGCTATTTCGTGATCGTGGGCGTTAATGCCGGCCCGTGCGTCCACCAGAAAAATCACCACATCCGCTTCGGCCATGGCTTGCTCGGTCTGCCTGGCCATTTCGCGCACGATGCCAGTCTTGGCTACGGGCTCGAATCCTCCGGTATCCACTACCAGGAACGGCCGATTACCCATCCGCCCCTCTCCATAGTGCCGATCACGCGTAAGGCCGGGAAAATTCGCGACCAGGGCCGCGCGCGATCGCGTCAGCCGGTTGAACAGCGTGGATTTGCCAACGTTGGCGCGTCCGACCAGCGCGATGACCGGTTTAAAAGAGGTCATTTCAGTTGACACCAATTAAAACAAGGTTGCCGTTACCTGTCTGGACGACGACACCTCGGGGCGTGCCAATCGGTGGCGACACGATGGCGCCGCCGCTGACTTGAACCCGACCCAACAGCTGACCGTCCGTGCGTGACAGGAAATGAACGTAGCCCTGGAAGTCTCCAAAGGCCAGCGCTTGGGGAAGGACGGCAGGACTGGTAAGCCGACGATTGCGCAGGGCGGCCTGCGTCCATGTCTCTTGTCCGTCCACTAGCCGGAATGCGTGCACCACGTCACGGTGGTTGGCTGCGTATACCTGCTGCGCATCGCTACCCAGGCCCGTAGCCGTCGAGAAAGGTTGCTCCCAGGCCGGCCGCCCTCCTTGCGACACGTCGAAACATACGATATTGCCTTGATAGGCTGCGCCGCACAGGTAGGGACCCTGGGTCTGCGGTAGTCCGACCACGTCGCTGATGCGCTCGAGATCTGTGGCGCCGCGGGAAACGCTGACCGTGCCTTCCCATTGGACGGCGCCGCTGTCCGCCGCGATGGCGATAAGCTTGCCGTTAGGAAGCCCCGAGATTACCAGGCCTTCAATTATCAGCAGTCGCATGGTGGTCTTGAGCGCCAGGGCCGGTCCCGGACGCTGAACGTTCCATAACGCCTCTCCGGTCGCGGCATTGAATGCCTGGATGCGGTAATCGCTGCTGCGCACGGCAACAATACCACCGCCCACCACAGGAGGGATATCCACTTGACTAGTGGCTTTAGCCGTCCATTTTTCCTGGCCCTGATCGTCATAGGCGATTAGAGTGCCATCAGGTGCAGCCACCACGGTGGTCTGGCCGTCGGATCCCGCCCCGGCCGACAAGGCCCGGCCGGCGCTTGTCTGCCACTGCACGGATCCGGTGGCCAGATCTACCTTGGCCACTCCACCATTGGGCGCTGCGGCGTACACCGCGTCTCCGACAACAGTGGGCGCAAAACCGACTCCTGATCCGGAACCAATCGAGACATTCCAGGACGATGCGGCGGAAATCCCGGCGGGATACTCCGTTAGCGCCGCCGGCTCGTGTCTGGCAGGACCGGACGAAAACATGGAGCAGCCGCCCAGACCGGCCAGACTAAGTGCCAATAGGCTGCCGCGAAGAAAGCGACGTTTGCTTAAGGTTGCCATGGATTATGCTCCGCCGAGCGCGTCAAGTTTGAGTTGAACGATTTGGGCAAGGGGATCGCCCGCCAGGGTGTTGACTGCCGCTTCCCACTCGGCCTTTGCCTCGGTGTGCTTGCCTTGCGCAGCAAGGATGTCTCCTCGCCTGTCGGCGTACAAGCCAGCGTACTCGGGCGGCGCAGACTGCAATTGGGCCAACGCTTGATCGTACTGTTGCTGTTCAAGAAAAATTCCCGCCAGACGCAAGCGGGCCAAGGGAACTATGGCGGGGTCGCTGCTGTGTGCGGCCAGCCACTCGAGTTGAGCACGTGCGGCGTCGACCTCTCCTTGATTCTTGAGCGCCTCTGCAGCAATGAGCAAGCCTCGCGAGGTATAGCCGGAATCGGGATAATCGTCACGCAACGTGGAACTAGCAGCCTTGATACGAGAGACGGCATCCTCGTCGGCCGTATTCGCTGCTTGTTCGAGCGCCTCGAAATAGCCCATGGCCTGCGAGGCCTGATTACCAAGGTACCACTGCCAGCCGCGCCAGCCCGCTATAGCGGCCACCACGACAAACACCGCCACGACGCACAATGTGCCATAGCGCTCCCACCATGCACGCAGCGCGTCCAGTTTCTCCTGTTCTTCTAAATCGTATGCCATGCGTCAAACCTTCTGTTTGAGGTGATGAACCAAGTTATCGAGAGGAACCGCTTCCTGTTGGCCTGCGCCATCCGCCTCTGCTGCGCGCAGCCACTTTACGCTTGCCGTGTTGTTTTTCAACTCGTCCTCGCCGAAGATCACTGCCGCAGTGGCTCCGCT
>JAJUGB010000038.1 GCA_029268595.1 Alcaligenaceae bacterium | reverse complement strand
CATCTGCCCGAGCAGGCTTTCTACATGGTTGGTTCCATCGACGAAGCCTTCGAGAAAGCCAAGTCACTGTAAAAGGGAAACCCTATGGCCAACTTGCATGTTGACGTCGTCAGCGCAGAAGAGTCGATTTTCTCCGGTGAGGCGAAATTCGTGGCTCTGCCTGGCGAAACGGGTGAACTGGGCATATTGCCCGGTCATACACCTCTTATTTCCCGGATTCGTCCTGGCACGGTGCGTATCGAGCTGGCCGATGGCGGAGAAGTAGGCATTTTCGTTGCGGGTGGCATTCTTGAAGTCCAGCCAGGTGGTGTGACGGTGCTGTCTGATACCGCTATCCGGGCTGAAGACCTCGACGAAGCGAAGGCCCTCGAGGCGCGCCAGCGCGCCGAAGAGGCCTTGCGCAACGCCAAGGACAAAGCCGACATCGCCGTGGTAGAGGCCGAGCTCGCCATGCTGGCTGCGCAAGCAGCCGCAGCGCGCAAGCTTAGCCAAATGCGCCGGCGCTAAGCTTCGCAACAAAAAAGAACGGCCTGCGGGCCGTTTTTTTTTAGGTAGTTCCCGACTTGAAGCTAGTCCGAATTGGCCGTGAGGGGGCACGCCGGTAAGCTGTTCCAGTACCCGTCGCGTCTATCACGATTTCCAAGGAGAGCACCCATGAGGGAACGCCTGGATTGTGCATTGTTTAGCACTCTGTGTAGTCAGTCCTGGACCAAGCAGTACGTAGGCACGCATGTGGGCGGAAGGCTGCACATTGCGCAGCCTGTCGCTCATATAGATGCTGCCGATCCGCTCAGTGCGCCAGTGCTTAGCCAGTGGGCTATGCCGCTGCGCCGCTTCGATGTCTGCTTGCTGGCATTGTCAGAGCAGAATCTAGCGTGGGCGCGCACTACGCTGCTGCATGCGCGGGGGGCCATGCATACGCCTATATTCGGCCTCGTGTTGGGCTTGCGGGCTCGCGCCTTGAACGACCTGTACGCTCTTGGCATGGCGGACTTTGTCCGAGAACCCTTGTGTTTGGAAGAACTGCGGATGCGTATTGAACGATGGCTAGATACGCGTCGGTACCCCGCGCCGGATCCGCACGATCCGTCGCCCTCAGCCGTTATGCCACTATCAGAAACCGGTTCCGAGTACGAGCCGGAACCATACAGAGGCTCCGAAGCGGCCCTGTGCTCCAACATACTCGAGCGTACCGGCCGCGAGCTGGATGCTTTTGCTGCGGCCTCGGCGTCTCGATGTGCAAACAGCCACGAGTCATTCAAGGCTGCCAAAAGTCAGGTTATCGAACGATTCGAAACCGCCTATATTCGGGCAGCCCTGGGGCGCCACGCCGGCAATATCGCTATGGCGGCCAGGGCCGCTCAAAAGCATCGGCGTGCGTTTTGGGCGCTTATGCGCAAATACGATATCGACGCTGCCCCCTACCGGGTCTCCGCTGCCCATCACTTGGACTCCAGGTCCCTAAACCCAGGTCAGGCGGGTAAAATCTAGCCTGTTTTTATTGAAGGATAGCCGTGTCATTTCCAGCCCTGCAAAACGATGTCTTTCTGCGCGCGCTCATGCGTCAGCCGGTTCCCTATACCCCGCTCTGGTTAATGCGGCAGGCCGGCCGTTACTTGCCCGAATACAACCAGACACGAGCCCAGGCCGGTTCGTTTCTCGGGCTGGCGCAAAACCCCGAATACGCCTGTGAAGTCACTTTGCAGCCGCTGCGGCGCTTCGACCTTGATGCCGCCATTCTGTTCTCAGACATCCTCACCATTCCCCATGCGATGGGCTTGGGGCTGGATTTTGTAGCGGGCGAGGGGCCCCAGTTTGCGCACCCCGTGCGGACAGAACAGGATGTCGCAAAATTGCAAGTGCCCGACATGGGCAAATTGCAGTATGTGTTTGATGCGGTCACCCTGATCCGCAAAGAGTTGGGCGGAAAAGTGCCGCTCATTGGCTTTGCGGGTAGCCCATTTACGGTGGGCTGTTACATGATCGAAGGTCGGGGCTCGGACGATTATCGTCTTATCAAGACCATGCTCTATTCGCGTCCCGACCTGCTTCACCGTATTCTCGAGGTAAACGCGCAGGCCACCATTCAGTACCTCAATGCGCAAATCGCGGCAGGCGCGCAAGCAGTAATGATATTCGACAGTTGGGGCGGCGTTCTGGCCGATGGAGCCTTCCAAGAGTTCTCTCTGGCCTACACGCGTAAAGTGGTGGAAGGCCTGAACCGGCAGTCTCATGGTGCGGCGGTTCCCGTCATTGTGTTCACCAAAGGCGGCGCCGCCTGGCTTGAGGACATCGCCGACACCGGCTGCGATGCCGTCGGCCTTGATTGGACAGCCAACCTAAGTCAGGCGCGTCGGCGCGTCGCCGACAAGGTCGCATTGCAAGGCAATCTCGACCCTATGGTGCTCTTTGGAGGCGAGGCGGCCATCCGCCAGCAAACGCGTAAGGTTATTGACGATTTCGGGCCGGTCGGTAATGGCGGACACGTGTTCAACCTTGGTCATGGAATTTCGCGGTTCACGCCGCCGGAAGCAGTTGCCATTCTCGCCGACGAAGTTCACAGCTACAGCCGAAGCAAACACTAGAAGCACATCGGGTAGTGCGCAACACGCTGGCGCTTCTACAACGCTGGCATGGGGCGCCCGTTGGCTATAAGGAGTACGCCCCTTGAAGCCAATCAAAGCGGTGAAGCGTCCGCCCAAGATATCGTCGCCATGGGAAGGCTACTAGCTCAGCTTGGTCGGCAACAGACCCAGTCGACGCAAGCTGCTTGCCGTTGTGCACAATCGTATAGTGCGGCGCAGCACGGTCGTTCACCTTATGTTACAAGTTCCGACATGTGGCTAACTAATTGATTGTTTGGGGAATTTGGATGCCCCATTGGTTATTTTGTAGTGGCGCGGGGCCAAATCCTGTTGACTTCTTCACAGTTGTTGTCGTGATTTTCCCCAAAGTTATCCACAGGCCGGTCAGCTGCAAAAATAAGCGTCTATGTGCTTTGAGGTTGCAGGCTTTAGTTAACAGTCCACTTTAAGTATGAACATCGAGCGTGTCGAGACCCATCCTGCAGCGAGTCCGGTCCTACCAGCGAAGGTGCGGACCTACTGGTTATCGGTGGCCGTCGATGTTCCAGTAAACGGCCCCTTCGAATACTCGTCAAGCGAGCCCGTCCCGATCGGGCTGCGAGTCATCGTGCCATTTGGCCGGCGCAAGCTCGTGGGCGTGGTGGTGGGCGCACCAGAACAACCCAGCATCGATGAGGCATACATCAAGCCAGTCGAGGCCGTGCTAGACGACTTGCCACCGTTTTCGGGCCACTGGTTACGCCTGGCGCGTTTTGCCGCACAGTACTACCAACGGCCACTGGGCGAAGTGATACTGCCTGCTTTGCCAGCCCCCCTTCGTAAGATCAGCGCCTATCAGGGCAAGCGCTCGGCCGGCGGGCCGGTGGAACGCCTCGCGCGGCGCAAGGCGCCGGCTTTAGCACAAGTAGAGCCTGCGCCGGCCTTGCAGCTTAATGAGCAGCAGGCAGAGGCAGCCAATACCATCGCGCAGACGCAAGGCTTCAAGGTTTTCTTGCTCCATGGCGTAACTGGCAGCGGTAAAACCGAGGTCTACCTCCACGCCGCCCAGCAGTGCATGGCGCGTGGGAAGCAGGTACTGTTTCTGGTGCCCGAAATCAACCTTACGCCTCAGCTAGAGCAGTCGATACGAGCCCGTCTGGCCGCAGTGGTCGCGCCAGAGGCAATTGCGGTGATGCACAGCGGGCTAAGCGACAGCGAACGGCTTCGTGCCTGGCTTAACGCACAGCACGGCCGGGCCGCTATCTTGTTAGGAACACGACTTTCGGTATTTGCCCCACTTCCGAACCTGGGACTTATCGTTGTCGATGAAGAGCACGACTCTTCTTATAAACAGCAAGACGGTTTACGTTATTCCGCTCGTGATTTGGCGGTTTGGCGCGCCCACGATCTCGATATACCGGTGGTGCTGGGGTCGGCTACTCCTTCGCTCGAGAGTTGGTATCACGCTCAACGGGGCCACTACAAAAAACTCAGTCTCGAGCAAAGGGCTCGCCAGGTGGCGTTGCCTGCCGTGCGCTTGGTCGATACTAGGCGACTCGCCCTGCAACAAGGGTTCTCTCCACAGTTACTCGAGGCCATTACGCAACGCCTGCAGGCCGGTGAGCAAAGCTTGGTCTTCCTGAACCGGCGCGGATACGCGCCGGCGCTGACGTGTTCTTCCTGCGGTTGGGTCAGCAAATGCCCTCGGTGCACGGCCTATACCGTATTGCACCGTCAGGGGGGCCGTCGCAGTAATCTGCAGTGTCATCATTGTGGTTTTCAAGCGCGTGTGCCACATGCTTGCCCTGACTGCGGCGACCAAGACATGCGCCCTATGGGTCGGGGCACTCAACGCGTCGAAGAGCATTTGGCCGAGCTGTTTCCCACCGCGCGCATCGCTCGCATTGACGCGGACAGCACTCGACTCAAAGGCAGTGCCGCCCAGCTTTTTGCACAAGTCCACGCAGGCGAAATCGACATACTTGTAGGCACTCAAATGGTGGCCAAGGGTCATGATTTCGGCCGCTTGGGCTTGGTGGGCGTACTCAATGCCGACGCCATGCTGTTTGCTCAAGATTTTCGAGCCCCCGAACGTTTATTCGCCCAATTGATGCAGGTGTCAGGGCGGGCTGGAAGGCATACCCAGGGCGCCGAAGTGCTAATCCAGACGGATTATCCGGAACAGGCTGTGTACCAAGCTTTAGTGCGTCACGACTACGACGGATTTGCCCAATATGCGCTCAATGAGCGTGAAGCGATCGGCTTGCCGCCTTATACTTACCAGGCTCTGTTAACCGCCGAGGCTCGTGAGCTAGCCAGTGCTTCAAAGTTTCTGCAAGCAGCGCGGTCGTTGCCCGAGCAGAGAGCAGGCGAGTTTTCAACCACGTCGCTAATCACGTTGTACGATCCCGTCCCATTGCGGGTATTGCGGGTCGCCAATGTCGAACGCGCACAGTTGCTTATCGAAAGCGTTAGTCGTCCCGCGCTGCAAGGCTTTTTATCCAAATGGGTTCATGCCCTTCCCGAGTTGGCCCGAGAGGCGCGGGTGCGTTGGCAGCTCGAAGTCGATCCCATGGAAATTTGAAATGCCTACGGTCCCTATCATTCCGCAATCCAGGGTGAGGGCTTCACCTTGTGTTGCACGCCGGCCAGTGTTCCGTCCATGAATGCAGTTCCTTATCCTGTAGGAAGTACAGTTCCAGCGGATCTTAATCCCCGCCAGCGCGAAGCGGTCTTGTACCTCGATGGGCCATGCCTGGTGCTGGCCGGCGCTGGTAGCGGTAAAACAAGGGTTATTACGCAAAAGATTGCGTATTTGCTCCGCGAGTGCGGCTATCAGGGGCGCCATGTTGTAGCGCTGACTTTTACCAATAAAGCCGCGCAGGAAATGAGTGAGCGGGTAAAGGGCCTGGTCGATTCGCGGCTAGCCAAAGGGCTCACCGTGAGCACCTTCCATTCTCTGGGCGTCAGGTTTTTACGCGAAGAAGCGCAACTCGTGGGTTTGAAGCCGCAGTTTTCCATTATCGACGCGTCTGATGCCCTGGCCATTATTCAAGATATGCTGGCCACCACAGATAAGGCGCGCCTGAAGGCCGTGCAGCAAAGCATCTCGTTGTGGAAAAACGCCTTGATCAGTCCCGACGATGCGGAGAAAGTCGCCGCCACACCCAGTCAAGCCGAAGCAGCAAAAATTTACCGTAATTACGATGCAACTCTGAAGGCTTACCAGTCCGTCGATTTTGATGACCTTATCCGGCTACCTGCGTGGCTGTTACAGCACAACGCCGCGGTGCGCGAACGATGGCAGGCGCGCGTCCAGTACTTGTTAGTAGACGAATACCAAGACACGAACGAATGCCAGTATCGACTCGTGCAGATGTTGACAGGACAGCGCGCTATGTTCACTGCGGTGGGAGACGACGATCAGGCCATCTATGCCTGGCGGGGAGCTACCGTGCAGAACCTGTCCAAGCTGACGACGGACTATCCTAATTTGCGTCTCATCAAGCTTGAACAGAATTACCGCTCTGTGCAGCGTATCCTCACAGCCGCCAACCAGGTCATCAGCCGAAATCCCAACCTGTTCGACAAGAAGCTATGGTCCGACCTCGGTGTCGGAGAGCCAATTAAAGTGACGGCCATGGACAGCGAGGAAATCGAAGCCGAGTCCATCGCAATACGAATCTCGGCAGAGCGATTCGAACGCAAGGCCGAATGGCGCGATTTTGCCATCTTGTATAGAAGCAATCAGCAAGCACGGGTGCTTGAGCAAGCCTTGCGCAACTTGCGTATCCCCTACACGGTGTCCGGTGGCCAAAGTTTTTTCGATAAGGCTGAAATTCGCGACGTGCTGGCCTATTTGCGGCTAATCGCCAACGACGATGACGATCCTGCATTCATTCGCGCGGCTACCACACCGCGCCGCGGTATCGGCCGGGCAACCCTGCAGACGCTGGGTCAGTTCGCGGCTGAGCGTCAGATGTCCTTATTTGCTGCTCTGTTTGAAATAGGCCAAACCGAACTCCTGGCCGCCAAGCAGCTGGAACCGCTGCAGACCTTTGGCGCTTTCATTCAGCGTATGCAGCAGCGAGCGGGTAGGAACCCGGCTCAGGGAATATCGCACACAGCAGAGCCGGCCGGTGTCATTCTGGACGATTTGTTGCGCGCCATCGACTACGAGCGCTATTTATACGACTTGCTGGAAGAGCGCCCTGCACAGACTCGATGGCAGAATGTGCTTGAGCTTGTCGGATGGTTGAAGCGCAAGGCCGAAGAAAGCGACCTCAATTTGTTCGAGCTGGTGCAGCATGTGGCTCTCGTTACTATGCTTGAGCGTTCCGACGACGAGGAACCGGACGCGGTCAAGCTGTCCACCTTGCACGCCTCCAAGGGGCTCGAATACCCGCACGTATTCCTTGCTGGTGTCGAAGAGGGCTTGCTCCCGCACATGGGACGCGACGACGAAGATCTGGATCCGGCATGCGCGGCCGAAGTGCTAGCCCAACGTGTACAAGAAGAGCGACGCCTCATGTATGTCGGCATTACCCGCGCAAGACGTTCCTTGCACCTGACGTGGTGCAAGAAGCGCCGCCGCGCCCGCGAGGATGTAGTGCGCGAGCGTTCCCGATTCATCGAAGAAATGGGCTTGGACGAACTCAAGCCAACCGAGTCACCGGAGACTGCGGCCTTGAGTCCTAAGGAACGATTGGGTATGTTGAAAGATTTGCTCAGCAAGAAGGCTTGACGCACGCCGAATTTAACCAAGAGTACGATGCACTTTATTTGAAGTTGGAGCTGGAGAACATGAAGAAGATTGAAACCGTGGGAATAGTCGGTGCCGGCGCCATGGGACGAGGTATCGCCCAGATTGCTGCCCAAGCGGGTTTGACTGTGCGGCTATTTGACCTGAACGAGCAAGCGGTGACGGCCGCTCGCGAGCAGCTGCAGCAGATCTGGCAGAAACTCGCCGACAAAGGCAAGGTGCCGGCTGATTCAGTGCAAACCTGGCTGGCCAACGTTCAGGCGTGCAACGACCTTGCTCAAATGGCGGACGCCCAGTTGGTGGTTGAAGCAGTAATCGAAAAGCTGGAGGTCAAGCGCGAGCTATTTCAGAAGCTAGAGGATATCGTCGAGGACGACTGCATCCTGGCCTCCAACACATCGTCGTTATCCATTACGGCCATCGCTGCCCCGTGCAAGCGTCCCGACCGCATTGCCGGATATCACTTTTTCAATCCCGTGCCACTCATGAAAGTGGTGGAAGTCATAGATGGCTTGCGCACCAATCCTAAGGTAGGCGACGCGCTGATGGAATTGGCGCGCACCATGGGGCACACCCCGGTTCGTGCCAAAGATATGCCGGGCTTTATCGTCAACCATGCCGGTCGAGGCATGAACATCGAGGGTCTGAAACTCGCACAAGAATCCGTGGCGCCGTTTTACCAGGTGGATGCCATCATGCGCGAGCAGGCGGGCTTCCGCATGGGGCCGTTCGAGTTGTTAGATCTAACCGCTCTCGATGTGTCGCACCCGGTCATGGAGTCCATCTACCGACAGTTCTATGATGAGCCGCGGTTCCGCCCCTCGCCAATCACGGCGGTGCGTTTTGCAGGCGGGCTGCTTGGGCGCAAGGTCGGTGAAGGCTTCTACAAATACGAAGACGGCAAGAAGGTCGAGCCCGAAGCCCCCGTTGTTCCGGCTTTGCCCGAAGGCCTCAAAGTGTGGCTCGCACCGTATCACCCGGTTGGGCATAAACGGGCAGCCAAGCTGTTAAAGGACTTGGGTGTGGGCGTTATCGCAACAGACACGGCCCCAGCAGACGCCCTCATTGTCGTCACGCCCTTCGGAGAGGACACTTCCTCTGTGGTTGCCGAATACCAACTCGATGGAGAGCGGACTGTGGCACTGGACACGTTCTTCGGATTGGATCAGGGCAAGCGTCGGGTCATTATGTGCTCCCCCGCCACACAACCGGCATGGCGCGACGCGGCGCATGCGCTCTTTGCCTCCGATGGGACCCCCGTATCCGTAATTGACGACTCGGCCGGTTTTGTCGGGCAGCGAATTGTCGCTTCCATTGTCAACGTGGCGTGCGACATAGCCCAGCAAACCATTGCCAGCGCAGAAGACATTGATAAAGCGGTGTCTCTGGGCTTGGGCTACCCCAGGGGTGGCCCGTTAAGCATGGGCGACTCACTGGGTGCAGCATTGATTCTCGATATATTGGGGAATATGCACCGTGTAACGGGCGACCCCCGCTATCGTGCAAGCCTCTGGCTGCAGCGCCGAGTGCAACTGGGGCTGTCCTTGCGAACTGAGCCCGCAACGGTGGCCAAGTAAGATTTCGGGTATTGCAAGCGTCGGGCGTAGGGCGCAGAAAGCACCCGCACCATAGAGCATCCTTGGGGTGCGATGGGTATCCCGCCGACGCCCGCGCTTACAGCGGTACTCGAACTAGGGGCAGCCGGGCTTGGGGCAGCCCCGCTTGGTAGCTGTGGCACACCTGCACCGGCCCCGAAGCTCAAAAAAATAGCGCCGCGGCTCAAACGAGCTGCGGCGCTATTGATTTGCGGTAGCTATACACCGCGTTTTTCTAGGACAGCGTTACTGGGAAGCTTGAACCATGTACTGGACTGCGGCGCGCACTTCGGCGTCGCTGGCCTGGGAGCCGCCTCGTGGAGGCATGGCGCCCTTGCCGTGAATGGCCACTTCCACCATGTGTTCCAGGCCCTCGGCAATAAGAGGAGCCCACGCGGCTTTGTCGCCCACCTTGGGAGCGCCGGCTACGCCGGTAGCGTGGCAGGCAAAGCAGACCGACTTATAGAGCTGTTCGCCAGCAGGATCGATGGCTTCTCCGGCTGAGGCAGCGGCCTGCTGCTGGGCGCCTTCGGCGGCTTGCTGAGCAGCGGCGGCAGTAGCACCGGCAGCGGAACCGGAATCAGCTTGCTGAGCAGCCGGCGCAGCAGGGGCGGGTTCCGCTGCTTGTTGAGCAGGCGGTGTACCGCTTTGCGCCGCGGGCGAGCTGGCTGCAGCGGCTACGTTTGCAGGTGCCCCAGCCGCTGCCGTGGGTGCAGCGTCGGCTTGTGCGGCCGGTGCTTCTGCTGAGGCAGCACCTTCTTCTTCGGCAGGCTCTTCAAAGGATGCACCGGACTGGTTCGCCAGATAGACAGCCGCCCTCTTGACTTCGAGGTCGGAAAGCGAGGGGTTGCCACCCTTGGCCGGCATTGCGCCTTTTCCGTTCAATGCCACGTTGAAGATTTCTTCGAGGCCCTCTTTGATATGGGGCGCCCAGGCAGCGGTATCGCCAATTTTAGGAGCGCCAGCTACGCCTGCATTGTGGCAGGCGGCACAGGTGGACTCATACACTTGCTGGCCAGTACGCGCGCTGGTGGGCGCGCTGGCGTCCACGAGAGCAAAATCGGCCACGGGTTTAATGCGCTGCGCAATGGCTTCGCGAGTTTGTGCGTCGGAACCTGCCCCCGGCTGATTGCTGGATACGACCAAGCTGATCAACAGGAAAATGATGACGACCGGAACGATGAACGCCAGGATTACCGTTACGATTAGCTGCTTAGGCGTTTTTATGAAGCCCTCGTGGCCTTCGGTGTTTTCGACTTGGTCTTCTACGTTATTCATAATCCAGTCCAGCAGTATGCGGAAAAGAGCTCGGCCTTTACCCCTTGTGCAGCAATGTAAAACGGGAAGGGCGTAAGCGCTGAGTGCCAGTGAAATAATAAAGAATCTGATTATACCGACAGAGTAGGGCAAATGCAGAATTCGCGCGGTGCTTGAAACCTGCGGTCTTGTCAGCTCACCGCTTAAGCAACACCTGAAAACGCGCTACAATAGCTGTCTTTGCGCCCGTAGTTCAATGGATAGAATGAGAGTCTCCGAAGCTCTTGATACAGGTTCGATTCCTGTCGGGCGCGCCAAACATCTGTAGTCATTGCATCGGGGTCGTACACACTACGGCCTTTTTTATTGGCCGGGCGCTCCTTCTTAATGGTTGTTCTTCGCAACAAAACGGGGCATTAGCGCGTCTATAGGGGCGCGGATCCAGGCCCGGCGGTCCGGCAGTTGCACCGCCTGCCCCTCCACTTATACACCAAGCAATCCAGTGAAAACGCGAACGCGATTTCTTCGGCTCATGTGGCCAATGCTGGCGTGCGTCATATCGATACTTCTGTATCTGTTCCACGCCTACGTGATTCAGGCGCTTTTCCCCGAGGTCAAGCCCGTGGCCATGTCGCGCTTTAGCGCTATTGCCATGGCTTTCTCCGTTGCCTGGTTGGTGACACGGCTGGCGGACGCCGCTTTCTTGAGCAAAGGAAAAGGAAAGCGGAAGCGGCCCAAGCTGTTGCGGGATTTGATAGCTGGCCTATCGTTTACCGTGGCCACAGTGGCCGCAGTCGCCATCCTCCTGGGTCACTCTACCGGCGGCGTACTGGCCAGTTCGGGCCTGATTATCGCCGTGCTCGGTTTCGCCATACGCAACGTCCTGGCTGACGTCCTATCTGGCATAGCCATCGGCCTGGAGGCTCCGTTTCGGATTGGCGATTGGGTGGAGTTCGATGAAACTACTAGTGGGCGGGTGGTCGAAATAGGGTGGCGTACCACACGGGTACTGACTCCCAACGATACCTATATGATTTTGCCCAACAGCAAGATCTCGCGCTTGATGCTGACCAATTACAGTGCTCCTCGCAAGCATTATCGAGCGACGTTGGCCATAGTGCTGGGGCATGACATTTCGGTCGCCGACGGAAAGGCGCTGTTATTGAAAGCCGCCAGGGCCGCCAGCGCTGCCTACGGGGCAGAAACGGGCGAAGATCCGCGCGTGCTCGCGACCTCATACGACCCCGAAGGAGTGACCTACACCATCAAGTACTGGGTGCCGAGTTTCTCCAACGACGTGGAGTGTCGCGACACGGTATTGGGCGCCATTGACGAAGCAATACGAGGGCAGGGCTTATCGCCGCCGCGACGCAGCGTCACTCTCGTAACACCGTTAGAACAGGTCAGCGACAGGCAAAGCGAGCAAGCCTCTTGAAGCGCTCTAATTCACGCCGTGCCAAAGAATGATGGCAATGGCCAGGGGCGCCACGATGCCTATTACCGTACGGCGCACCAGTAGTTGACCGGCGCTGGCGTTTTCCCAGTTAAGCTGGCGCACGAGTGTCGGCCAGACAATCCAGGCGCCAAACAAGCCGGTAAGCATCCCTCCTACTGGCAGCAAGACGTTGGACGCGGTCAGATCCAGCCAGTCAAATACCGACCGACCACCTGGCTGTAAAGACGGCCGAGAGCCCAAACTAAGCGACGCCACAGTTCCGACGGCAAACAGCACGACGGATATGACTATGGTCGCGCCACGGCGTTGCAATGCGGTGTGCTCGATGAGGAAAGCGACAGCCACTTCCAGCATGGAAATCGACGAAGTGAGGGCGGCCACAAACAAAAGCAGAAAGAACACCGTGCCAAAGGCATTGCCCCACGGCAGGTGAGCAAATACGATGGGCATGGTGATGAAGGTGAGCCCGGGCCCAGCCCCCTGATCCAGACCGAGCGCTACCGCTGGTGGCAACACCAGGAGTCCGCCAAGAAAGCAGCTTAGCAGCGTAAGAAGCGCCACGGCTCGGGCTGCCGTATTGACGTTTTCGTCAGCCGGCAGATACGACCCGTAAGTAACCATAATGCCCAGCGCCAGGGACAAGGTCCAGAACGACAGCCCGAGGGCGGTAAGGAATGCGCTCATGTCCAACTGAGCGAAATCCGGCGCAAGAAACTCACGCACTCCTTCCCAGGAGCCAGGTAAGAGCAGGCCCCGAACAATGAGCACGCACATCATGATGAACAGGGCGGGCATCAATACCTTCGACAGGCGTTCGATACCCCGCTGTATGCCGCCGATGACGCCTCCCAAGGTGGCCAGCATGAACAAGGCATGAAAGAACAGCGGCCGCCATGCATCGGAAGAAAAAGAGGAAAATGCCTTCTGCAGCTGGTTTGCGTCTTGGCTTAACGGGGTGGTGACTGTTTGCCAGGCATAGGCAATGGTCCAGCCCCCAACCACGCTGTAATAAGACAAAATGGTGCAACTGGCCAAGACACCGAGCAGCCCCGCAATGGCCCAGCCGTTGGGGGAAAGATTGCGGTAGCTTCCAAAGGCGTCAGACTGACCGGCTCGGCCTATGGCGATTTCCACGCGCAACAACGCCAGGCCTATGAACAGGGTCAGCGCCGTGAAAAGCAGCAGAAAAGCGCCGCCTCCCTGGTGTGCCGTGACGTAGGGAAATTTCCAGATCGCGCCCAACCCTACGGCCGATCCGGTGGCGGCCAGAATGAACCCGAGTTTCGATCCCCATTGGGCGCGCGCCATATGCTAGTGCCTTCTTCTATTACGTCATTCACTGACTGGTGGTTTTAACACGACTGGCTTTTCAAGCCCCGGGCTCGCTCCAGGCAGAGGACCGACAAGGTTAGAAAGGCCAACAGGGCGCCTACCGCGCAAGTAAGCGGCCAGCGGCCATATTGCCAGACAATGGCGGCAAGGGCAGAGCCGGAAGCCCCGCCTATAAAGTAGCTGGTCATGTAAACCGCATTGATCCGTGAACGTGCTTCGGGTGCCAGGGCGTACACCACTGTCTGGTTGGTAATGTGTATGCCCTGAAGCGCCGCATCAGCCACAAGAATGCCGGCAATGAACCACGCCAGACTGGTTTCTCCTGGCCATAACAATGCCCAACTGGCAACCAGAAGGACGACGCTCGCCCAGAGCATGGTGTGGCCCTTGCCCCGGTCGGCCAACCGTCCCGACCAGGTAGCGACAAAGGCTCCGACGACACCTACCAGCGCCACCAGGCCAATCGCCACATCGCTCATGTTGAAGGGCGGCGCTGACAACAACAATGCCATGGTGGTGAACAGGACACTGACCGAAGCGAAGGAAAGTGCGCTTAACAGGCTGCGGCTGCGCAATAGCGGATACTGGCGCAGCAGCACAAAAAGTGAAGCCAAAATGGACAGATAGCCGGGAGGCTGAGTTGCGCGAGTGGTGGGCAACACGCGCCAAAGCGTTAGTGCGACGCCAAAGATAATGACTGCCGACACGAAATACACCGTGTTCCATCCGCCAGCTGCTGAAAGCAGGCCGGCGACACTGCGCGCGGCCAGAATCCCCACAAGAAGACCACTCATCACCACCCCCACGGCTCGCCCTCGGCGCTCGGGTTCGGTGAGCGCCGCAGCCAAGGGCACAAGCACCTGCGCAGCTGTGGAGAACAGCCCCGCCGTCGCGAGCCCCACTTGAAGCATGGTGAGGTTAAAGGCCAGGCCGCTAAACAACTGGCCCACTGCGGTAAGCGTCATAAGCGAGACAATCAGCCCGCGCCGCTCGAGCATATCGCCCAATGGAACAATAAATAGCAAGCCCAAGCCATAAGCGACTTGCGCCACCGTGACAGTCGAGGCTGCCGCCGCGTCGCTGATTCCGAGGTCCAGCGCGATGGAGTGGAGCAAGGGCTGATTAAAGTAATTGCCGCCCACGCACAGACCGCAAGCCAAGGCCATGAGCAGGAGCACGGGGGTGGTGAGGGTGTACCTAGCGGTGCGTGAGGCGGCCACGAGCTTATTCAAAGTCCACGTAAGGAGTCAACCCCGTCGGTTGTAACTTAAGATCGCCTCTCCATGGCTGGAAGGTGTAACGCAGGTAGAACATGAATCGGCTCGGCGCGTAATCTTGCCCATGTTGAATATCAATAGACGCTCCTGCCACCCAATGGCTGGTCAGCCGCCGCTCGGCCGCGCCCCGCAAGCTATAGCCCCAGGCAGAACTAGTGCCCCCGGAACTCATATTGGCCGCAGCAACGCTTCCAGGAGTGACACCGCGTCCAGCTATGGTGTTTAAAGGGCCGTCAATTAGCCCGGTTGATGGATAGTAGAGCTCGTCGGATGTTTTAGCAGTGGACCGGGAAACCGATGCTTGCAACGCGACAGCCCAGTTCTCCGTGCGTCGATAATAGCTGAGCGGTAGAGAAAGTGACGAATAGCGTTGAGGACTGTAATACCCGCCTTGCCCTAGCGTGTAATTACTTAAGTCTCGGTCGTATCGCCAATGCATGGCGTTGACACCCAGAGATAATAGTTCATTGGGCTTGTTAATGAGCCGATAGTAATATCCACCCATGACTCGCGTGCGCTTGTTATCCGCGACGTTGCGTCCGGTGAGTTTGTGATGTGCGAGACTAAGCCATACACCATCCGCTTCGCCTTGGTCCCAACTAAAATTGGCAGTTGCTCCGGTAGCCAACACGCCGCCCCAGCTTATGCCGGTTCTTGGGTCGGTGGCGCCCGCAAGAGATAATAGCGAGTTAGACATTGGTCGGCGGGACAGCGTCAACCCCCAGCCGACACTTGCGGCGTTTCCGCGTACGCTGACGCCTCCTGTCCAATTAGAAACCGTGAAGCTGCTTGGTGTGCGGCCCAAGTCGAAACTGAAATCGTCTCCTTCCCATCCCAGCGCGAACGCGGTGCCTGAGGCCCGTTGTCTCGGTACGTTCGAGCAGCTTGGTAGGTCTTGGGTGGTTCCCGACGCATCCACACCCGAAAACAGACAGGTTCCAAATCGCTCGTTAATGCTCGAGTTATTTGTAGTGTCGAAGTTGCCCGCGTCCATACGGAAATGGTCAGCGCGGACAAACCCCTTGCCGGTCAGGATAGGAAAATCGAGCTGAAGAATCGTCGTGTTTGCCTGCAGCCGCGAGAGGCCAGGAGTACCGTCATTACGCACCCAGGTGTCGTTGCTCACGACAAGCGTCGGGTTGTTCGACTCGTATAAGTCCGCCGCATCGCTTCTAATACTCTGCCGCAACCAGCCGTCAGGAAGGTCAGGAGTAAGCATGGCATGAGTGAGCTCTTCGGCACTCTCGGGGGGCTCGCCGGCTGGCAGCATGCCGGCATCAGACATGGCGCGGGCATATAGCTCTATGGCTTTATTTGGCTCGGACTTGCTTATGAGCCGGGCGTAATCTCTGAAAAGCAAAGGCTCGGGCTCACTGACGCCGCTAACCGCCTCAAGGAATGTTTGCTCGGCGCGGTCCTTATCGCCTATAGCGGCCCATAGTAGAGCCAGTCGTCGTCTTGCGCCTATATCAGCCTTAACTGGAACGGGCGGGGATGTATGTAGTTGTCGCCGGACAAGAGCAAGACGATTTAGACCCAGCTGCGCTTCCAGTGCACCTAACTGAGCTTCGATGTTGTCCGTCTCCACGTCCAGGACAGCTTCATAGGTGGTTAACGCCTTCTCCAGGTCGTCAATCTGCATGGCCCAGTCCGCAATCTGTAATCGGGTACTAGTGTTTTGGGGTTCTTGCTCTAGATAGTCTATGGCTGCTGCTGTATTCCCAGCATCGAATAGCTGTGTCGCGTACTCTATCCGCATTCGGGTGGTGAGCCGCTCGTGCAGCGCCACCATGTCCGGGGTCCATTCCGAACGGTCGACTCGCCGAAGTACTTCGCGCCCCTCGCTCCATCTGTCCAGCGACTCTAGCAATAGCGCGTAGGCGTAGAGGCTGACGGCGCTGTTAGGAGAGGCGTTTAAATGTTTTGAATATGCAGTTAGAGCCGCCTCGTCCTGCCCAGCATACCGCAGCATGTTGGCAAGTCGGAAGCTCAGCCAGGGGTCGGCAAGATCAAGCTCCTGCGCAGCCCTCAGTGCCGTGATGGCCGCGTGCCAGTCTTGTCGCGCTTCTGCGTCGTCGGCCTGAAGCTGAAGTCGACGAAGGTTTATTTGGCGGCGAACCGGGGAAAGATGCGTCTGAGCCCGTCGCGGTAGACGATCCAGCTGAGATAGGGCTTGCTCGGGGGGCAGTTCCGTGAGGTACCTCTGGATTGCTCTTAGCGCGGCCGGGTCTGAAGGGGATGACACAAGCGCTCGTTGGTAGTAATCCCAGGCTCTTGAATGCTGACCTTCACCTAAAAAAGAGTCTCCTAGGCCGATCAACGCATGGAGGTCTCTGCTTGAGCGCTGCTGTGCTTGCAGGTATAGCGATCGTGCGCGATTCCAGTCCTTTGAATTGGTGGCAACAGAGGCTTGCTCTAACAGCAGCCAGTACTCCGTGGAGTCGATGAGGCTCACCCATCGTGATGCCTGATCGATTCTGGGCTCGTGTTCACGCGCCAATCTGAAGTAACGAAGCGCCTCCGGACGATTGCCCACTCGAAGATAGGCCAAGCCCAAAGCGCCGAGGAATTGCGGGTCAGTGGCATACTTGGCAACGGCGCGCTTCAGTGCTGCTATGGATTCTTTTCCAGACCCCTGTTCGATCGCTGCAACAGCTTTCTTTCCAGCACTCCATATTGGGTCATTCAATAACCGGCTCTGGTCATCGAGTAGTTGCCGAGCATGTTTTTCCGCCGCGGTTCCTGCATAGCGTTTCACAAAATCATTCAGCGCTGCAGCTGTCTTCACATCGATGGGGAGTTCGGCCAAATATTCGTACTCCCGCGCTGCAGCGGTATCTTGCTGCCCCGGAATTTGTCCAAGCCGATTCAGGTAGGCCAGCGCTTGGTCGCTGCGTCCTTCGGAAAACATATGGTTGGCGAGAGCTAGCAACAGGCCCGGGTGATAGGGATAGCCCTGAAGTGTACGGTGCAATTGTGCGAGCGCTATGCTTCGGTCTGCGGGGATCCGAGCACGCAGCTGCCAATACTCGAGGGCAAGGTCAGCCGTCGGATATACGCCCTGCAAAACATCATCGTAGGTCCGTACAGCATCGTTCAATCGACCCACCGCGGCATATAACCGCGCCTGTGCCAAGATGTCTTGTCCTGAGGGGGACGCTAATCGCACGAGAGTAACCGCTTTCTTCGCTGCGTCCGTGTCGGGGGCTCTTTGTTGTAGCTTCTCAGACAGCTCTCGGGCTTCGCTTATCCTATTTCGGCGCACTGAAAGATACACCTGAGCCAACAACGCCTCGGGGGACTCCGGGTCAATGCGCAGCAATCGCGAGGCGGCATCTTCCAGGAGGTCGTCACGATGCAGAGTTTCAGCGCTCTTTATGCGTTCTATCAGATGCGTACGGGCGGACCCAGTTGCCTCATTAGCATGGAGCGTTGAGTGACACATTGTGCCGATGATCAGCGCTAGGCCCAACCTCGCCCAAGAATCACTCACTGGCACGCCCCCCATGAGGGGAGGAGCTTGCCGTCTGCGCTGAATCGGTAGCGTTCCTGATCCCACGCTAGGCCAAAGAGCGCGAGCATGGTGTTGTAATAGCCCGTCTCCTGCCCTCCGACTTCCTGCACATATTGCGATAGATTTTTGTACTTGGCGGACGACTGCAACAGCGGAAGTAGGGCGGCCGAAAACCCGTAGGAGGCCCGGGAATCTGCCTCGCCGGTCATCCAATTAATGCGTTCTGCCACACGACCGCTCTCATCGACGTAGCGCTCGATAGCCCTAAAATGCGTCTTTAAAGCTGGCGCTTCCTCTGCCCCGTCATCCAACATGCCGATCCATAGGTACACACGTATGGCGTCGTAGCTACCTTGCTTTTCCATGTCGCTGGCGGCCTCAAATCGACCGTTGGTCCACGTGATCCAGTCAGGGGCAATTCCTATTGGGGAAGTCCTACGCAAAAAATCGGACGTATTATCTGCCAAGTCGGTCCAAGGCGGTCTCCCTACGTGCTCCGCTATTCTCTTTGCAACTTGAGGAGGCAAGTAGCTGGGGTTGAGACGCGTGCGGCCGTCATGCCTGAAACCTTTTTCGCCTGGCAACAGGACAACACCTAGGTCGTCCAATGTTGTCACCTCAGATTTAGCCATGTGCGATAAAAGCTCGTTGGCCAACAAGGTGTAACCGACTTCGTTCCAAAGGCGCCCCGCCTCAAGTAGCGAGTAGGCAATCCACAAGTCGGAATCTGAGGCTGAGTTTGAATCCAACACCCCCCATTTGCCCTCGTCGTCCCGTCCCCAAAGCCAGGCCGGGAGTTGCTTGCCCAGGTCGCCGCCAGCAAGATGCATTTCGGTCCAGTGGAGCAACTTGCGGAAGAGAGCGGCGTCATTGTGAACTAGGGCCATGAACAAGCCATAGCTTTGGCCTTCTGAAGTGGTTATGCGCCGAGGGTCGGACTCGTCAACGACGCGACCTTCCGCAGTAATTAGCTTCGACTTTGCTCGCACCCATGGTTGCCAATCGGCATCTATACATGAGTTGGTCGCTTGGCCCCAAGCCGACATCGAGGAGCAGGTCAACAGTACGGCCGCCAATACGGCCTTAAAACGTTGTTTAGTCATATTCCTGTAAACGTCGACGGGCAATCCATTTGAGCGACATCCAGACAATAGCCGCCAAAATTAGGACGCAAAGCGCTGCTAAGGAAGCCAACAAGATGGGCTGGTCAGATAGGTGAAACCATAGACGTTGCCACCACTGCAGCTTGCCGACGAAATAGTGGGGTCCAGTTACCTCGCTGACAACGCCCGATGTTCGAACGATGGCTACTGAACCGTACATGGCGTCGCGCTTGCCGGGATCTCGTAAAGCCTCCTGAAGCAGCCGGAAATCTTCAGGAGTGGACCCTAGCAATCCAATCATGCTGCGCTTGGGTTGAAAGGGAGATTCCATACCTACGATGGCTGCCATGGGTGCCACGGACCGTATATCGACCGTGCCTGCTATGCCTGGGCTCCGAGCATCAAGTGGGTGTGGCGTCATGGACGCTTCATCTCGGCCCTGAACGCGCAAAGCTCGCTTCAAGGTTGTTGACGTGTGTTGTAAAAGCAAATTTGTATCCTGACGATCTACAAAGCTGTCAGGCGTTTCCCCAATCCACAGAATGTCAGCGTCGGCCCTGTCCGAATTCCATCCCTGCACAATTTGTATGCGATATGCCGGGTATCCAGTTTGGGCGCCAATCAGGGCGACGGTTTGAAGCAGCGTGCTGATGTGAATCGGATCGGGATCGTCAGGAAGGACAACGAGGGTGTCAGCTAGGTCCGCCATTCTGCTGAAGGGAAACCCGCTGTTTGCGAACACCCGCAAGTTTGGCATTTCGATATAGTGTTCATAGCCGGTGAAATCGATCACGGAATCGCCATCGATGCTCGCACGAGTGTCCACGGGCAGAACGGTCCGGCATGTGCCCGCTTCGGAGTTTCCCACGGTGGTTGCAAACGAAAAATCCATGCCGAGCTGATTCTGCGAGCCCAAGCGCAAAGCGGGGACCACCAGCTTGGCCACGTCGGTTATATCGTTACCCGCCACCTGCAACCGCATGCGGGCAAGCGAGCTTCGTTCGTCGTGCGGGGGCAAGCGGTAGCTCGCGAGAAATCGGTCGTTGAGCGTGAGCACCAAGCGTGAATCGTCTCGCGACATAGGGGGCGTATACCGGTAAATAAGATTGAGTGGTATACCGTTGCTGCGCCAGACGAAAAGGTCGGGCGGAAGGTTCAAGTTCACCCGGATCGTATTCGGTCTCAGGCCCTGTACCTCGAGCTGGCCAGGGTATTCGACGAGCTCCGAAAGTCGTACAGGACGATTGGTAGGTACCCAATTTGGGGCATCGTAGGGTTCCCGAGGCGCAAGAACAGGCGGAGTGTCGATTTGAACCGACTGGCCACGCAGCAAAGGATTGCCCAGAGCCAACGATGTAACCGCAATTTTTAAGTCATTCGCGTCCTTGCCGAGGATCAACAGTAGCTTTTTGGACGGGTTCTGCGGATGAGCAGTCATTGCTACTACCGGTCGGTCCACAGCAGGGTAATCACGAAGGATGTCAGGACGCGCCGCATTGGTGGCGAAAACTATAGCGTGGTCATCAGGAAGCGTGTCGTAGCTAACCGCAAAGCTTACTTCACGCCACCTGGCTTGAGCCCCAAAATAAGAGGCCAATATCGCCCCCGCCTCAAGTGCGGCCGGAGACCGGCTACCGGGGAACACCATGGCGACCCGCTGCACACGCATATCGTTGGTGTCGAAAAATGGCTCTGGAAAAAAGGCCAGTTCGTTTGCCATCGATATAGGATGCTGTATCAGCTCGACCCGGGTATCCATGCTGAGATCCACCCAAAGGGAACTGTGTGCTGGATCCTCGCATATCTCTGTATAGTGGCCCACAAACTCGACGCGAATACGGTTGTAGGTAGCTAAAAAGCGAGTGTCCAAGGGTAAGTCCCGGCTTTGGCGCTGGCCTACATGCTCCGCCTGTATGGGAACCACGTGCATTAACTCGTCATTTAAAT
>JAJUGB010000037.1 GCA_029268595.1 Alcaligenaceae bacterium | reverse complement strand
GTCCTCGGTCAGGCCCATGCCGCCATGCAATTGCATGCATGCGTCCACGACTCTGAAGCCCATTTCCACACCGAAGGTTTTGATCATGAAGGTTTCAAGACGGGCGTCCACACCAGCGTCCACCTTGCGCGCAGCGTCATACACCATGAGACGTGTGGCATACACGTCTGTGAAACCATCGGCGATGATCCATTGAACGCCCTGGCGATCCGCCAACCGTTCACCAAAGGTCTTGCGCTGGTTGGCATAGGTGGCGCTCAGTGCCAAGCACCGCTCTGCAGCGCCGCAGGCGTGGGCGCCTTGCCGTACCCGACCGTGGTTGATGTACCCCTGCGCCAATGCGAAACCTGCGCCCTCCTCGCCCACCAAGTTCTCGAACGGCACCTCAACGTCTTCAAACGCGATTTCATAAGGCCGGTCACCCATGAGAGTGCGCTCTGCACTGGCCAGACGGACACCCGGCGTGTCCATGTCCACGATGAAGCAAGACGTGCCGCCGCGTGCGCCCTTTTCGGGGTCGGTGATTGCCATGACAAGGGCAAAGTCGGCGGTGCCGGCGCGCGTGATAAAGCGCTTTACGCCGTTGATGCGATAGCCGTTGTCGGTCTTCACCGCCCGAGTGCGCATCGCCGACGGGTCGGAACCGGCGTCCGGCTCAGTCTGTGCAAAACAAAACTTCTTCTTGCCTTCGACCACCGGGTGCAGGTAGTTTTCGCGCTGCTCGCCTTTGAGCTTCAACAGTATGGGCCCGACTGTCGGGCCGAAGAGCCCGTGATGCCTGACCCACGAAGCAACTGTGCTGCGGCCTACTTCTTCCCAGAAGACTGCCAGGGCCAATAGGGACAAGCCCTGTCCGCCGATCTCTTCCGGGACATCAACCAACCAGAGCCCCGCCTGCCGGGCCCGCTGGCGCACCACCTCGGCGGTGCTTTCTTCTAGGAGTCCGTCCGGCCCCAGGGAGTGCTCAAGGGGAATGAGCTCTTTGTCCACAAAACGCCGGATGGAGTCGCGGAACATCAACAGTTCTTCTGGGAGGGCTTCGTGAGGAATTAGGTCAAGCATCTTGCAAACAACGAATAAATTGGTATGAAGCGACCAAAGGCCCTGCTACTGCTGGGCCTTTGGTGTTGCGACTTGAAGTCAGGTCTGAGCCATGGAGGTGGGCGCCTTCACGCTCTCGCCTTCTTCCTCAGCGCCAGGCTGGGTGGGCAGAACCACCGGCTGTTCAAGCGACTTCCACTGCTTGACTTCCTGTCCTTCACGGATCAGATCCAGTTCGCGGAAGAAAATACGCCGCAACATGACAATGCCGGCATCCGAACGGCCCAGCATTTCGTCTTCGCGCTTGGTAATGCGCTCCTGGCCGCGGATGGACAGATAGTCCTGCGCCGCGGTCAGCCCAACGAAGGTATCTTCCGGGTTCTTCCATACGCGCGAACGGAATAGCTCGTCGTGATGCGCAGCGGGGTCATACTTGCCGTACTTGGCGAAATAGCTACGGAAGCGCATCTTCGAAGCTTCGCTGGCCTCTGGCGGCAAGCTGTAGATCATGAAGCGCGTCGTGTTGAGTTCATCGTTGGGCAACATCCACACAAAGACATCCAGCCACGGATCTTCGGGGGTCAGGCCGGGCACAGTGATGTGGTTGTTGTTAGGGAATGTCCAGTCACTTTGGCGCACGTTGTTTTCGGAGCGCCGTGCAGTCTGGCGAATGCCTGCAGACGTTTCCTCGTAGCTCAGCTCGGGAATACTGGTGGTGACGGCTTTACCAAACGGACCCACTGTCAACGCCATGTGGACAAAGCTGACGTGTACTGCGTCCATGGAGTTTTCGACTTGCTGGAACCAGTTGTTGTCCCATCGCTCCATGCCGTTGGCGATGACCACGCCTTCGCGCTCTGTCAGAGGCTTGCGCGGCAGGTCGAATTCTGGCGCTTCGCCCTCGCCCAGATAGGCAAACACGAGTCCCTGGTACTCGCGAACCGGATATCCGGGGATCTTGGTGCGGGGCATGCCCGTGTCTTTTTCTGCCGGGCGGTTTACACAGGCGCCTGTCGCATCAAACTGCCAGCCATGGTAAATACAACGGATTTCCTCGCCGACGACCCATCCTGTGTGCAGCAGGGTGCGACGGTGGGCACAGCGGCCGCCCACCAGGTGAAGCTTGCCACTGGCGCCTCGGTACAAGGTCAGCTCTTCGCCCAGGGCTTTCACGGGGATGGCCGAGTCCAGTTCAACGTTCTCCGAAAGCTCAATCGGCTGCCAGAATTTGCGCAGCAATTTGCCCATATCGGAATCGGGACCACATTCGGTCAACCGACGGAATTGGCGCGCGCGCTCCTCGCGGTGCTTGTCCATAGCACTCATAAATATCTCCTAAAGGATTGTCGGGGCCGTTAAACCGGTTCGCCCAGATGATCAGTCAGAGGCCCTTGAGGCTCTCCGTAACGGGTCAGCTGTATGCTGCGTGCGTAATCCCGCACGTCCAAGGGGTAGTGTTTTCCAGGGGACCACGTTGGGTACTTGTGGCGCAAGCCGCCGTCCACGGCCAGGTCGGCGCCAGTCATGCAGCTGGACTCGTCCGACGCCAGGAAAACCGTGGCCCAGGCGATGTCAGATGCCTTTGGGAAGCGCCGCAGCGGCATTTGATCCAGGTATTCCTGCCGGGAATAAAAACCGGTGCGCTCCGGTTGCTTCCAGTTCGGATCAAACATCTCGTCCTTCATCGTGCTCCAGAGCTGATGCTCCATGGAGCACGGGGTGACTGTATTGACGCGAATATTGAGATGCGCAAGATCAAGAGCTGAAGAACGGGCAAAGCTCAGGAGGGCCGCTTTAGCTGCGCAGTACGCTGCGCCATCGGCCTCGCCGAAATGCGCGGCGGTCGATAGAATGTGAATAATGCTGCCGCCACCAGTTTTCATCATGGCACGAGCACAATGCTGGGTCGTGATCAGACCTGCCGTAGGGAAGCTGGCTACTGAATCATGCCAGTCGTCCAGCTTCATATCCAGCACGTGGCTCCAGTGCACCCGACCTGCCATGTTGACTGCAATATCCAGCCTGCCGTATCGGGCCACCGTCTGCTCCACCGCGTTCTTGACGTCCTCGTCACTGCGGCCATTGCCGGTGAGGGCAAAACCTTCCAACCCACGATCGCGCAGAAACTGGACGGTCTCGTTGGCCGCCTCCTGGCTGATGTCCATGACGCACACGCGTGCCCCTTCGCGTGCCAGAAAATGAGCAATGGTCCCACCAATATTCGGCCCGGCGCCGAATACGATGGCCACTTTATCTTTGAGTCTGTCCATGTGAACTACCGTTGAGAATCTAGCAAACCATTCTCAACGATCGTCACCTATGCAACAAGACGACTTTCTCGAATTCAGTTATGCGGTTTCTGCATGCCGCATGGGGCGAGCGGCTTAGGCGGGATTCGAGGCAGGCCTCTGGGCCCGCGCCTTCTTTTTGCCAGGGGGGGACATGCTTTGCTGCGCCACAGAGACCAAATGAATCAGGCAGGAAGCCAGGATGTTCTGGAAATCGTCCAGCGACTCGCCGGAAGCGCCAGCAATGGCGTTACCGTCCTGCATCGCCAGAGTAAAACCGCTTAGCCGAGCAGGCAATTCGGGCGAGTGAGTCAGCAAGGCCTCTGGCAAAGTGCTGCGCCACCAAGACGTCAGCTCTTCTCGTTGGAGCTCGCGAATGTGCAAGAACTGTTCGCGCGCTGTTTGTTCCGGCACCGACTTCTCGACACTGAGAATGACGCCCAGACGCCAGAAATCGGCGGCAAAGTATTTGGGGTTGGCCTTGGAACCAAAGATGCGCATCACATGGGTTTCGAAGCTCTCCCCTGCCTTCGGCTTGTTGCGTTCGGCAGTTTCCTGGCGCCATCGGAGGAAGCTGTCCTCTATCATGGCCGTTAGCAAAAGATCTTTGCTTTCGAAGTGCCAATACACGCTGCCAATGGGCAAGCCGGCGTTCTTTGCCACCTTCGCCATGGTGGTGCCGCTGTAGCCATACTGGGATATGACCTGGAATGCGGTCTCCAGGATACGGGATCGAACAGCTGCGCTGGTTTTGTGTTCACCCGGCTTGCGGGCTCGCTCGTTCATTTTTAGGACCATAGTGTGCTGCATCGTTGGAGGCAGGCGGGATGCGGGTAAGGCGCCTCTCTGCAACCAATTATTTCACAAGTATGGCCGTCATCGAAGACGGCCATTGTTTTCGAGTCGGAGACGCCCGTGCTGTGGTCAGATGACAAGCGCCGCTGTCACCCCCGACACGTCTTTTTCCGCCTCGAGGTGCAGAATGCGCTGCATGACCTCACGGGCTTGCTTGCGCGACATGCCCGCCGCATCGGTGCATTCGAACACCTTCTTTTCTAGCTCTTGCGCTGTCATGGGGTTCTTCGGATCGCCTTTGGCATAGTTGACCTGCCTGGAGATTTGTCGCCTGTCACGCGTTCGCACCTCAAGGCGTACATACCCAGGGCCGCCATCCGGACGAACCAGGCTCTTATCTTCGGCGACGGTAACGCGCCGGGCCAGTGCCTTGAGGTCTTCCCGTTTCAAAGCCTCTTGAGTGAAGTGCCGCAAACCCACTTCACGGTCCTGGATGGCAGCGGCAATCATCCATGGGTTACTGAATTGCGCCTCGACGATCGTTTGCGGGTTCTGCTTCTTTTCGAGCGGCAGACCCAGCAGCATCAACTCGGCGGGCGGGCTATACGCCACGACCTGCTCAATATCGTCCGGGCCCAGGTTGTTCTGCGTCACTATATCGAGCATGCCATCCACGGCGACGTGCCCGCCACGGCAAGACGGGTATGGCTTGGGCGCGATATCGACACCCGCGAACTCGTCCCCCAGGTTGCCCAACAGCGCCTCTTCCGAATACTTGCCTGCATGATATTGCTTGAACAGCCCTTTAACGCCGTCCAGAACATGGAAAGGCCCATAAACCCCGCGCTCGGCCAGTCGGGCCGACATAATGCCGCCGTAACCGGCGAACCCGGCGCCAAGTCGCTTGGCATGTGTGCCGTCAATGCTGGCTTGAGCGTTTCCGGACAGCTGGTGATAGGCCAGCCCCACGGCGGCCACAGTCTCGTCCCGGTTCAAGCCCATGAGCCGCGCCGCCACCATGGCAGCGGCCAGGAAGCCGTACATGGGTGTAGGGTCCCATCCGACGATGAACGGTGACACGCCGGGTGATCCGGCTCGCGACAAGCGGCAGGCGACGTCCGTGCCGGTAGCCACCGCAGCGATGAATTCCTCGCCATCTATACCGCCCATCATGTCCGAAACGGCCAGCGCGACGGGTATGGTGACGCACGAGGCATGCAGCAGCGAAGGCTCGTAAGTGTCGTCAAACTCCAGAGCCGCCGCCATGGATGCATTGAGCCGCGCTGCCTTCTCAGCAGGGAGTCGCACGCTGGTTCCGAGAACAAAGCTTTCTGCCTTGCCTCCTGTTTCCCTGCTAAGGGCGTACAACTGCGCGATACCATCGGTGTCAAGCGCAGGAAGCGCGACCGCGATGGTGTCGAGAATCTGGGCTTTGGTGACCGCCGCTACCTCTGCCGGCAAGGCCTGGTATTGAGTGTTGAGGCAAAAATCCACCAAGGTGTATATGGCGTCGGGCGCCGGTAAGGGGGCTCCAGAAGCGCTCTGAGTTGCATCGCGGGTCAGGGCCAACGCCGGCCCGGCCGACAATCCCGCAGCTAAAAGAGCCGATAGCTTTATAAATTTTCGGCGATTCATGGTCATGCTTGTCTCCTTGGAGCGGCTCCTTGAAGCCGCTCCAACCTGTTCGGCGAAGTTATCGATCTTTCTTGTTGCGGTCGCGCACCAACATATAGATGAGCCCGGCCCAAGAGCCGGCGAAGGCCACCAAGTCGTAGTTTCGTATTGGTCGGTAGTCCGTGTAGAAGAGACCCGTCGAGCCAATGTAGGCTGCAGCGGTCAAACCAACGCACACAGCCACGGCGATCCATTTATTCCGATTCATGAACTTACCTCCCAGTCGAAAGTACGGCGTGGGCGTCGGGGTTCCGCACATTTTCAGACATCGCAACGAGCTCTTGATCGCGCGCATCCAGGGCCCCTCGCTCGAGCGCCGCCGGCTTATATGCCTTGGCTCCATCCCAGACCCAAAGAGGTTCGAGTTTGGGTTTGAGGGCACCGTACATCCAGCCGCTGTATGCCAGGAGCAATACCCCGTTCAAGAACAACTCTTGTGGGCCGGTAAACAGTTGCCGCGGCGTAGCCACAATAAACGTGTTGAGCCAGAAAATATTGATCGTCGCCGGAAACTCCAGAATCAGGGCCAATAAAGGGAACCGGTTGAACAGAAGCATGGCTCCCGTGAGGATTTCCAGATACTTGATCATCTGGTACAGGTATATATTGGCGTTGGCCTGCACCCACTCGCCCCCTATCCCGGGGATCTCCGGCACATAGCCTGTCAGCGCATAGCGCACCCCCGAGAACAATAAGTGCGCGCCAAAATAAAGTCGCAACCAATGAATGACGTAATACCACGGTGACGCTGAGGTCATCTCCACCCTCCTAAGTAGTAAAAGAAAAAGACGTCCCCGCCCTGGTAAACCTCCTTACAGGGACGTTCTCAAGTCACAACTCGCCGCCTGGCAATACGGGCATTATTTGAAAATTTCAGGCACGCGCTTGAGATCTGACAGACTGCCGGTTCGCGCGTTGAGCGACAGCATGGGCAGGTAATACTTGATATAGGCCAGTAGCAGGACCACGTTCATGTACAGGCAGGCGGTGCCCATGTAGGTCAAGCTCAAGAGGCCGTCGTATCGATGATTGAGGAAGATCGCGTTATAAAAGACCATGCCGCTGATCGGAAACAATATGACCAGACCCAGCGGCACAAAAATATTGCAAACCAGGAACAGACCGCCGACGATTTCCAAGGTCTTGACCAGATCGAACAAGCCAATTTCCACGAAGGTAATCAGCATCTTGTTGGAATCAGGAAGGCTGCCGAAAGGCTGCGGGAAAATCGGCTGATAGCCCAGCTGATGTAGCCAATAGCTGGTGCCGCTGACGATCATCCACGCGCCCAGGTACAGGCGCAAAAACGAGATAAAAGCCCGTGCAAGAGTAGGGCCGTCAAACTTCAAGTCTTTCAATGCGTTCATGTGTTTCTCCTACCTGACTACTCGCCGGTCGCGGGCGCAGCCGCTGCAAGTTGCGGCGCGGAGCCGCTGAGTTGCGTTGCTTCTGCAGACTGTTGGCGAACGATGCGCTCACGCGAGGTTATGCGCCCGCCGCGCACGTTGAAGATTTCGATATATTCGGCGGGCTCACCTGCTTCAGACTGAACGGTGTAGTGGACGGCCACGTTAAAGCCTTCCGCAATCACACGCTTGACCTGGGGTTCAAACGGCTTGCCTTCCGGAAGAATGCGGTCTGCAGGCACTTCGTCCTGGGTCTTGGGCGTAAGGAACAGCTCGGCGGCCTCATCCAGCTTGCCTTGCTTGTAGGCGGTGTCCATATACATGGCCACGACGTCCCGGGGCAGCTCGCCTTCGCCCGGCGACCACGTCCAACGGGGATTCGAGTGAAGCCCGTTGGCAATCCAGGCGACAAATATGGCGCCGACAATAATTGACAGAATGCGCATGAAAACTCCTAAACAATAAAATTTTTTCTACACCCGATCGGTTCAAGGTCCAGGTGACGGCTCTTGATCCATGAGCACTCGCAAATATGCGGGCGTCATCTCGCCTGGTTCAGGCACGGAGGGATACCGCTGGCGCAGTGCAGTCTCGGCCCCGGCCGCAGACACCCGCTTTTGCATGGATGCGATCGAATCTGGGTCCGTCCCTGGGCTGGCGAATATGCCGAGCCATGCTCGAAAGTGCAGACCACCATCCAGTCCGATTTCCTTCAGGGTGGGCGCCTTGATCTGAGCGTCTCGGTCAGAATCAGCAATGGTCAGGTAGCGAATCTTGCCGGCGCGATGGGCAGCCGCAGCCGGCCCGATTCCGGTTCCAAGGGCCCAGTCCACTTCGCCCGCTGCCAAAGCGTCATATAGAGCATTCAGGTTGGGGTAGGCGATGTGAACCATATGCGCCTGGGCGGCCTTGGCCAGCACAGCGCCATACGTTCGGCCGGGGCTGTAAGACCCCCACGATCCGTAGCTGACTGCTCCCGGCTGCTGCCGAGCCCGCTCGAGCAATTGCTCCATGGATGCGTACGGCCCTTTGGCCGACACCACTACAAAGAATGGATTCACGAGGACAGGGGCGACGGGCTCCAGACTTTGCTGGACCTCGGCTGGCACCAAGCCTGCGCGCCCAGCTGGTGGGAACAGTTCCTGGTTGCTCAGAACAAAGAACTGGCCCGGCCGGCCCATCAGTTGCGCAAGATCCGTTGCTGAAACCCGGACACGATCGGGCTCTTCTCCGCTGGTGTGGGCCATGGCGGTGGAAAGCGCGGCCATGAAACGATCTGGACCACTGCCTTCAGGAAAGGTCGTGTTCAGGACGACCTTGGCGTGCGGCGCCGGCGTCTCTATGGAAGACGCGCCGGCGTCAGCGGGGCGCGCCACAGCTGGCGCGGCGGCGACACCAAGCAGCATGAGCCCCGCGGCCAAAGCAACCAAACGGCCGCGCGTACCGAAGGTGGAAGCAACCGGCGCCGGTGTGCGTCCTCCTTCCCGATACCTGGATTGAACCTGATTGCTATTCATAACAGTGACTCGGAAAACAAAGGCTTAAAAGCGGTGCTGCATACCGATTCCGACCGCGGTGACTTTGTCGCCGAGACGGCTTGGAGCCGGCAGGCCGCCGGGCGGGAATATGGTTTGACGGGCATTGCCTCGGTTATCCAACTGCTTGAAATAGGCATAGAGAGAGGTGCGCTTGGACAAGCTGTGCACGTATCCAACGGCCCACGAGCGCAAGCCCCAATCGGCTGTATCATCCGTGGTCACAGGGGTGTCGTTCGTGGACTGACCATAGGCCAGATGGATCCGGCCCGCTTCACTGACCGGTACCCGTGCGCCCACTTGCCAGGCGGTATCCTTACCACCATAACCGTCCGTTTTCCGGATTTGGTAGGTGCCGAACAAAGTGGCCCAAGGAATCTCGTAACGCACGCCGAATGCATGTTCCGTCTGGCTCATTGTTGCCGCGGAGGTATAGGTCGTGCCGGTGCTGCGCCCGAAAGCGTAAGTCAGGCTGACCGGACCTTCTTCATAGGTAATGGCAGCCAGATCGTAGCTCTTGCTCCGCGGAGCCGCATCGTTCGGGGCGGCTCGGAAGCCGTGCTGATACGCCAGCTGGAACCCGTTGAACTTCGGTGTCTTGTATAAGACCGCGTTGTCCATACGAGCGGGATCGGCGAGCGGGTTGTACATCCAGGGCCGGCGGCTTTCGCCGGTCAGGGAGCCGATGACCGAACCCGGCGCAAACATCATCGGGTCGTACGCGCCAGAGAACTCATAACCCAGACCTTGAAGACGGCCGGCGATCAGCGTGCCGTAATCTTTGCTTCGCAAGCCAACGAAGGCACGCCGCCCGAACAAGCGGCCGCCTTGAGCCGACGTGCCGTTGTTGATGTTGAAGCCACCCTCAAGAACGAAGATGGCGTCCAGGCGGTCAGTCAACTTCTCCTCGCCGCGCATGCCGAACCGTGAGCCGCCCAGGCCGCCCGATCCCATACCGGTAATGCTTCCATCATCGTGCCGGAAGTGGCTGATATGTACATCCGCCACCCCATACAACGTCACCGACTGCGCCGCCACCGTACAGGGCAAGGCCATGAAAAGAGCGGCTGCAAGAATAGTCCTCCGCACGATTTCTCCTACTTAAAACAATAAAAAGCTCTTGAATCCGGGCCGGCAGAGGCGCGACAAGCTGCCCCGCTCTCGAAAGAGCCGGCCGGATTAAGGATTGTGAAAAAGGTGGGTCAGCCCGACCCTGAAGCCGGGCGACCCAGGGCTGCTGCACCCTAAACCATTTGCTTGTGTATGCCGCTGTCTCTTTTTTCTGTGTTCTGCTCATGCACCGTATAGGCGGGCAACTCCTTGTCGAACCGCTCGTTGCCCAATGCATAAGCAATACAGCTGATCAGGCATATGGCGCCGAAATACACGGCCACCCACTCGGGGCTGTTGCTGCCCGATGCCGCCAGCAAGCTTGTGGCAATCAAGGGGGACAGGCCGGCGCCCAAGGTCGAGGCAATCTGGAAGGTCAGCGCAATACCGCTATAGCGGACATCGGCCGCGAACTTTTCGCTGATCCAGGTATTGAATACGCCGCCCATGAGAGCCTGAATGACCGGCATGGCCAGCACCATTGCCAGAACCAGGGCCATGAAGCTGGTCGTGTGCACCAGCAGGAAAATCGGCCAGATCAGCACGACGCCCGCCAAGGCGCCCGTGATCATCATCGGCCGACGGCCCACACGATCGGACACCGCACCAAACAAGGGAAGCGTGAATATATTCAGGAAGTTGGCAATGGTCAGCGCAATGAGTGCGCTGGTCCGGGAGTGGCCGACTTCGACCGAGTAGTTCAACAGGAAGGCAGCGGCGAAGGTAGCGAAAGAAAGCGGAGCCAATCCACCCATCACTCCAGAGAACACTTGCGCCTTGTTGTAGCGGAACACCGTCACCAAGGGGATGGACTTGGGCCCGCCCTTGGCCGCCATGGCCTTGCGTGCCGCCTCGTACTCGGGCGTTTCCTGAACAGTGCGCCGAATGACCAGGCCCAGAATCATCAGCAAGGCGCTGATAAGAAAGGGCACTCGCCATCCCCAGCTAAGGAACTGCTCGCTGGGCAGCAAGGTGAAAGGCGTCATGACCAAGGTGCCCAGCACGGCGCCTGTGGGCCCGCCCGCGCTGACCAGACTGACGGCGAATCCGCGCCCCTTGGGCTTGGCATGCTCCATGGACATCAAGGTGGCGCCACCCCACTCTCCACCAATGGCGACCCCTTGCAGCAAGCGCAAGAGCACGAGTAGCACGGGGGCAGCAATACCCACCTGCTCATAGGTAGGCAGCAAGCCAATCAATACACTGGCCATACCCATGAGAATGAGGGTAACGATGAGAACGTTTTTGCGCCCGATGCGATCGCCATAATGGCCGAATACCACGGCGCCCAGCGGACGGGCAAAATAGCCCACTGCAAAGGTGGCGAAAGACGACAGCGTCGCTGCCAACGGGTCTAGCGTTACGAAGAAGATCTTCGGAAATACAAGCGCTGCAGCTACGCCATACAGTAGGAAGTCGTAATACTCAAGCGTCGTCCCGACATAACTGGCAAGTATTGCCCGCCGTTTCTGCTTCTCGCGATCATTTGCGCTAATAGAGTTTGTCATGACATTCGTATCCGATGAGGATTTAGCATTCGGGTGAAACGCATACATGCCGGCGAATCAAAACCTGACAATGCTTTCCTGCGCGTGCAAGGACGCGAAGCGCACCGGTTTGTCTCCGTCCGAAATGTGTCCAGTTTAAGTTCTGGAATATGTTTTCTAGAAGTTTCGCCCTAGTATTCATTATCGGCAACCCAGAATACCGCAAGCCAGTTATGCAGTTTGCGTATCTGGGACGCCTGATTCATTTATTTCGCTGTGGCTGAGGCCTTCTCGCGAAGAAGATCCAGAGCCACGTCCACGATCATGTCTTCCTGGCCGCCCACCATGCGACGCTTGCCCAGCTCCACCAAGATGTCGACGACCTTCAGGCCGTATTTGTCTGCCGCGGCTTCCGAATGGCGCAGGAAAGAGCTGTAGACGCCGGCGTACCCGAGCGCAAGGGTCTCCCTGTCGACGCGTACCGGACGATCCTGCAAGGGGCGCACGATGTCGTCCGCCGCGTCCATCAGCTTGTAGAGATCCGTCCCGTGGTTCCAGCCCAAACGGTCGGCCGCCGCAATAAACACTTCCAAGGGGGCGTTTCCGGCCCCTGCGCCCATGCCCGCCAGGCTGGCGTCAACCCGGTCACAGCCCTCTTCCACAGCCACAATGGAGTTGGCTACGCCCAGGCTGAGGTTATGGTGAGCGTGCATGCCCGTCTGGGTCTCGGGCTTCAAGGTGTCTTTAAAGGCCTTGAAGCGGTCGCGCACGTCTTGCATGCCCAGCGCGCCACCCGAATCCACCACGTAGCAGCACGTGGCGCCGTAACTTTCCATCAGCTTGGCCTGCTGCGCCAAGGCTTGCGGCGTCGTCATATGGCTCATCATCAAGAAGCCCACGGCTTCCATACCCAGTTCACGGGCATACACGATGTGCTGCTTAGAAATGTCGGCTTCAGTGCAGTGAGTCGCCACGCGCACCACCTTTACGCCCGCTTCATAGGCGGCTTTCAGGTCGTGCACAGTCCCGATGCCCGGCAACAGCAAGGTGGCGATTTTCGCGCGCTTAACCACGCTTGCAACTGCCTCTATCCACTCCAGGTCGGTATGGGCTCCGAACCCGTAATTGAAGCTCGAACCCTGCAAGCCGTCGCCGTGGGCGACTTCAATGGAATCGACACCTGCTTCGTCCAGGGCCTGGGCAATTTGCTTGACGTTCTCAATGCTGTACTGGTGGCGTATGGCGTGACTGCCGTCGCGCAGCGTCACGTCCGAGATGTATAGCTTTTTACTTGCGGTCATCGTGTTTCTCCTCAGGCTTGAGCTGTGGCAAGTGCGCGCTGGGCGATATGCTCGGCCGTGCGCAAGGCGGCGCTGGTCATAATGTCAAGGTTCCCGGCGTAGGCGGGAAGGTAGTGCGCCGCGCCTTCCACTTCCAGGAAGATGGAAGTCTTGAGACCCGTGAGGGCGTCGCCTACACCAGGAATGCGTATGGGCGTCGAAATGCGCTCGAATTGCACCGCCTGCTTGAGGCGGTAGCCAGGGACATACGACTGCACCGCAGCAACCATACGTTCCACCGATTCAGCAACCAGTGCTTCGTCCGCCACGTCGCTGAGGGTGTAAACGGTGTCCCGCATGATGAGCGGCGGCTCTGCAGGGTTCAGAACAATAATGGCCTTGCCTTGCGTCGCGCGCCCTACCGACTCAATGGCTTTAGAAGTGGTTTCAGTGAACTCATCAATATTGGCGCGCGTGCCCGGGCCTGCGCTCTTGCTGGCTATGGAGGCGACAATTTCTGCGTAGTGCACTTTGGCCACTTGCGACACAGCGGCCACCATAGGGATAGTGGCCTGACCGCCGCAGGTCACCATGTTCAAGTTCAGTGCGTCCAGGTGCTGCTCGCCGTTCACCACCGGTATGCAGGACGGCCCTATCGCTGCAGGCGTCAGGTCTATCATCCGGATGTCCGGCTTGTGCTGACGCAGGAACTTGTCGTTCTTCACATGCGCGCCAGCGCTGGTAGCGTCAAATACGAAATCAATGTCGGAAAAGCCGGGGAGTCGGACCAGACCCTCAACGCCTTCGTGAGTCGTTGCCACGCCCATGCGAGCGGCTCGGGCCAGGCCGTCAGAGGCGGGGTCGATGCCGACCATGGCGGCCATCTCGATGTGTTTGCCGTGGCGCAGAATCTTGATCATCAAGTCTGTGCCGATATTGCCGCTACCAATAATGGCGGCTTTCAATTTGCGGGTCATACTTCACCTGGGAGAGAGTTCGTTCGTCAATGTCGGTGCGCGCGACGCCTGCGCCGCACGCCAATTACTGATACATATCCAGCAGCACCTCTTTGGCTATCTGGGAAGCCGCCTTGGACAGCTCGCTGCGAGGCAGGCGCGTCGGCATAATCATGCTGATTACCGGCTCTAGCGAGGGGCTGACAATCTTGCGCCAGGACAACTGAGGCAAGGTATTCGACTTGCGCAAGCTGCCCGGCATAATGGAATAGCCTCCGCCGGCTGCCACAATCTCGATTGCGGAAGCCGTCGAGTCGATTTCCAGATCGATCTGCAGACGCAGGCCCAGGCGCGCGGCCGCCGTCTCCAAGGCCGGCTTGGTCCACTGGTTGCTATGAGGCAAGATCAGCGGCAGCTTGACGACCTGGCCCAGCTCGATGTCGCTCGTCGTGTCCGGCCCGGTGTCGGGCCCGATCAGATACAGGTGCTCGGTGGCTAGCGGCTCGATGCTCAAGCTGGGCGAGCTGGCCGGGCTGAACACCAACGCAAAGTCCAACTGCCCTGTCAGTACCTTGTCGTACAGCGCGCCCGAAAGCCCCTCGGTCAACTTAATGGCAGCCAACGGAAACTTTTCTTTCAGCCGAGGAGCCAGCGTAGGAATCAACTGGCGCCCTATGCTCGGGGTCAGCCCGATAATCAAGTTTCCGGTAAACGAGGCGCCATCGCCGCGCACAGACAAGATAGCGGTGTCCATCGTATGCACAACCGAGCGCGCGTAGTCCAGAAACTTGCTGCCCTTGTCCGTCAATCGGACGCCGCGGCCATGGCGGTGGAACAGGCAAGCGCGCAATTCTACTTCCAGCGCACGCACCTGGCGGCTGAGCGTGGGCTGCGGTACATCGAGCAGGTCAGAAGCCTTGATGTAACTGCCCGCCTCCGCTACGGCAATGAAGCTACGAATTTGCGAGATGTCCACGTATCAAGACCTCCACGTTCGCCGCAGCGGATTGCAATCGACTCAGGATCCGCTTGATGTCGGCTCCCTGCATTTGAGGCGGCAATTCGCTAAGGCGCATCACCAGAGCCGTCGTCCCGTCAGCGCGCTTCACCGGTACAGACAGATGCATGACGTCGTATCGATCGCCCTCATTAAGCTCCGCCGGCTCGTGCATATCGAACATGGACAGCACGGTTGAGAAAAAGCGACGCTCCTGTTCCGGGGTGCGCTGCGGGCAAGAGTACGTGTCTATGGCCTCTTCCAGTTCTGCCGGAGAGAGACTGCCCATCAAGGAAATAGACCAACCCCTCTCGCGCACGCGCGCCAATTGCTCACGAGCCTTTTCGACGGCCTCCGCGTTCTTTCCGAGCCGCGCAAGCCAAAGCTCTTCCGAAATGGAGTTGGGACTGTCGACCAATAACGCTCCCAATGGCGGCGCCATGGGAGCCCGGACGCCCAGGCGATCTTTTCCTTGCGACGAGGCCGATGAGTCCGCCACAGCCACATAGACCGCATCAGAGCCGGCAGGCGCTATAACGCTGCAGCCGACGCTCAGCTCGGCCGCTATCGCCTCGATCTCTTCACGAGCGACCTCGGCCAGCCGCACCGACCGCAACAACTGCCGTTCGTCCGCGGCCGACAAAGGGCCCTGTGAGAAGCGCCCGTAGCCACGCTGGAAAAACAAGAGAGGCAAGGCATCGCGCTCCAGTCCCATGGACTTGACGGCGCCCAACACTATGTAGTGGTCCCCGCCATCCACGATGTTGGCAAATTCGCAGTCAATCCAGCCAACAACGCCTTGGATGATGGGGTTGCCTTCGGGACTCAAGCGCCATGGCACGGCATCGAACTTGCGCTCGCCGGGCGCGGCCAGCTTGCGGCATACGCCCTCCTGGTCGGCGGCCAGAATATTGACGCAAAACCGGTCCGAGGCCTCGCGCAGCGCGGTAAAACTCCGCGAGGTCTTCATTGGCAAAAACGCCACCAGCGGAGGATTCAATGACACGGAAGTAAATGTGCCCACCACCATGCCAAGGGGCTCACCTCGCGGATCAAGCCCGGTGATGACAGCCACACCCGTGGGGTAGTTTCCGAGCAGGGCTCGAAAACTGTCGTGATCAATCTGCATCTGCGTACTTTGCATGTCAAACTCTGGTTTTGCGTCGTGTGCCGGCGCTTTAGATAATCACTCCCGGCGGGATGGGAATGCCGTACAGCGATCCGGCAAAGGCGGCGTATACCGGTTCCTCGACGTTGCAGGCGTGGCCCAGCGCCACCGACAGGTCGCGCCACTGGCGCTGTATGGGATTGGAAAGACGATTTGCGTTGCCTCCCGCATTCTTGAATACGCGCGAGGCCGCATCAGCGGCGCGATGGACGGCGCGCACTTGATGGACTCGTGCCCGCGCCTGCATCGCCGCTGTCACGCGCTCGCCACGCGCCGCCACTTCATACGCTTCGGTGATGTCGCTTAGCAATTGCAAACGCGCGGCGTCAATGTCGGCAATGGCGGCTCCCAAAGCAGCCATGTGGTAGGGGTTCTGCGTGGCCTTGATGCCCATGCGGGAAACCCGGTTTCGCGAGTACTCCGAAAATTGCCTCACAACGCCGTCCGCGATCCCTACCGTGGCTGCCGCGATTGCACCAGGAAACAGCAAATCAAACGGCACTTGGTAGAGGGCCGAGCCGGGACGATATTTGCTGGCGTAATAGCGGGAATTCAGGCGCTCTACCTCAAGAGTCCGATAATCGGGCACGAAGGCGTTCTTCACGACCACGTCTTTACTTCCGGTGCCGGCCAAGCCCATTACTTGCCATGAGTCTTGAAGAATCTCGTAGTCGGCGCGGGGCAAAACGAAATGGAAGCGCTCGGTGAACTCACCTTCCGGCCCACCTTCTTTTTCGGCAAGCCCACCCAACACCACCCACTTGCAGTGGTCCGTACCAGAAGAAAACGGCCACTGACCGTTCAATATGAACCCGCCCTCCACGCGCTTTGCCCGACCAATGAAAGCGTAAGGCGACGCGATCCATGTATCGACATCCTCGCCCCACACTTCTTCTTGTAGCCTTGGATCGGTCTGAGCAAATTCGAACGGGTGGACGCCAACCACACCAGCTACCCAACCAATGGAAGGGGCGCGAGCCGTGAGTTCCATGATGACTTGATAGAACTCGCGGGGATGGGCTTCGTCGCCGCCGTAGTCCTTGGGCTGCAACATCCGGACAATGCCGGCATCGCGCAGCATCTGAGCAGCTTTGTCGGTAATGGCGCCCCGAGCCTCGCTTTCGTTGACTTCCTGGGCCGCATCGTCGGCCAGGGTTTGCAGGTCTTGCACTACAGCGTGCATGATGAACTCCTTGGATAAATTCTTCTTAAACAGTTGAGCTATGACGCCGTGGCAGGTGCCTGGCTGTCCGCTTCGATTTCAAGAAACGGGGATATTTCGTTGTGCTGGTGCCGGTGGCCCCAGGTACTGGTGCGGTCGTAGTAGCGCGGTATCCACAGGTCATCCACTTCCAGACCGCCCCAGCCGTACTCGATTCGAAAAGCGGAAGGCGAGTGCAGGTAAAAGGACGTCATCTTGTCGTTGGTATGGCAGCCCAGCGTGCGCGTGATGGGCACCTTCTTCTCTTCACACAGATCCAGGCCAGTACCGACGTCTTCCAGCGAATTCAGCTCCAGCATCAAATGGAGAAAGGCTGCCTTGTCGCCGGGGGCTCGCGCCACTGCCAAAGAGTGGTGTCGACCGTTCACATGGTAGAAATGCGCATGAATGGGACCATCGATCACTGTGTCGGACAGATGAAAGCCCATCACATCCCTGTAGAACTGATCACTCTTTTCCAGGTCGGGCACCGCAAACACCACATGACCCAGACCCTGGTCGCCAGTGCGGAATCCGCTTATGGGCCGACCGGGAAGAAAAGCCGTGCGGGAACGCATCTGGCCCCAAGCCAACTCATGACGGATTCCGGCCAGGTCCACAAACCAGTAATACCCGATCACCTTGCGCACGGCCGCTTCTTCCGGCGTCGCGCGGTTGACCGCCAAGCCGTAGGCCTCGATACGCTCCACCAGGTCCTGCACATCGCGTTCACCCGTGGTTGCCCAACCGACATACGCCACGGCGTTCTTCTCGCCTGGGTGAATGGCCATGCGATAGGCCACCTCGTCAAAGCGCAGTCGGACAGCGCCGTCCGGACCCGGCTCAACCAGCTGAGCGCCGAGCACTTCTGGTCCAAACGCTTCCCAGTCCTTGTAAGACGGAGACGTAGCGCCAAAGTATGCAAGTGAGGTAATCATGGTGCTGGCTTTCCTTCCTAGAGAACCATAAATCTAGAGTATGTATTCAACTACCGGTAAAAAATTTTTGGCATCCGGCCAGGGTGGCTAGTGCCCCAGAATGAAGGAAGCCACGGACCGGTTGAACTCGTCGGTGTGCTCAAGCTGCACCCAATGGCCGCAACGCGTGACCAGCAACATGCGGGCGTCCGGGATGTGACGAACCAGATGCAGCGCCGCAGTGAACGGAACGGTACGGTCGTCCCGACCGTGAATGAGCAGCGTAGGCGCCTTGATGTCGGCCAAACGGGCCTGCTCGATGCGCACCATGGGCTTGCCATGACCGCTCTTCCAACCTTCGATATGCTCGGGGCGGGACAACAGGATGCGCACACGCTCCTCAACGAATTCATCGGTGACGTGGCGAGTATCGAAGGCCATGGTGGAAATGAATTTCCGCATCGTCTCCGGACCGGGATTGAAGTAGGCTGCTTCCAGCGCCTTCACGCCTTCGCTGAGACCGGTGGGGTCGAAAATGCTCGGCACACCTGCCGAAGAGCCCAAGGTGACCAGATGCGTTACCAGGTCGGGACGCTCATAAGCCAGGCGCATGCAAGAGGACCCGCCCATGGAGTTACCCACCACTGCCGCCTTGCCCAGCCCCAGTGCCTCAATAAACTCGGCCAATGCACCGCTGTTATCGCGCTGGTCGTACATGACCGGCTGGGACTTGCCCCAACCGGGCAGATCAACCGCCAGTACACGGAAGCGCTCGGCCAGGTATGGGATGTTGGGATGAAAGTTGCTCCAGGCCGAAGCGCCCGGGCCGCCGCCGTGCACGAGGATAAGTGGATGCCCCTCGCCGGCTTCGTGATAGTGAATATCCCAGTTTTTGGTTTTGATGCGTTTGCTGGTGTTTTCTTCGGTCCAGATTGCCATGTGAGTTTCTCGCTTGTGCTAGGCCTTGCATGAAAACAGAGTGCAAGGACAGGTGATTCAGCTCGTCTAGCTGCCGCCGCGCGGTCGTGAAAGTGCGCCCCGCAGCAGGAAGGACCAGATATTACTAGAACACGTATTCTAGAGTTAATGCTCGTTTACCCTTAGACGAAAGTCAGCGCCTTAGGCCGAGAAACAGGTATTGTGCTTGGGGAGGTCCACGTATACTTTGAGTTCTCCAACGACGTGCGAACGACGGCAACTGGAAAGAACGGCGCAAAAGAAAGCGGCCCTCACGGGGCCGCCGAGACAGTCACTATTCACTGTTCACTCTTACGCCAACAGACATGGGTCACTCCGGCAGGCGAACTGTCACTTCAATTTCTATCAGCAAGCCAGGCACCGCCAGTCCGGTAACCCCAATAATCGTCTGCGCCGGGTGCTCGTTGCTTCCTTGAACTTCTTCAATCGCCGCGGTGATGACTTCGTATTCCGTGGGATGGAGGGTGTAAATGGTTCTACGAACTACGTCGCTCCAGGTGGCGTTGATTTCTTGTAGCGCCACACCGATATTGCGCATCGCCGCTTTGGTCTGCGCTCCTAGGTCGTCACCACCCACCACGGAAAAGTCCGCCGCTAAAGCCACTTGGCCTGCCACGTAAGCGACTCGTCCCGGCTCTGCCACGGTGATATGACTGAAACCGGGCGCCGGATGTAACTTGGCCGGATTAATTAATTTTCGAGCCACCGAAGCCTCCTTATGTTGATTATTGTGAGAACTACTTGCCCAGTGTAGCGATCCTCGCAACTTATTCCAGCGGGGAAAATACCCAGCGATCCCAGTACGGGCGCACTCTCGCTGAATGCGCGTCACCCCTGAATAGGAACGCCCGCATCGTTGAAAGCTTTGTGAAGCACCGGGGGCTCCAAGAGTGAAGCATGACTCTCAGCACGTGTGACTTCTACGAACCGCACCCCTTCATGCTGCCCTGCGGGAAAGCGGTTAAACAGCTCGATATCATGCCCCGGAACCAGCCTCGCCAAGTCAGTACCGGCAACCCCTTTCATTCTGTCGAACTCTTTCAACATATTCCATGGGTTGCCTTGCAGGTAGCCTGGCGGCCACATCCGATTCAAGTTCTCGAAGGTATAGCAACAATCGCCCGCAATGACGAAACTCCCCCGCGCAGTTGAAACGTCTACCCATTGACTGCCAAAAGTGTGCGTATCCTTTGCCAGTCTGCACACGACTCCCGGGGCAATTTCTGTATCGCCCTCTAAAAGGTGAGCCCGCCCCGCATCCAGGGCGCGTTCCAGCGCTTTGAAGTCGTCTAGATTCAGCGAAGAAAATGCCCAGTCCGCCTTGGTGACTTTAGAAACATCGTACTGCTCGATGACAGCTTTCCACGCCTCGTACTCATACCGCTGCACATACACTTTCGCTCGCGGAAAGTTGTGAAAGTTTCCGGCATGGTCAAAATGCATATGGGTTAGGACAATTTTGTCGATGCTCTCAGGCGGATAGCCGAACCGTTGCAAAAGCGAATCACTGCGGACAAACTCCGCAAACCCTGCACCTGTCATAGACTTGGCCGCCTCAAACCCTGTATCTACGAGCACATTTTCGCCATCCGTTGAGCGGAGCAGCGTCACCAGCATCGGGGCATCGACCTTACCTTGATTGCTGTGAACAGGCGAGCCACTTAAAAAGTCATAGGGGAGCTTACCCATGGCGAAACAAAAGCTCCAAATACTCCAATCAGTCATGTGCAATTTCCTCTGTGCATGAATCTATACCTCGAGATGCCCATGGCGCTCGCTATTTGCAATTGCGCCGCTCCTAGACGAGTATCTTTTAAACTCCGGGGTCTTTGACGTTCTCTGCCCGGTCGAACTCCACGTTGTAGAGCTCACCTCCCAATTGTTCTGCGCGGCGGATATAAACAGTTTGCACTATGTCTCGTGTTTCTGGATCGATCCTGACGGGCCCCCTTGGACTCATCCATGACATGCCCTTCATCGCAGCGAGCAGCTCATCCCCGGAAGCGTTTGGCCCGGCC
>JAJUGB010000036.1 GCA_029268595.1 Alcaligenaceae bacterium | reverse complement strand
GGCGCCTTGGGCGTATGACTGCAAGGTGGCGTGCGCCGCATCGCCCAGTAAGGTGACCCGCCCGCGATTCCATTTGCGAACTGGATCTCGGTCGCCTATGACCCAGCGACGCTCCAGGTTCATCATGGAAAGTATCTGCTTAAGAACGGGGTGGGCGTTTTCATAAACGTGTTTAACGTCTTCCTCGTGGGTCACGTAGCGATCGCCATGAGACGGCGCCGGGTCTTTGAACACGGCCACAATATTGAATAGTGTGCCGCCCCGTAAAGGATAGTGAACGACGTGATAGCCGGGACCGCCCCATAGCACGACGTCGTTTCGATGAGGGATGTCGAACGGAACATGCTTCATCTCGACGATGGTGCGGTGCGCGACGTAACCAATGGACTTTGGGTCGCCATCCTGAATCAAGGCTTCCCGCGTTCGGCTTTTAAGGCCATCAGCGGCAATCAGGGCGGCACCCTCAAAATGGCGGCCATCAGAACATTGCACGCGGACGCTGTTGCCCAGATCTTCGTGCGCCACCACCGAGGCGTGAGTAACTAAGTCGATTCCCGCTTGTTTCTGACATGCCGCCATCAAGATATGGTGAATGTCGGCACGATGAATGACGACATAGGGGTGCTGGAATCGTCGTCGATAGTCCGCCGAGGTCAACGGAACTTCCATCAAACTTTTCCCGCTGTCGGCGTCAAGCATCACTAAGGCTGAAGGAAAATCCGAGGCCGCTTTTACCGCATCTGCTATGCCGAGGCGCTCGAAAACCTGGAAGACATTGGGCCCCAGCTGAATGCCATATCCGATGGCGGAAATTTCCGAAGCCTGTTCCAGCACGGTGACGCGCCGTCCGCTCTGGCCTAAGGCAGCGGCGGCGGTGAGCCCTCCCAGCCCCCCACCAGCAACAAGTAGTGTTTCGGGTTGTGTTGACATTTTGGCCTCCCTGTTCCCTCACCACGGGCGATACGCACAACGTTTGGTGCTCTTGCGAACATCATCCGTGCTTGGCGGCTTCACGGTCAATAAAGGCGCGCTGATAACTTCTATCAAGGATTCGAATGGGAGACGTCGGACGGTACTGCGCCGGGCATGTCAACAAAACAGCGGAACATGATCTGGCGCAGCCAAGTGTTGCCTGGCTCTCGATGGAAGCGCTCATGCCAGAACTGCCGTACTTCATAAGAAGGTGAGGGCACGGGCATCTCGAAGGCTTGGACGCTACCCTCGGCCGCCAATGTGTAAGCGAGGCGGGCAGGGACTATGGCCAAGAGGTCGGTGGTGGCGATGGCTTGTCCCAAGCCTAAGAATGAGGGAACTTGCACTTTAATCTTGCGCTGAACCCCGTTTTCCTCCAGCGCCTTGTCCAGCGAGGAGTAGCCGGTAATAGGGGCAACCAGACTCGCAAATTCTTCATCCAGCAGCTGTTCAGCGGTTAGCCGTTCATGGATGCGCGGATGGCCGCTGCGCGCAATACATGCATAGCGTTCGGTGAAAAGCCGTTGCTGATAGAAGCCTCGGTTGAACTCCAATACAAACCCCACTGCCAGGTCCACGTCGCCTGTTTCAAGCAGCTTGGCGGTCTGCGAATCCAGATCCATGGAGTGGATCTTTATGTTGGGTGCCTCGTCCTCAAGTACCGACAGAAGTTGCGGGAAGAGGACCATTTGGGCAACGTGGGAAAAGCAGATGCGAAAGGTCCGGTCGGAGGTTGCTGGATCGAAAGGCGCGGAGTCGCTGCCATTTGGTGTCAATAGCTTGATCGCACGCTCGAGCTCTGGCATGAGCTCCTGAAGCCGGGGCGTCGCCAACATTCCTTCTGAGGTCTTCACAAACAGAGGGTCGTCGAAGTGACGGCGCAGGTGGCTTAGCCTCATGCTGATCGAAGGTTGACTGAGGCCGACATGCTCCACGGCGCCAGTGACGCTGCGCGTACGGCTAATCTCCTTCAGTATCAGAAAATCGTATAGATCAAGGTTCGCCATAGGGTCCGCCCGCCTAGCAGCTATTTAAATCTTCGATCCAAGCTATTGAATTCATTGTATTGCGGTGGCAGCGCCAATCGTCAAGACTGATGGCAGTCCCCATCAAGAGGGTCACATCAGTGAAAGCAATATGGACGAGAGGAGACCCCCATGCTGAATCGAAAATTCTTTTGCACGACCTTTGCCTTAGGTGTCGTTCTAGCGGGCCTCGGCTCTGGCGGAGCCACGGCGGCAGAGCCGGCCTTCAAAGTCGGCCTCATCCTCCCCATGACGGGGCCCTTTGCCTCCACCGGCCGACAGGTAGAAGGTGGGGTGCGCACGTATCTGGCCGAGCACGGCGCTGAAGTCGCGGGCAGAAAGGTCGAAATCATTCTCAAGGACGACGGCGGCGCGCCAGCACACGCCAAGCGAAGCGCACAGGAATTGCTGGTCAATGAGAAGGTGGATGTCTTGGCAGGTTTTGGTCTGACGCCGCTGGCGCTGGCTGTGGCGCCCCTGGCCACGCAGACCAAAACACCCATGATGATCATGGCTGCGCAAACGTTGGCGGCGACAAACGCATCACCCTACGTAATACGCACCAGCGGAACCATTGCACAAATCACGATGGGGTCGGCCGTATGGGCGGCCAAGAACGGAATGAACCGTATCGTGACGCTGGTCCCCGACTACGCGCCCGGGTACGAATCCGAGCAGGCGTTCAAGGAGTTTTATAGCGGACCAGGCCGCGAGATCGTCGAACAAATCCGTGTGCCCATGGAGAACCCGGATTTCGCGCCCTTTCTTCAACGGGTACGGAATTTAAAGCCGGATGCCTTATATGTGATGCTGCCATCCGGCCCCGGCGCGGCCTTCTTGAAAGAGTACGCCTCACGCGGCCTCGAGAAAGCCGGCATTCAGCTCATTGCGCATGGCGCCGTAACGGACGACGATTATCTGAACAAGGCCGGACAAGAAACGCTTGGCGTCGTGTCGTCTGACTATTATTCCGCTGCTCACCCGTCTGAGGCCAACACACGCTTTGTGCAACGCTTCAAAGAAGTCACTAAAGGAGAACGACCGAACTTCTTCGGGGTGGCCGCCTACGATGGCATGCATGTCATCTATAACGCCTTGCGGAAAACTGACGGTAAGGCAGACGGAGACGCCTTGCTTGCCGCCATGAAGGGCCAGAGTTTCGAAAGCCCGCGGGGCCCCGTCACTCTTGATGCTGAATCGCGGGACTTCACGCAGAACACCTACATAAGGAAGGTGGAGCAGCAGAATGGAGAGCTCTACAACGTTGAGTTTGACGTTGTCGCGAACGTAAGCAACACAGGTAAAGTCCAATAATCGGGGCAACGGAATCGCTATGAAAACTCCGCGTACGCTTTTCGACAAGCTCTGGGAGCGGCACCTGGTCAAAGAGATACCCGGGGGGCCATCCTTGCTGTATATCGACCGGCAGCTTGTGCACGATGTGACCAGCCCGCAGTCTTTCGAGGGGCTGCGGCTTGCCGGCCGCAAGGCTTGGCGACCGGATACGGTCCTGGCCACTGCCGATCACAACGTGCCCACCACTCCTACCGAACGCGCCCAAGGCGCACAGGGAATTAGCGACCCTCTTTCCCGCATCCAGGTGGATCAGCTTTCCAAGAATTGCTCGGACTTCGGCATTACCGAATTTGGCCTCGATGACAAGCGTCAGGGCATTGTTCATGTTATTGGCCCGGAGCAAGGGTTTACCTTGCCGGGAACGACCATTGTGGCAGGCGACTCTCACACCAGCACGCATGGCGCATTTGCCGCCCTGGCATTCGGAATCGGGGCATCCGAAGCCGAGCATGTGTTGGCAACCCAGTGCTTATCCATTCATCGAATGAAACCGATGCTTGTCCGAGTCAACGGCAAGTTGCCCGACCGTCTGAGCGCTAAAGATCTCATCTTGAACATCATTGGCCAGATCGGTACCGCTGGCGGTATCGGTTTTGCGGTTGAGTTTGGGGGTGATGCCATCCAGGAGCTGTCCATGGAAGGCCGCATGACGCTCTGTAATATGGCAATTGAGGCCGGAGCAAGGGTGGGGCTCGTCGCCGTCGACGACAAGACTCTCGAATACCTCAAGGGTCGGCCGATGGCTCCCAAGGGTGAGCAATGGGATCAGGCAGAGGCGTACTGGCGCACTTTGGTAAGTGACGAGGGGGCTCAGTTCGAGCGCGTCGTCGATATCGATGCTTCCGTCTTGCGTCCCATGGTCACATGGGGCACGACTCCGGAGATGGTTGCGCCGGTCGATGGCCGTGTTCCCGACCCCGATCAAGAGACCGATCCAGTGCGACGCAGCAATATGAAAACGGCGCTCGCGTATATGGGGCTGGAGCCCGGCACGCCAATAGACGAGATTGCCCTGGACAAGGTGTTTATCGGGTCCTGTACCAACGCACGCATCGAAGATCTGCGCGCTGCAGCCGCAGTGGCAAAGGGCCAGCACATTGCACCCAACATCAAGCAAGCGCTGGTGGTGCCCGGATCAGGGCTGGTCAAGCAGCAGGCCGAAGCCGAGGGTCTGGACAAGATATTCCGCGAAGCGGGATTCGAATGGCGCGAGCCGGGTTGCTCTATGTGTTTGGGAATGAACGCCGACCGCCTCGCCAAGGGCGAGCGCTGCGCATCCACCTCGAATCGAAATTTTGAAGGCCGCCAAGGCGCCGGAGGGCGCACGCATTTGGTCAGTCCAGCCATGGCGGCAGCTGCCGGGATCTCCGGCCGATTCGTCGATGTAACCCGAGTGTGACGAGGAAGGCATGGAAGCATTTACATCTCTAGACGGTCTGGTTGCGCCTTTGGACCGTGACAATATCGATACCGACGCCATCGTGCCCAAGCAATATCTCAAGTCGATCGCGCGGACGGGCTTTGGCAAGCATCTGTTTGACGAAATGCGATTTCTCGACGAAGGGGTATTGGGTCAAGATCCTGAAAGCCGACAGCAGAATCCGGATTTTTCTTTGAATCAGCCCCGCTATAAAGGGGCCACGATTTTGCTGTCTCGCCAGAATTTTGGTTGCGGATCCAGCCGCGAGCACGCGCCTTGGGCCTTGGTGGATTACGGGTTTCGTGCCATCGTGGCCACTAGCTTCGCCGACATCTTCTACGACAACTGCTTCAAAAACGGTCTTTTGCCCATAAAGCTGGATTCGGCCCTGGTTGACCGGCTGTTTAAAGAAGTTGAAGCCACGCCCGGGTATCGCTTGTTCGTCGATCTGTCTTCGCAAACCGTGCGGACGCCTGCCGGCGACATCCTTTCTTTTGACGTTGACCCGACTCGGAAACACAGATTACTGGAAGGTCTGGACGAGATCGGAATTACCCTGTCGGACGCGGAGGCAATACGTCGATATGAAGAAGGGCGTAAAGCGCAAGAGCCGTGGCTGTTCTAATGAACATGGGCCGACGGGTCGTCCCTTATTAAGTCACTGGCCCGATGGCCCATAAGTAAGCTGTCCGTTCACCACCCGAGCCGGTGCTGTCATGGGGTGCACGGTCTGATGTTGCGCATCCAGTATGTGCACCACTTGCACCCCCTGCACGCATAGTTGATCCGCAATCATCGACCGATGGCAGCGCCACCATACCGCTTCTGCGCACATCAACGCCGTACGGCGACGATTGGCGTGGTCCAGTAAGTCGCGCACTGCGTCTTGAAAGGCAGGCGTTTCCATATAGTCGGCGTAGCCGCGAAAGGAAGCGTTACGCCATACGTCGTTGGGCGAGTCCGGACGGGCTCGGCGGCGGCCCCCTAAGGCTTGGAACCACTCGTAGACAAATCCTTGCTCGCGCAAGGCGGCTGCTAAAGCGTCCTGCCCAAAGTGCGGGTACTTGCGGGACCCGGGATGGCTACGCACGTCGGCAATGGCCTCGACGTCATAGATGCGTAGAAGCCCCAGGAATTCTTCGAGGGTTCGGGTGGAGTGTCCGATGGTCCAAACGGTGTGCGTCATGCCGACAGCCAGCAAACCATAAGCCCGAGAAAGCTGTTTCTGATATGCCGGCATGTCGGCGGGCGGCAAGCAGGCCGAGCCAAGGCATCTTAAAAACGGCCGCTACTCTTCCGTCCCGATGACGTGTTGCCGCCGAACTGTTTATTCGCCCATGGATAGCAAAGACTCCACTTTCCCTCCTAGTTTTAATACCTGTGCATCAGAGTATTTGCGGCCGACGATCTGCAAGCCGATCGGCAATTGCCCCGGCGGCGCCATGGGAAGACTGAGTGCGGGCTGGCCCGTGACGTTGAATGGAAAGGTGTAGCCGTTGCGCGAGAACCAGTTGGAGGCGTCTCGCTCGTCATTTGCTGCGTCAATCAGGGGAGCGGGCCCCGGAGCGGCCGGCGTCAATAAAATATCCACCTGAGAGAAGGCCGCGGCCAGCTTGAGGCGCAGCGTCCGCATATGGGTTTGCGCCGCAGCCAGCTTCTCTGGTTTCATGGTCGCGCCCGCTTCAAATAAAGCGAGCAAGCCGTATCCCAACTCGTCCCGCTTCGATTGGGGCCACGTGTGGAAAGACTCGAAGACCCGAGCGGCCCAGATGTCCCACATAAAGGGGGCGGTATCTTCTATACCGACGTCCGTTTTTTGCACCGCGAATCCGGCGTCTTCCAGCTGCTTGAGTACCTTACTCAGCGCCGCTTCAGTCTCCGGCGTGACGAGGGACGGCGAGCCCAAGTTCAAGCACCAGCCAATGCGCGGAGCCACTGTCGGGTCCGCCACAAGCCGAGGGAATAGCGACTCTGGATCACGAGTGTCTTGCGCCGCCAACACCGACATGGCAGCCTGGCAATCGGCTACGAAGCGTGCGATGGGACCGAGGTGAGCAAAATCAAAAAACGCGCTGCCAGGCGGCAGAGGTATGGACCCATAGGTGGGCTTGAAGCCGACCACGCCGCAATACGAGGCGGGAATCCGCACTGAGCCTCCGGCATCACTCCCCAACGCTAAAGGGCCCCAACCGGCGGCAACGTGGGCTGCGGCTCCGCTGCTGGAGCCGCCCGCAGTCCGATTGGTATCGACAGGATTGCGCGTAGTTCCAGTCAGGGGGCTGTAAGAGCCAATGGTCCAGCCAAATTCGGTCGTCGTCGTCTTGGCAAAGAGCAGGGCGCCTGCGGCGCGCAACAATTGAACCGCGGGCGCATCATCCGAGGCGAGCGCGGTGCCGGCTAAAGCACGGGAGCCTCGGTGCGTCGGCCAGCCGGCTACATCGGACAGGTCCTTGACGGAAACCGGCACTCCGTCCAGGCGGCTAAGCGGTCTACCGGCATGATGCCGTTGAGCCGAGCGCTGCGCCTCCTGCAATGCCCCGTCCCAATCGACATGCATAAACGCGTTGATATTGCGCGTATCGGTTTGAACGAGGCGGCGCAGATCTTCCAGCACTTCAACCGGCGTAAAGCTTCTATTTTGGTAGCCCTGGAAGAGATCAGCGCAGCTTAACGACGCCAATGTTGCTTCGTCGCTGAATGATTTCATGGCTCGGGCGCGTAGGTCTTGAACTCCACGTTTGCATATTCGCCGTTCACTTTGTCAAAGCGGCGGATGTATTGCGCCTGCACTACGTCCCGGGATTCGGGGTCGATGCGTATATGGCCGCGCGGACTTTCAAGCTCCATACCCTTGAATGCCTCCATCAGACCGGGGCCGTCTGTATTGCCGTTGGTTTTCTCAAGGGCTTTGTATATGGCCGCCATGCCGTCGTAGGCGCCGACGCTCATAATGGCCGGGCGGGAATCGGGCCCGCGCAGACGGCGGTACTCGGTGACAAACTCTTTATTCAAGGGTGACTCGTGATGCATGGAGTAGGGGTATACCGTCACAAGGCCCATGCCGTTCTCGCCTATCACGTTCATGATGGGCTCGTCCACGATGTCGCCCGTGCCGATTAACTTGATGCCGTCGGCCTCCAGGTTGCGCACCTTGTATTCCCTGATTAACGCGGGAGCGACGTCGCCGCCATTGACGAAAGCAAACAGGACATCGGGCTTGGCATCCTGGACACGCATGAGATAGGGGGCAAAGTCCTGCGTCACAATCGGGGTATGTACGGTACCGACGATCTTGCCACCTGCTTCCTCAAAGGCTTGCACAAACGCTTTTTCTGCATCGCGTCCGGGCGCGTAGTCGGCTACAAGAACGTAGGCCGTCTTTGCGCCTTCGTCCACCGACCACTTGGCAATGGGCGCGACCACGTCGGCAATTTCAAACGCTGTCCGTATCATGTAGGGCGACCGGGAGGTGAGCTTTTCACCCGCTGCATTCATGACCACCATGGGTACTTTGGCGCGCGATGCTAATGGGGCCACGGCTAAAGCGTTTGGTGTGAAATCGAATCCTGCCAGAATGTCTATATTTTCGCGCACGATCAGCTCTTGAGCTTGCCGCTTGGCAATGTCGGGGTTCGCTCCGCCGGTGTCCTTGAAGATGACCTCGACACGTTTTCCGGCGACGGTGTCGCCATGCTGAGCCTGAAACGCCTTGACACCGGTTTCCATCTGCCGGCCGAAGTCGGCAAACGGACCGGTCATTGAAGCCAGCATGGCCACTTTAATGGTGTCTTGCCCCATAGCCAGACCGGAGGCCGCCATGAGGCCGGCCAGTAAACCCAATTTGCAATGCTTGAGTATCGACATGCTTTTTCTACCGCGGGTGAGGAAAAGCTTTCGATTGTAGGGAGCTTGATTGCCTTGCCGGTTCGGGTAAACCCTTAAAATGGGAAATCAGTGTGTAACGAAGCGCAACGCACTGCTATTCGGGAAAAGCAGCATGAGCGCCTCTTATTGCGCCACCAGCTTCCAATCTCCCTTATCGACTTGAACCAGGACGCTCGCGCGTTGATCGACGCCTGTGTGATCAGTATTGGTCATGTTGTAGATGGCGTGGGAACCGACTACTTCCTTGTTGCTTTCCAAGGCGTCGCGAAGTGCAGCGCGAAACTCGGCTGTGCCGGGCGTTGCCGATTTGACCGCCACTGCCACCGCCTGATCGGCTAACCGATAGGCATCCCAAGCGTACGCGGCAAATGCATCTCGCGAGCCTTTGCCGTACTTGCCTTCGTATACCTGCGTGAATTCAAGCGCCGCCTTTTTGATGGGGTTGCTGTCGTCAAGTTGTTCGGCCACCATGACAGGCCCCGTAGGCGCATAGGCGCCTTCTACCGCGTTGCCGCCCACCCGCAAGAAATCTCTATTTATGACTCCGGTGTTGTGGTAGATGGGGCCTTTGTAGCCACGATCTCGCAGAGTGGCTTGGGGCAAGACTGCGGGTGTTCCGGTGCCGCCCAACACCACGGCATCTGGATTGGTGGCCACGATTCTAAGTACCTGGCCGGTCACACTGGTGTCTGTACGCCCATAACGCTCGGACGCGACCAGTTTGATATTTGCCTCATCCAGGCCGGGCTTTAGACCCGACAACACCATCTCGCCCCACGAGTCCGAAAAGCCCAGGTAGCCTATTGTCTTTATGCCGTCGGCTTTCATATGGTCTGCCACGGATTTCATCATGATGGTGGTTGGTTGCGGCACGGCATAAGACCAACGATTTTGTTGGGTATCGATCGACATGGGCGCCAACGCTAATTGGGGCGTCTTGAGTTCTGATGCAACGCCGGCCACCGAAATGGAGGTGGGAACCGTGCTGGATCCGATCAGCAGATCGACGTTTTCTTCTTCTACGAGTTTGCGCGCCAGCTTCACGGACTGGGTGGTGTCACTGGCGTCATCGAGAATAATGTATTGAACCAGCTCCCCGCCGAGGGTGTCGGGCAGCAGGTTGAACAAGTTTTTTTCTGGTATGCCCAGCGACGCTGCCGGTCCCGAACCGGCCAAGATCACTCCGACTTTAACGTCGGCATATGCGGTTAGAGAAAAACTAAGCAAAGCAATCGCGAGCATGCATTTCTTCATTGTGACCTCACATAGGTTTGAGCTGAGCGAAAAAATGCCTGCATCGTTCAGCTTGATCATGGATGTTCCGATGTTGCAACTGAACTGCTTTTCGGTACCTAAGTACCTTAACGAATGTTATTCGGGAAGGTTAGCCGGGACAAGCTGCAGTTTGACCGTGTAAACCCGCATGCTCGCCGAAAGGGTCGGCTATTTCACATACCCTGGTTAGCAACAAGGTTGCGAATGAGACCGCGCCCGATTTCAGCTGGGGACAGCCTGCCCGGCTTGTACCAAGCATTGGTCCAGTTCATGGCTCCGAGCAGCGCCAATCGGAGCAAGCTCTTATCGGTAGAAGGGGCCAATGGGGCGGCTTCAATCAACTCTCGAAAAATGTCCTCGAACTTTGCGCGATCTGCATTCAGTCGACGCTTCAAGGGGGGAGTAAGTCGTGCAGTCATGTCGACTCGCGCAATGACCGCATAGGCATTCTGGTCGAGAATGTAATGCACTGCAGTGGCGCATGCTTGCTCCAGCCGCTCCATTGGATCCTTCAGAGGGGCTATCGAATCTCTGATGGCAGTGACTGTTCTTTCCATTCCGCGCTTATGTACCGCAGCAAACAGGTCTTCCTTGGACTTGAAGTGGTAGTAAAGCGAATTGGGCTGAATACCGGCAGCAGCCGAGATTTCCTTGAGCGATGACCCCGCGTATCCCTTGCGCGAGAAGACTTTTGCGGCGGCGAGCATCAATTTTTCGCGACGGACATCGGTTAATGTGTTCTCTTGCTGTTCGGCAAGTCGCCGCAGGCGATGACTTACCTTTTCTCGTTTGAGCAGGTTCAGTAAAGATGGCGAAAGCTGCTCGACTTCGCCAGAATTGGCGGTGCGAGCCATGAGCCGCTGATAGGTGGTCTCGAGGCCATGTCTCTTCCAGATAGAGCGCACACCGGAGGGCGATATTTTGACTCCCTTCGCCTTCAGTGCCTCGGCTACAGAAAATTGTCCCATTTCGGGGTTCTCCTGCGCCATCTGGAGGACGGCCAGGGTGATTTCATGCCGCTCTGACGGTTTGCGTTGGAAAGTCATGATAGATGCTCAAGTGGCTTCAGGCCGCTCAAATGGTTCTTGCCCTCGATGAAGTGGCAAAGGCGCCTGGCATGGGGGAAACCCGCTATTTCTCCGTCCAGGACGAGATGCTAGATTGCCTTTTAGGGGTACGGCTCGATAAGGTACTAGCAGGTGAATATATATGCAACCGGTCAAGGGGCAGACTTCCATGAAATCAAAGGGCGCCATCTAACCATGAGTGATCTGTTCGCGCGTGCAGAAGTCATCAAGACCCCACTAGGTGACGGCGGATTCATTCTTGCCGCGAAGCAGCCACTTGGCCCCTACCCACCGCGTATCACCGACCACCTTGTAAAGTGGGCGACAGCTGATCCTACCCGACATTTTCTGGCCGAGCGGGACTCGGCAGGAGCCTGGAGGTATCTGACCTATGGCCAGGCACTGCAACGAGCCCGCAGCATAGGCCAGTATCTGTTGGATAGTGGCTGCGGCCCTGACGTACCGGCGGTAAGTTGCGCCGAAAATGGATTGGACACGGCGTGCTTCTCGTTGGGCGCTATATACGCGGGTATTCCTTATGCACCGATTTCACCGTCATATGTAAGTGTTCCTGCCGCCTTCGAAAGGTTAAAGTCCTGCATCGTGCAGTTGCAGCCGGGCTGCATCTATCTGGGTTCCGACTCGTACGTGCAAACCGTTGATCGAGCCTGCGAGCACAAGGTGCCCCTTATGACCCGGACAGGCGTCTATGGTCATAGTCTGGAAACGGCGGCTACGCGAGCGCCCAACACGGTTGACACGTACAACTCATCCATTCAGCCAGACAGCGTTGCCAAGTACAAATTCACTTCCGGGTCGACAGGGGCGCCCAAGGCGGTCATCAATACGCATCGGATGTTGTGCGCCAATCAGAAGCAGCTAGAGGCCATTTACCCATTTTTAAATGCGCACGCTCCGATCTTGGTTGACTGGCTGCCTTGGCATCACACTTTCGGGGGCAATGAAGTGTTCTACATGGCCATGAGTCATGGCGGCACGCTGTATATTGATAACGGAAAGCCGGTTGCGGGCGCCATTGATATCACGGTTCGAAACCTGAAATCCGTGTCGCCCACGATATATTTCAACGTACCTTTAGGCTTCGACCAGCTGGTTGCCCGCATGGAGATCGATCGCGACTTGCGGCGCATGTTCTTTGCCCAACTGAAAATGGTGTTCTATGCCGGAGCAGGAATGCCCCAACGCACCTGGAGCCGACTAGAGCAACTGTCCGAGGAAACAGTCGGGCGGCAGGTGCCCGTAGTCACCGCCTGGGGCGCGACCGAAACCGCGCCTCTGGCAACCGGCGTCCATTTCGAGTCGCATCGTACCGACAATATCGGCGTGCCGGTTCCCGGCTGCGAAATCAAGTTTGCGCGAATAGACGAACGCTACGAGCTCAGGGTGCGCGGCCCAAATGTCACACCGGGCTATCTGGGTCGTCCCGATTTAAACGCTACCGCCTTCGACGAGGATGGCTTTTTTTGCACAGGAGATTCCGGCGAGCTGGTGGACGAGAACAATCCTTCTGCAGGAATTGCATTTCGCGGACGAATCACCGAAGACTTCAAGTTGCAATCCGGGGCCTGGGTGGCCGTGGGGCAGTTGCGGGGCTTGCTGCTGGGCCAGCTCATGCCCGTGGCAAGTCATGTCGTGGTAGTGGGCGAGAATCGCGATTGCATCGGGCTACTCGTCTTTCTGGACATACACGCTGCCCGCAAATTGGCCGGCGACGACACACTATCGCTCGATGAGCTGGCTCAACACCCGCGCGTGCTAGGGCATATTGCCGCCGGCATCGAAAGACATAACCGACACAATACAGCCAACTCGGTTCGGATCGAGCGACATGTGGTTATGGCCGACAACCCTTCGGCGGAAGCACGCGAAATTACCGACAAAGGGTCCATCAATCAGGCGGCAGTACTGCGGCACCGGGCGCCAATCATCGAAGCGCTGTTTTCAAGCGTGCCCGATGCAACCCTCAAGTAAAGCCTCAGCCGCCTACAGGGAGCTGTTCGTCGAGTACTTGCCGCCGCTTCTAAAGTTGTCGGCGTCCATTTCTTCGGTGCAGCGCGAATTTCCGTAGAAAACCACCTTGCCGTTGAACGACATCAGTACGGCTGCATCGGTTGCGGAGTACACGCTGGGATACTCGTAGCAGGTGTAGCCCATTGAGTTCCCGGACTTTTCTCGTGGCGGCTCGCCCATTTTGTCGAGCAATGGCTGTATGTCGTCGCCCACATCCGCGTCATTGAGAGTGGCCTGCATGCGCTTCTGCCTTTCGTCGGCGCCAGCGGCGGTGGGGCTTAAGGCGCTCAAGGCGGACTTGGCCGCGTTAAAGCCCCCTTCGGCCATTTGTCCCGTCCCCATGGGCGCACAGCCGCTAAGGAAGCCGAGGGCGGTAAGTCCAAGAATAACCAGGGGACGGGTCTGTAAGCTGTACGTATCCACTTTGCACCTCCTGCGCCTGCTCAGCGCACACGTCCGCATGGGAGCAATTGGTGTTCCGTCAATGGATTTAGTGCGTCAGCTTCCCAGCGCGATCCAAAGACCGGCGATGCCAACTAGAAGGACGGTCGCCCATCCAAGGCGGTCTACGTAGCGGTGGAGCAAGGACTCCATACGCGGGCCGCCCCAGGCCAGTAATCCCGCCACCAAGAAGAAGCGCAAGCCACGCCCGATCGCCGAAGCCAGGACAAAGGGACCCAAGGCCATGGCCATGGCGCCTCCTGCAATGGTGAAGACCTTGTACGGGATGGGCGAAAATCCCGCGACAAAAATTGCCCAGAAACCATAGTCTTTGAACCAGGCGACGGCGGTTTCGTAAGCGGACCAATAACTGGTGGTTTGCAGCCACGGCTGAATCGCATCAATCGCAAAATAGCCCAACATATATCCGAAAACACCTCCTACCACGGACGCTACGGTCGTGAGCAGAGCGTACCACCATGCTTTCTTCGGCTCGGCCATGCACATGGGCGCCAGCATTACGTCTGGCGGCACGGGGAAAATTACCGATTCGAAAAAACTAAGCGTCCCCAAATACCAGGGCGCATGCCTGTGGCGTGACCACTGCATGACCCGCGTGTAGACAGACGAAAACAGCTTCATGTGAGGTGAGAGTCGTTTTGGATATTGGCGTTAGCTTTACCTGGCGCAACTGGTGCTGGGCCCACAGCCGTTGTCCCAGACCCTGCGATTTTATGTCGGATGCAGCCGTCACGCTTTGTAGAGAACTGGCCGACGGCATATGACGGAGTGTTGCGTTTGTGCGGCAGCTACTTCAAATAGGTGCGCAAGATCTTCATCATGGCTTCAATTTCTGCGTCCGGGTCGATGCTGTTGTCAGACTGCTGTTTTGACGACCCGAACACCTCGCGCAGATGACTATCGAGGACTTCCGCCATGAGGCCGTTCGCCGCGCCCCGAAGCGCGGCGATTTGCTGCAACAGGGCGCTGCAGTCGGTTCCTTCCTCGACCGCTCGCTCAAGGGCCTCGGCCTGGCCCTTGATGCGGCGCAAGCGCGTGATGGCGCGCTTTTTGTCTTCTGGCGAGTGAGGCATGCTTGCCGCTTAGTAGTTGATTACCGTGCGGATGGACTTGCCTTCATGCATGAGGTCGAAAGCTTTGTTGATGTCTTCGAGCGGCAAGGTGTGGGTGACGAAGGGCTCGAGTTCGATTTCGCCTTTCATGGCGTCTTCGACCATGCCGGGCAGCTGTGAGCGACCTTTCACGCCACCAAAGGCGGTTCCCAGCCAGCGACGACCGGTTACGAGCTGGAAGGGACGAGTAGAGATTTCCTGTCCGGCCCCTGCCACACCAATGATGACCGACTGGCCCCAACCGCGGTGAGCGCATTCAAGCGCCGCGCGCATGACGTCGACGTTGCCGATGCATTCAAAGGAATGGTCAACGCCCCAGCCGGTCATTTCCACAATGACTTGCTGTATGGGTTTGTCGTAATCCTTGGGGTTGATGCAGTCGGTGGCGCCAAACACTTTTGCCAGAGCGAACTTGTCGGGGTTGGTGTCAATGGCGATTATGCGCCCTGCCTTGGCTTGGCGGGCCCCCTGGATGACGGCCAAGCCGATGCCGCCAAGCCCGAATACTGCAACGCTGTCGCCTGGCTGTACTTTGGCTGTGTTATGCACCGCACCGATACCGGTTGTGACGCCGCAACCCAGCAAGCACACATGCTGGTGGTTGGCTTCGGGGTTGATTTTGGCTACCGATACTTCGGCTACGACGGTGTATTCGCTAAAGGTGGAGCAACCCATATAGTGGTAAATGGGCTGACCGTTGTACGAGAAGCGCGTCGTGCCGTCCGGCATCAGACCCTTACCTTGTGTCGCGCGTACCGCTACGCACAGGTTGGTCTTGCCCGACTTACAGAACAGGCACTCGCCGCACTCGGCCGTGTACAAGGGGATGACGTGATCGCCGGGTTTGACGCTGGTTACGCCTTCGCCAACTTCAACGACCACGCCTGCGCCTTCATGGCCCAGGACGGCAGGAAACACGCCCTCGGGGTCTTCACCGGACAATGTGAAAGCATCGGTGTGGCACACACCGGTATGGGTGATTTTGATGAGTACTTCGCCTTTGCGCGGCGGTTCGACGTCGATCTCGACGATTTCCAGGGGTTTTCCTGCCTCGAAAGCTACTGCTGCACGTGACTTCATTGCTTGAATCCTTTAGTAGTGAGGAAGAGGGTAGGCCGGCACTTGGGCGAAATGGCCTGCAGCCTTGTATAAGAACCCACCATGGAGATGCGGCTCGTGTACGGCTGATAGTGTGTGCTGCTTATACTGCCTGGGAGTATAGCGGATATACACCCCGGGGGTATAGGGCCGTGCGGGACTTGAACAGCCAGGCATAACGGCGCCGACTATTTCGCCTCCGCGAGCCAAATCCTCGGCATGTATTTTGCGGATAACCGTCCGTCTTTACTTTCTTAACGAGGGCGCCATGGCTGAATCATCTCTTTCGACCACCGCAACCGGCAAGCACTCATCGTCGACGCTGAGCCGATTGAAGAAGTTCGATGAGGAGCGTCCAAATTTTCCGGGCGAGCATCTGATAGTGTTTGCAGTCGGCTCCCTTCTGATGTTGAAGGCTACGCGTAGCCGCTCTATTTTGGGCCGCGGCATCATGATGGCCGCAGGCGCGGCGCTTCTAGGGCGCGCGGCAAGCGGCGAGGGCGGTATTGCAAAAATCGCCCGAGGAGTATCCAAGCTTCGATAGGCGCCGCCTTCGATAGGCGCCACCATCCGGACGCGACAGGCGCCTACTGATGTAAGCTTCCGAATTGCAACCATCCTTCTCTTCAGGGACTAGCGACCCGTTACTTGCAATTTGGACCATGAATAAGACAGATAAAAGAGCTTTTGGTGCTAGCAAGGCTTTTGCTGCGGCCGTAATTTCAGGTGTGGCATGCGCGATGCTCGTTGGCGCCGCCAGCGCCGATGACGCACTGAAGGCCGCCATCGCGAGCGACAAGCGCACGCAGGCTTTCGTGCAGCGCGATGCGGCACGTCATCCCTACGAGACCTTAACGTTCTTCGGCATTCAGCCCACCATGACAGTCGTCGAGCTGAGCCCGGGCGGAGGCTGGTACACGGAAATCCTTGCGCCTTACCTGCGTGATTCAGGTCACTATATTGCCGCAGCATATAGCGAGGAGTCTCCCGAGGAGTATCGCCGCGGTTATACCGCCAAGTTCAAGCAAAAATTGGCGGCTGACCCGGCACGATTCGATAAGGTAGAGCTTGCTGTATTCGAACCGCCGAACAACTTGAGCTATGCGCAGCCAGGCAGTGCAGACCTCGTCTTGACTTTCCGCAACTTGCACAATTGGTTGTCCTATGGCGACGACAACATGAAGCGCGTCTTCCAGAGTGTGTACGACACGCTTAAGCCGGGCGGGGTGTTTGGAGTCGTAGAGCACCGTCTTCCGGAAGACCGTTTGCAAGACGCGACAGCCAGTTCCGGTTATATGCATGAATCATATGTTATTGAACTGGCCCAAAGCGTCGGATTCGAGCTGGCCGAAAAATCCGAGGTCAACGCCAATCCCAAAGATACCGCCGATCACCCCAGTGGCGTGTGGGCCTTGCCGCCCACGCTTCGAAACAGGGATAAGGACCGGGAGCGATACGAGGCGATCGGCGAAAGCGATCGAATGACGCTTAAATTTGTGAAGCCTGGTAATTAAGCGCCGTAGCAGTGCTGCGAAAGCTGGAAACTATCGCTGAAGGCCCGGCCCCGCCGCCAGAGCCGAATGCCACCGCACCCGAGGAACTGCCATTCATAAAGCCTACATTCTTTTAGCCCTGACCACGCTATTTTGGGGAGGCAACTCCATTGCAGGTAAGCTCGCCGTGGGCCACGTGTCGCCCATGGTTCTTGTCACCATACGGTGGGTGAGCGTCATGGTGGCGCTCTACCTGTTCAAAAAAGATCAAATCGCCGCGGACTGGGCCGTGATCCGGCCGCGCCTCAGGTACTTGCTGGTGCTAGGCGCAATTGGTTTTACCGGGTTCAGCGTGTCTCTGTACTACGCTCTTGTACACACCACCGCTATCAACGCCAGCATCTTGCAAGGCGGCACGCCCCTATTTGTGTTCTGGGCAAGCTTCGTCCTGTTCTCCACGCGCATTGTCCGAGAACAAGCCATTGGCTTCCTGATTTCATTCATAGGCGTCATCGTTATCGCGGTGCAAGGTGAATTCGCAAATCTCATCACTCTTAATGTCAATGTTGGCGACGCGCTAATGCTTGCCGCAATCGTCGCTTATGGCGTCTACACGGCGGCTCTGCGCAGTAAACCGGCCATGCACTGGACCAGCCTGATGTTTGTTCTGTGCTTGGGGGCGTCGATCAGTTCGCTGCCTTTATTGGCTGTGGAAATGGCGCAAGGCGCAACGATATTTCCGGACTTTCAGGGGTGGATGGTAACGGCTTATGTGGTTATTTTCCCGACCCTTTTAGGCCAGGTATTCTACATACGGGCGGTGGAGCTTATTGGCGCCAATCGAGCGGGGCTGTTCATCAACCTTCTTCCTATTTGGGGCGCCATGTTGGCGGTCCTAGTGGTGGGCGAGGCCTTCCATCTGTACCACGCTGTTTCGCTGATCATGATTTTGTTGGGAATAGGTCTGGCAGAATATGGTGGACGACGATTGAGCCGTCGCGCTTAACTCGTGTAGGTAGGCGCCTTGTCGTTTTGCTCTCTACGCTATCAGGCACTGTCATGACTTCTTTCCGCCCCCGCCGTCCAAGCAGGCCGCCGGTATCGCGAGTCTCTCGGCCCGAGCCTGCGGTGACTCGTTTGTTGATATTGAACAAGCCCTTCGACGTCCTGGCCCAATTCAGTGATGAGCAGGGTAGATCCACCTTGAAAGATTTTGTCGACGTACCGGAGGTCTACCCCGCTGGCCGCCTGGATAGAGACAGCGAAGGCTTGCTTCTGCTGACCAATAATGGTCGCCTGCAGGCCCGCATATCCGATCCTCGTCACAAACTGGCCAAAACCTATTGGGTTCAGGTGGAAGGGGAGCCCAGCCCAGAGCAGCTGGAACGCCTGCGCCGGGGCGTTGTTCTGAAAGACGGCCCGACTTTGCCCGCTCAGGTTGATCTGATCAATGAGCCGGCCCTCTGGCCGCGAAACCCGCCCGTGCGCTTCCGAAAAAGCATACCGACAGCCTGGTTGGAACTGACCATTCAGGAAGGCCGCAATCGACAGGTGCGCCGCATGACCGCGGCAGTGGGCTTACCGACGTTGCGTCTGGTTCGCACGCGCATAGGGCCGTGGACGCTAGATGATTTAGCGCCCGGCGAATGGCGAGAGGTGGATCCGGGCATGCTGCAGTTGTAAGCTAAGTTCAACCACAAAGTACGGGCTTCTGCCATCGGTGGAGCGCTCGGCTTAATGTGCTATAGCGCCTTGCTACTCCTTCGTGGGGGTACTGCTTAGCTCGGTATTGGACTCGAGCAGCACTTTCATGAGCCGCATGAACTCTTTGCGCTCGTTTTCGGAAAGCGGCTCTAGAAACCGTCTTTGAGACTCAAGCATTCTTGGAATGACGGCCCTAAGGGTTTCCAGACCCTGCTCAGTTGGCGTGATGAGTCGTGCGCGCCGGTCGTGGGGCGCGATCCTGCGTTTCACAAGGTCTCGTGCTTCCAGGCGGTCGATGACGCCACCTATTGTCGCAGCATCGTAACCTACCGTGCTGGCCAGGGTTTTTTGATCAATTCCCGGCTGTGTGCAGATGATTTGCAGCGACGAATACTGCACCGGAGTGATATTGAGTTCGGCAACTTCCTGATAGAACAAAGCCACCACCAGCTGGTTGATGCGCCGGGTGTAGTGGCCAGGTAAGGTGTTCAAGTCGACATCGATGGACTCGTCGACTGGCGAGTCGCCGGCCCTATCTAGTGTAGTTTTCATTGCTTGTTCAGTCGCCTGTCTATCCGGATAATCATTGTACTTGCGCGACTATGGGTTCCTTGCTCTAATTAGACTGTATGCATATTATATGTGTACATACTAATACTTATATTGCACGGCCTGAAAAAGGCTCGTATTGGAGACGCAAGTGAAAAGAAGGCAATTCGTCGCAACCCTTGGCGCTGTCGCCGTCGCATTGTGCACGGCATTTCCGGCCTCGGCGCAAGGTAATTCGGACGTGGTGAAGGTGGGTCTAAGTCTGTCTCTGACCGGTCCCTTTGCTTCCACCGGCAAACAGCTGGAAGAGGGTGCACGTCTTTATATTGCACAGCACGGAGACACCGTCGCAGGAAAGAAAATTCAACTAATCGTTAAAGACGATGCGGGTGCACCAGAGCACACACGACGCGTCGTCCAGGAGATGGTGGTTCAAGAAAACGTAGAGGTCATCGGCGGTTTTGCCCTGACGCCACTGGCCTTGTCTGCCGCTCAGATCGCGACACGCAGTAAGACGCCGACGCTGGTCATGGTCGCGGCTACTTCCAGCGTGATAGACGCATCGCCCTACTTCATCCGCAGCAGCTTCACGCTTCCACAGGTGACAATCGGCGTGGCGCAGTGGGCGCCAAAGAACGACATCAAGAAGGTCGCCACCCTGGTCAGTGATTACGGTCCGGGCATTGACTCGGAAAAAGCGTTCATTAGTGAGTTCGAAAAGAACGGCGGCAAAGTTGTTGAGGCAATACGGGTGCCCATGCAAAATCCTGACTTTGCCCCGTTCTTGCAGCGCGTACGCGATCTGAAGCCCGATGCCGTATTTGTATTCCTGCCTGCTGGCGTGGGGACGCAGTTCATGAAGCAGTTCTCGGACCGCGGGCTTGCCGATGCGGGCGTGAAGCTGTTGGCTACAGGGGACGTCACTGAAGACGATATCTTGAACAGCATGGGTGACGAGGCGCTGGGTGCGATTACCTCGCATCATTACTCCAATGCTCATCCTTCAGAAACCAACCAGCAGTTCGTTGAAGCGTTCAAAAAGGAATATAACGGTCGTCGTCCCAATTACATGGCCGTGGCCGCGTACGACGGCATGAGAATCTTGTACAACGCCCTGGAAGCCACCGGCGGCAAAACAGGGGATGCACTTCTGGAGGCCATGAAGGGCCAGAAATTCGAAAGTCCTCGCGGCCCCATCGAAATCGATGCGAACACGCGCGACATCATTCAGGACGTCTACATCCGGCGTGTGGAGAAAAAAGACGGCGAGCTTTACAACGTGGAGTTCGACGTATTGAAAGCGGTGCACGATCCAGGTCGTGCTAAGTAAGTAAAAGCAAAGGAGGTCGAGAGATGAATTGGCTCAAGAACGCGTGGTATGTCGCCGGATTCAAGGATGAACTGGACGACGGTAAAGTGGTGGCGCGTCGCTTTCTAGGGAAAGC
>JAJUGB010000035.1 GCA_029268595.1 Alcaligenaceae bacterium | reverse complement strand
TACAACCGTGTTCGACGACTTCGCCCTGATGCATGACGACAATGTTGTCGCAAATTTGGCTGGCTACTCGCAGGTCGTGTGTTATGAACAAGATGCCTATGGAAAGCCGTTGCTGGATGTCATCGAGGAGCTTGAGAATCTGGGCCTGCACTGATACATCCAGGGCCGAAACGGCTTCGTCAGCGATAAGCACTTTTGGCTCGCAAGCCAGCGCTCGCGCAATGGAAATGCGTTGGCGCTGGCCGCCCGAGAACTCGTTGGGATAACGGCGCAGTGCGTCCGGGCTAAGGCGTACAAGCTCCATCAGGGCTTCGGCGCGTTTCCAGGCTTCACCGTACGGCAGGCCAAAATTTACGGGCCCTTCAATAATGGAAGCGCCCACGGTCTGGCGTGGGTTAAGCGACCGGTAAGGATCCTGGAAGATGACCTGCACATGGCGTCGCAACGGCGACAGGCGCCGGCGGCTTAATCGTGCTAGCGATTGGCCGTTGGCCACGATATCGCCGGACGAGGGGTCGATAAGCCGCGCGATGCAACGTGCCACCGTCGATTTACCCGAGCCCGACTCGCCCACAATACCCACCGTTTCTCCCGGTCGAACGGCCAGCGAAACTTTACGGACTGCGAGGACCTCCCGTCGTTTAGCCGGCCAGCTGCCGCTGCGGTAGGTTTTGCTTAAGTCTCGTGCTTCCAACAAGGGTTCGGCATGTGTCAGCGGAGCTCGCTGCACAGGCGTCATGGAAGGCACGGCGGCCAACAACATTTGTGTATACGGCTCTTGCGGCTGGGTCAGCACCCGATGAGTAGGGCCGGATTCTATCTGGTGACCCAGTTGAAGCACCACCACTTCGTCGGCAATCTCCGCCACCACCCCAAAGTCGTGAGTAATGAAGAGCACGGCCGTACCGTTCTCGCGCTGCAGCTCCAGGATGAGCTTGAGTATTTCAGCTTGGGTTGTAACGTCCAGGGCGGTGGTAGGTTCGTCGCAGATGAGCAGGGCCGGCTTTAATATCAAGGCCATTGCGATGACGATGCGCTGGCGTTGTCCCCCAGACAGCTGGTGAGGGTAAGAGCGGTACACGCGCTCGGCATCCGGTAGCCTGACCCTGTTGAAGATCTCTAGTGTCTTCTGGCGCCGTTCTTGCGGTTTCAGGCGGGTGTGGTGAGCCAGCATTTCATCTACTTGAGCGCCACAGGTCATGGTGGGGTTGAGCGCGGTCATGGGCTCTTGAAACACCATGGCCATGACCGGTCCACGCATCTGGCGCAATTGAGAAGCCGGCGCCCCCAATACCTTGCGGCCCTGCAAAGTAATGGAGCCGGCAATGGGCTTAAGTGATGGGGCCAACAGACCCATGACGGCACTGGCGATTACCGATTTCCCTGAGCCCGATTCGCCAACCAGGCAAAGAATCTTGCCCGCCGGTACATCGAAAGAGACATCTTGCACTGCGTGAGCGCGATCGGCGCCCGACGGCAACGCTATCGTCAGCCCAGAAACCCTGAGGACCGGAGCCATGCTGGAAGGGTAGGTTGTCGGACTCATGGTTTAGCTTCCACGCTTGCTGAGCTTGGGATCAAGGGTGTCGCGCAAACCGTCTCCCAACACGTTGACGGCCAATACTGTGAGCGCCAGAAAAATGCCGGGTAGCAAGACGTTATGCGGGTATTCGTTGAACTGCGCGCGGCCTTCGGCCATGATGTTGCCCCAGGTGGCCATCTCAGTCGGCAGGCCCACGCCCAGAAAGGACAAAATGGCTTCTACCAGGATCGCGGCGGCACAGACATAAGTGCCTTGGATAATGAGCGGGGCAATGGCGTTGGGCAGAATGTGCTTGAAAAGGATTTTCCAGTTTGGTGTGTCCAGGGCAATGGCTGCTTCCACGTACGGTTCTTCTCGTATGGTCAGGACCACCGACCGCACCAGACGGGCCACGCGAGGAATCTCCGGTATGGCGATAGCCACAATGACCGTCGTGATGGTGCCGCCGAATAAAGCCACCAGGCTGATCGCCAGCAAGATGCCTGGAATAGCCATCAGCCCATCCATGAACCGCATGAGCAAGCCATCGAGATATCGGAAGTAGCCGGCCAACAGGCCAAGCAGCACTCCCAAAATGAGCGCGAGGGCGGCAACTGCGACGCCGATCGTGATGGAGACCCGGGCGCCATACAGGGTGCGGCTCCAGATATCGCGGCCCAAACTATCAGAGCCCATCAAGAAGAAATGGTCAAAGGTATCGCCCGCCAGACTATTGAATTCGGCCCTTGTCAGTGGCAAGAGGTTGCCGCTGGCAGGATCGATGGCGGTCGGGTCGATGGTGCCTAGCCAGGGGGCCAACACAGCCATGAGTATCAGTATTGACAAGACTGCGCCGCCCATTTGCACGGAGCCATTACGCATCAAAGGCCTTAGCACCGAAGGCCGGCGCGCCGGCTGGCGAGTCGGCACACCGACGTCGAGCGCCTTGTCGTCGACGACGACAGGCTGGGAAGAGGGGATACTTGCCTCGCTCATGAGAACCTCAGGCGTCTTGTTGTTGGTGGTCGGCGGTTGCACAGCTAGTACCGGATGCGCGGGTCAAACACCAGGTAGCTCAGGTCGACCAGCAAATTGACAAAGACGTAAACCACCGAGAAGAAAAGAATAATTCCCTGTATCAGAGGAAAGTCGCGCGACAACACTGCGTCGACGGTCAACTGGCCCAGGCCAGGAATGGCAAAGACGGTTTCAGTCACCACCACGCCTCCGATCAGCAGGGCCACGCCGATGCCTATGACGGTGACGATGGGTACCGCGGCATTACTTAAGGCGTGCTTGATAAGCACCCGCGCTTCCGAGATGCCTTTAGCCCGCGCCGTGCGGATGTAGTCTTCCGTCATGGCTTCCACTACTGCCGCTCGAGTCACCCGCGCAATCAGCGCCACGTAAATAATCGACAGGGCAATGGAAGGAAGAATCAAATGTCGGAACCATGGCCCTATGCCGTTTTCGATACGCGAATAGCCCTGCACGGGAAGGAGTTGCCAATGCAGCGAGAACAGCCAGATAAGCACATAGCCCAGCACAAAGGCCGGAATGGAAAAGCCCAGCACAGAGAAGCCCATCAGTGAGCGGTCGAGCCAGCCGCCATGGCGCCATGCCGCCAACACGCCTAATGGAACGGCAATGAGAACCGCCATGACCAAGGTCACCGCCGCCAGCGAGATTGTCGGTTCAATTCGTTGCCCGATGAGTTCAGCGACGGTGATCTTCATGAAGTAGGACTCCCCCAGATTACCTTGAAGGAGTTCTCCGACCCAACGCGTAAACTGCAGCGGCAACGCATCGTTCAAGCCCAGTTGTTCTCGGACAAGCTCGATGTCGGCTGTTGTTCCGCTATTGCCGACAATGGCCGCGGCCGGATCTCCCGGCGCGAGCCGAAGCATGAAGAAGACAATGAGGGCGACGATGATCAGCACCGGAATGGTGGCAAGCAGCCGGCGCAGTACAAAAGCAAGCATACGGGTCTCGTGCGGTTAAGGCTGTGCCCAGGCTAGGGCACAGCATCGTCCATCAGTGCTTTTTGACGTTCCAGAACACGCCGACCGGCGAGTTCACGAGGCCGCTCACCACGCCTTTGCGCACAGCCGTAACGTTCTGCGATTCGCCCAGGGGCGCATACAGCCCGGTTTCAAATACGCGCAGCTGCAGGGCCTGGGCCAGTTCTTTGCGCTTGGCGTCATCCATGGTGGCCAGGAATTGCGACTTGAGATCTTCAAGCTTTTCGTCAGTCGCCCAGCCGAACCAGCCTTTTTCGCCATTGCCGGTCATGGGGGCGAAATACAGCGGATTCATGGTGTCAGAGGCGCCCCAGCCGGTGACAAACATGTTCCAGCCGCCGTTCTCCGGCAGATCTTTCTTGGCGCGGCGAGCTACGAGACTGGGCCAGTCCATGGATTGCATGTCGACGTTGAAGCCGCCCTGCTTGAGCAACTGCGCCAGGACGGGCGGGAATTTATTCAATATGGGGAAGTCGGAGGGGTTCAACAGCACCACGGGCCGGCCGTCGTAGCCAGCTTCCTTAAGCAATTGCTTGGCTTTGTCGAATTGCGGCTTTCCAGTGAAATACCCGGTGTCTGTGGACGCGTAGGCCGAATCACAGGGATAGATGGATACGCAGGTGTTGTAGAGATCTTTATTGACGAATTGCGCCCGCATCAGGGCTTCCTGGTTCAAAGACAGGAAGGCCGCCTGGGCTATCTTGGGATTGTCGAAGGGCGGAACGAAGTGGTTCAGGTGCAGTGCGTACGAACCTTTGGGAACGGGCGTGACCAGTTCGACGTTGGGATTGCTCTTGAGCGCCGCGTATTGCTCGGCCGGCACCCATTCGATCAGGTCGATTTCTCCGTTGATGAGGGCGTTGGCCTGCGTCTGGGCGTCTTTGATAATGACCCACTCGACACGATCCAGATACACCTTCTTGCCGCCGGCCGTGCCCGAAGGCTCTTCCGAGCGCGGCACGTATTTCTCGTTCTTGACGTAGACGACCCGCTCGCCCGGACGGAATTCGTCAGCCTTGAAGATGTAAGGTCCGGATCCTGTGGTGTCGTCGATTTGCTGATTGGCCGGTGTTTGAGCCACCCGCTTGGGCATGATGAAGGGCGGGTTGGATGAGGGTTTGCTCAGCGCCTCAAGCACCATGCCAAAGGGTTCCTTGAAGCGCAGAGTGACGGTCTTTGCGTCGCTGGCTTCCATGCTTTCCAGGGCGGCGAACATTTTTTGCCCCAGGCCGTCGCGTTGGCCCCATCGCTTGAGCGACTCGACGACATCGTCGGCAGTGACTGGCTGACCGTCGTGAAATGCCAGGCCGTCGCGCAAAGTCAACGTCCAGCGCATGCCGTCGGCGTCCATATCGTAAGTGTCCACCATTTGCGGGTGAACCTTGCCGTTGGCGTCCACGCCGAACAGCGTGTCGTAAATCATGTAGCCGTGCGTACGCGTGACGAAGGCGGTGGTCCAGATGGGGTCGAGCACCTTCAGGTCGGTCTGAGGCATCATGCGCAGCACTTTGTTCGAGTCTTGCGCGGTGGCCATGGAGGCGATGCCGGCCAATACGGCGGCCGCGGTAAATCGGAGCAGGGTCTTTTTCATATGTGTCTCCTCTTGGGGTGGTGCGCCTATGCTTGTTCTTTGGCGCTTTTGAAATGCGGACGCCCGGTGGAGTCGTCGGCCCAGGGCGGTTGATAGAGCTCGTTGATCTTTTGCGTGTCGCGATGCACCGCGTAAAGCGCTTCCAGGCAACGACGAAACACCTCGGCGTCGGATTCGGAAATGACGCTCATCATGCGGGTTTCCATTTGCCGGCCCAAGGTGTCGGCGACCTTGACGCGTCGCGCTCCTTCTTTGGTGACAAACAGATTGGTTTGACGTGCGTCCGTTTCGCCAATGGCGCGTACGACCAAGCCTCGGCGCACCAGGTCTGCCACGGCTTTCGACGTCAAGGTTTTTTCGAGATGGGTTTGTTCAATAAGCTGCGTGACTGTCAGCCCCGGCTGGGTGGCGATAAACCGCATAAGCCGCAGGTCGCGCAAGGACAGGCCCACTTCTTTTTCGTACACCGTGGAGGCCACCGATTTGGCCAGCTCGTTGACAACGTCCATGCGAAATGTCACGTAGTCGAGCTTGACGTCCAGGGGCTGATGTACCGGATGAGGGCTGCTCATGATGAATGAAATAAGCAATAGTTGAAAATTGCACTTAATTCATCATGCCACAGCCATCACAGTCCGGCATTGGGGCTTACCCCACGTTCGCAACCATCAAGCGATCAGACGAGTCTGCCGCCTTGGTCGAAGTCCTCGGGCAGAGCCGGACGGCCGAAGAAGTAGCCCTGGCCGTAGTCGCAGCCGGCGTTCAGTAGCAAATCGCGCTGGTGCTGGGTTTCGACTCCCTCGGCGACCACCCTGAGGCCAAGTCGATGCGCCATCGCAATAATGGCCTCACACAGCGCCATATCGTCGTTGCCTTCTTCAAGGTTCTGGACGAAGGATCGATCGATCTTGATGTAATCAATATCAAAGCGCTTCAGATAGGACAAAGACGAATACCCCGTACCGAAATCGTCCAGGGCAACCTGAATGCCCTCGTCTCTGAAGGCCAGCAGCTGATTCTTGACGGCAGGGGTGGCGTCCATCAGCAAGCGCTCGGTGATTTCCACGACCACGTTGCGGCCGGCCAGCCCCAGCTTGCGCAAATGCTGCAGCCAGAGTTTGTAGCGGCTGGTGTCCCCAACGAATTGTGCGGGAGACACGTTGATACTCATCTGGAAGTCGCCGCCATATACTTTGGACCACTGGGCGGCCTGGCGCGTTGCTTCGCGGAATATCCAGTCGCCCAGATCGAGGATGAATCCGGTGTCTTCCGCAAACGCCACAAATTCTGCAGGACCGATCAAACCCCGTGTGGGATGGTTCCAGCGCACCAGGGCCTCCGCCTTGCTGACCGCGCCTGTCTTCAGATCCACAATCGGTTGATACATCAGAACGAATTGCTGCCCGCTCAGGCCCTCGATCAGGTCGCGCGAGAGCTGGCGGCGGGCCATGGCGTTCTTGCGCATCGAGGCGGAAAAATAACAATATTGGTTTCGCCCTTGTTCTTTGGCGGCGTACATCGCCAGATCGGCGTTCTTCAGTAACTCCTGAGCGTGCTCGGCATCATGGGGAAAGAAAGTCACCCCCAGGCTGGCTGAGATCGTCACTTGATCGTCACCCAGATGATAGGGCAGCGCCAGCCGCTGGAGCGTTTTCTGACAAATGCGTGCCACCACATCGGTACTTTCCAGGTCGCCCACTATCATGGTGAATTCGTCCCCGCCCAGGCGTGCGACCGTGTCGCTGGCGCGTACACACTGGGTGAGGCGATCGGCCACCTGCTTCAACAGCTCGTCCCCCATGTCGTGACCCATTGTGTCGTTGATTTCTTTGAACTCGTCCAGGTCCAGAAAAATAAGAGCCACGATCGAGCCGCGACGCCGAGCCCGGGCCAAAGCGCGATCCAGTTCAGTGGAAAATAGCTGGCGGTTCGGTAGCCCTGTCAGATGGTCGTAGTTGGCTTGCTTCCAGATGACTGCCTCTGAGGTCTTTTTCTTCGTGATGTCAGAGAACAGGCCTATACGGCAACGGACGCGGCCTTGCTCGTCATAGGAAGTGTTGATGGACAACCGCTCGGCATACTCCTCGCCATTCTTGCGCCGGTTCCATAGTTCACCTTGCCAGCTTCCGGTAGTGGCCAGGGCATGCCACATGGATTGGTAAAAGGTTTTGTCCTGGCGACCAGAACTTAATAGATTCAGGCGTTTGCCAATGACTTCTTCGGCGGTGTAACCCGTGATGTCGGTAAAGGCCGGGTTGACATCCAGGATGTGGGCGTCTGCGTCGGTGATGACCATGCCTTCGCTGGTGTGCGTATACACCAGGGCGGCCAACTGAGCAGAGGCCTGGTCCTGTTTGCGCCGCGTCACGTCCAGCGCTACACCGATGGTGGCCGGATGGCCATCCAGCAACATGGCGGAGCCAAAAAATTCCACATCGATCAGCGACCCATCACGTCGCAGACCGCGTCGTTCGAAATGCGACTCGGCTACTTCTCCCATGAGGCGTTTCCGCCGACTTTCGTGGACCAGGTGACGCTCTTCCTCGGCAAAGATGTCGAGGATCTTGACGTTCTCCATCATGTCCTGGCGTTCATAGCCAAACATCTGAGCCATTTTGTCGTTGATGAACTGGAACTTGTCGTCCTGAACGACATAGATGCCCACCATTGAGTTTTCCGCCAAGCGCCGGAACATTGCTTCGGCGCGACGCAGGCTTTGACGTTCTTCATTAATATCGTTGATCAGGGAGCCGATCTTGATGGCCGATTCGTTGAAGGCCAGGGCCAGCTGGCCAATCTCGTCAGTCGAACGAACATCGATGCGTGTGTCGTAGCTGCCGTTAGCCAAGGCGCGCCAGTGACCCGACAAGTCACGCAAGGGACGCAAGATTTGTCGTCGAGCCCACACAAACGCAGAGGCCAGCACCACCGCGTTGACCAATAGCATTAAATACATGCGTTGCAGCGCTTCTTCGTGGCGCATGCTGGTTTCACTAATGATGGAGCTGGATAGGGCCTCGGCCGCGGCCAACAGGGCGCCGGCCTGAAGCAGCAGGTCGCGATGCGCGCCAGCAGCAGCAAGGCTTAGTTGCACATCTGCGGCTGTGGCTTCCCCGCGGGCATTCAGCACCCCTACCAATGTCGTCCGGTAGTCGGCCCAGCTTCGGCTTACTGTAGCCAGCGTCGCGGCTTGTTGAGCACCAAGGCGTTCCACCTGCATGCCGAAGGCGGCCCCCCCTTTGCTCAGAGCAGTCAAGGCGTCGTCGAAATCCTGGATACTACCCTGTAGGCGCTGGGCGCCAGAGGGGTTGGCCGGCGCCTGTGTAGCCTCTACCGCCATCTTCTGGCTAAGCATGCGCAGCTTGCCAGCTACGTTCACTGTGGCGGCCACATCTCGAAAGTCGGTTAAAAGCGATCGAAACAGCAGAACGTTGGCCAGAGCCAGCACGATGATGGCCGCAAACACACAGGTGATTTTTTGTGCCAGACCGAAGGTGCGCAGACCTCCTCCAAAGCCCGGGGAGGGAAGGGAAAAAGTAGTAAGAGAGCGTCGGTTCACTATGTGGTTGTTATGCGTTATGGGCGAACGCCTGCGGCCAATGGGCGGGCAAGATAGCAATGATAATGCGGGCGACACCGCCCGCGAGTATTGATTTCAGTCAAAGGGTCTAGCCTTCCAAGCCCAATTGTGAGTTGTCGAGGGCCCGTGATAGCTTTGTGTTCGGGAGGACCGGTCTCGGCATTGCAATAAAACAACACCTTTGGGAAGAGCTCGGTAACGAATCGTTAAGTGCACGGAACGTCCCACCAGGACCCACCCTAGTTCACTTCATGCATTCGTTTCGTTTCTTTACAGGTGTGCCCCGGCCGGAGGAGCGGGTTGTTATCATCGTGTAGGAACAAAAAAGCGGTCCCACGGGCTGCTGATTAATATTCAACCGCATCCATGCTCGACGCCTACTCTGGTCTCTAGCGCCGGTCCCCAGTGTGCCATTCCGCTATCTTGCTTCGGCAGGGTTTGTAGCGGTTTGTCCTTTGCAACGGAACGACCAAATGGATGCCCTGGGCCAATGACACATAGAAAGACACTCCTCACCCTTCGCGCGTCACTTCTGAAGACGCCCCGTCACTCCGGCGCCGTACTTGCGGCTGCTACGCTGTGTTTAGCAAGCAGCGTGCTCAGCTCGGGTAGCGCCTTAGCAAATGAAGTCATCAGCTCGGATGCCGACGCACTCAATGCAAAATCACGAGTGCTTGTCACCGAGACCCCCGTGCTAGTTGGCAGTGTTGCACGTCCCACTAAGGTGGCCTTTTATCTGCGCACCGATCCGTCCTCCTTGCACCATGTCATCCCGGATCGTCTAGGCAGTCATCGCCTCGAAACCCTGGCTGAAGAAGCCAGTAAACAGGCGCAAGCCAGATATTTGGCCGAGAAATGGGGCAAGCCGAAGAAAGCCGTACTGAAGTATGTGAATCTGGCCTGGGAAGAAGCGAGTAAGCGAGACCTGCGCCCCGAGCTGCTTATCGCCATCATGCAAAAGGAAAGCTCCTTGAGCCCCAAAGTGCAAAGCCCCTACGGCGCCCAAGGGCTGATGCAGGTGGTGCCACGGTGGCACCGAGAGAAACTTCAGCCGTCCGAGTCCTTGTTCGACCCCGAGGTTAATGTGCGGGTGGGCGCCGATGTATTGCTGGAATACCTTAAAAGCGCCGGCGGGAGCCTGAACAAGGCCTTGGCCAAATACTCGGGCAATGCGCGTGGCTATGCGGCATCGGTCTTGAAAGAGTCGCGCAAGCTGGCACGATTGGCAGACGAGGCCGCTGCCCGCGCCACAGGAACGCGTGCGGCGGAATCGCTAAACGCAGGATAAAACCGGCCGACACGAAGGTGGCGGCCGGTGTCCGAGCCTTACCTTTGTGACGGTGGCAAGGCGTAGTCTAGGACAGCGCGGCCAAGCCCTCTTTAAGCGTGTTCAAATCAAGCGGCCCAAGGGCCGCTTCAATTTTTTTGTGAGTTTCCTGCCAGATGGGCAGGGCGGCGCGCAGTTTCTCATGGCCGCGCTCAGTCAAGTGAAGTTGGCGACTGCGCGCGTCCTGGGGATTGGGCAGCATGTCGACCAGGCCGTCCCGCATCAGGGGTTTAATGGCCGCAGTCAGGGTTGTTCTGTCCATGCATAAAAATTCTGCCAGTGGAGTAAGGGTAATAGGGCTTGGCCGGTTCAAAGCCATGAGTAAGGAGAACTGGCCGTTAGTCAGGCCAACCGGTCGCAGCGCCTCGTCAAACCGTCGGGCCAACGCCCGCGCTGCGCGCTGAGCGTGCAGGCAGAGACAGGAGTCCCTGACTTTTAAGGTGGTCGCAAAGGAAACGTTTTCTTTCATTGAAAAAGGTTGATATCAACGCATTTCTTAAATATAGTTGGATCTCGGTCGGATAGCAAGGACCGAACTTTTCGAACAGATAGGAGGCGGGTATGAAATATGTGGACGGTTTTGTGGTTGCGGTGCCTAAAGCCAAGAAAGATGCGTATGTGCACCATGCCAGGGAGGCGGCAAAGATTTTCAAGGAGCTTGGGGTCGCCAGAATGGTTGAGTGCTGGGGCGACGACGTGCCCGACGGGAAGTTGACCGATTTTCGCCGGGCCGTTCAGGCCACCGAGGATGAGGAGGTGGTGTTCAGCTGGTTCGAGTACCCGTCCAAGGAGGTTCGGGACGAGTGCATGAGAAAGATGATGGAAGATCCGCGGATGCAGCAGATGAGCGGGAATATGCCCTTCGATGGAAAGCGGATGATATTCGGTGGGTTTGAGCCGTTAATTGACGAGTAAGCAGCCAAGCGTCTGTCTGGATGAATAATCGCGGTTGACGTACGGCGCTAGGGTCTGGATTAGGCGCCACTTGCCGATGGGACCAGAAAAGGGCCGGTTTGACTTGATCCCACCCCATGAGTTGAAAGACTATTCAACGTCTGGGGTACTGGTGCCAAGATGCCGGCCCTTTATTTTTGCCGTGCCCGGCTTGATCACGTAAGCCGAGGCAAGTGGTCGTCTATCGGAAGTTGACCAGTTGCCTGTCCTCAACGGCGGCCTCGACCTCGGACTGCGGGTCAAGGAGCTCGTCGCCGGACGCTGTACGTATGCGGGAGACAAGTCCCATACGGTTCATGAGCGCGATGAATGGCGCGGGATCGAGCTCTTCGACGTTGACCATCTGTCCGACATCCCAGGTGCCATTGGCAATGAGAATGGCGGCCGCCACCGGCGGAACCCCTGCGGTATAGGAGATGGCCTGGCTGCCTACTTCTTCGTAACTCTCTTTGTGGTCGCAGACGTTGTAGATCATCACCTCGTGCGGCTGGCCGTCTTTGGTGCCCTTGACCAGATCGCCGATGCAGGTCTTGCCCGTGTAAGTGGGGGCCAAAGAGGCCGGGTCGGGCAGTACGGCCTTGACGACTTCGAGAGGCACGATTTCTTGACCACGGGCGGTCGTGACCGGTTGTTCGGACAAAAGACCCAGGTTCTTCAGGACCGTGAAGACATTGATGTAGTGGTCGCCAAAACCCATCCAGAAGCGGATGTTGGGCACCTTCAATATGGCCGATAGCGAATGCAGTTCGTCGTGACCGGTAAGATAGGCGGTGCTGGGCCCGACCACGGGCATGTCCCACTCCTTACGGTGCTCGAACATTTTGTTGGCTTTCCAGGCGCCGTTTTCCCACGACCAGGCTACCGAAGTAAATTCGCGGAAATTGATTTCCGGGTCGAAGTTGGTGGCAAAGTAGCGACCATGGCTGCCCGCATTGATATCGATAATGTCGATGGAATCTACGGTGTCAAAGTGGTGGTCGACGGCGTAACGGGCGTACGCGTTGACGACCCCCGGGTCGAAACCGACGCCCAATATGGCGGTGACGCCCGCATCTTGACAGGCCTGCTTGCGTTTCCATTCGTAGTTGGCGTACCAGGGCGGCGTTTCGCACACCTTGTCGCGCTCTTCGTGTATGGCGGTATCCATATAGGCGGCGCCCGTGTCGATGCAGGCGGCCAAGACCGACATATTCAGGAACGGTGAGCCGACGTTGATCACGATCTGGCTGCGGGTCGCCCGGATAAGGAATTTGGTGGCTTCAATGTCCAAGGCGTCCAGCTCGTGAGCCTGCAAGGTGCCGGGCTGTTGCAGACTGCCTTTTTCATGAATAGAGTCGATGATGGCGTGGCATTTAGCGATAGTGCGCGAAGCAATATGGATATCGCCAAGCACGGCATTGTTCTGGGCGCATTTGTGGGCCACAACGTGGGCGACACCGCCCGCACCAATAATAAGGACATTGCGCTTCATAGCATGTTCCGTCAATCAAGGTTGAACACCGCAGTCAGGAAAGACTGCTGACGTACTCATCAAAGGAAAAATTACGTACCACGCGTACCTGCCCTTCGGTATTCCGAATGGCGATGGATGGCATGTGCACGCCGTTGAACCAGTTCTTCTTCACCATGGTGTAACCCGCCGCATCGCCAATGGAAATGCGGTCACCCACTTGCAGTGGCTGCTCGAAACGGCCTTCGCCAAAGATGTCTCCGGCAAGGCAGGTTTTGCCGCAAATCTGGTAGACGTGGTCACCTTTGTCGTTGCCGAGAGGCGCTGTCTCGCGATAGATGAGCAGGTCCAGCATGTGCGCTTCGGTGGAGCTGTCCACAATGGCCAGCTGCTTACCATTGGAGGCCAGATCGAGTACGCTGACTTCGAGGGTGGTGGTATGGCGCACCGTGGCTTCGCCGGGCTCCAGATACACCTGCACACCGTACGTGTCGGCAAAGCGGCGCAGGCGCTCGCAGAAGGCGTCAACGGGATAGCCGGGGTGGGTGAAGCTGATGCCTCCGCCCAGGCTTACCCATTTGAGCCGCTCAAGAATAGAGCCGTAGCGCTCTTCGACCTGCCCAAGCAGGGCGTCGAAGCGGGCGAAGTCGTTGTTCTCGCAGTTGTTGTGGATCATGACGCCATCGAGCTGGTCGATGAGGGTCGTGATGCGCGCGGGATCGGACTCGCCCAGCCGGCTAAAAGGCCGGGCGGGGTCGGCCAGATCGAACCCAGAGCTGCTGATGCCCGGGTTCAGGCGGATACCCTTGGGCTTGTCGCCAGCCGCCTCGGCAAAGCGCTGAAATTGATTGACGGAGTTGAAGATGATTTTGTCGCAGTGCGCTAGCACTTCTTCAATCTCGTGGTCGGCGAAGGCCACGCTGTAGGCCTGGGTCTCGCCGCCAAATTTTTGGTGTCCCAACTTGACTTCGTACAAAGACGAGGACGTGGTGCCATCCATGTAGGGACGCATCAGGTCAAAGACCGACCACGTGGCAAAGCATTTAAGCGCCAACAGGACCTTGGCACCAGATTTTTTGCGCACTTGGTCGATGACTTGCAAATTGCGCAGTAGGGCGGCCTCGTCAATAAGATAGTACGGGGTCGGGATCATGAGGGAGTCAGAAACATGCACCATTCACTAATCAAGGTTCAGGGCCCGCGCTTGATGTGCGGGCCATTTTTATCGCCGCGATGGTCGATGACCACCGGCGGTTCGTCAGGGAAAAGGGCAACCAGCGCAAGCTGGCCGCCTATGCTTTCAACATAGTGGCGCAGTGTCGACAGCAACATGTCGTTGCGTTGCTCTAACCGGGAAATGGTGTCTTGGCCAACGCCTAGCGCCGCGGCCAGCTCTTCCTGAGTTTGACCGGCGCGCTTGCGCAGCTGCTTCAGCGTGGCCGGCTGAAGCGCATCGAGCCATTTCCTGGCGGTCGGGTCGACTGCAACCGCAGTGATTACATCGTCGTGTTTTCTTGGCATAAAAAGCCCGAAGGTTTTGGGCCAGGGCCGAATTATGGCTTGAAAGACATATGGCGTCAAATGCATATATCTAAAGGGATGCAGGCGTCGGGATGAAAGTGCCGAATATCTGCGAGAATGCGGCTTTGGGTTGGGGCCGAAGTCGACGAGGTTTGGGCCGACGCTGAATGAATTCCGAAACTAAGACCGTCCTTCCGATATATGCGGCGCTGGTCATGATTTGGGCGCTGACACCGCTGGCTATTGTGTGGAGCGTCGCCGAGATGCCGCGCTTGTGGTCGCTGGTATTGCGATTCTTTCTGGCCATACCGCTGGTGCTGATTATTTTGGCGGTGTTGCGGGTCAAAGTGCCGCTAACCCGTACTGCACTGCATAGTTATTTAGCCGGGTCATTCAGCCTGATTGTGTCGCAAACCTTCACTTATCTGGCGACCAGCTATTTGTCCTCCGGCTTGATTGCATTGATGTTTGGTTTTGCGCCCATTGTGGCCGGTCTGATTGCCTTTGCCTTGTACAGGCAGCGCTTGTCGGGCAATCAGTGGCTGGGCATGGGTGTCGCGATTTTTGGGCTGTACACCATTTCTGTCGCAGGCGAAGAGGCGAGAGTCAGTATTACGGGCCTGCTTCTGATGTGCGGCGCTTTACTTACTTACGCCGCCTCGATTTTTTGGGTGAAGCACATTAACGCCAAGGTTTCGCCCATAGCGCAGGCGGCCGGCTCTATATCGGTGTCGACCTTGATTGCTTTATGCATGCTGCCCTTTATATGGCAGGATGCGCCGCAATCTTTACCCGGCCCGCGATCGATGCTGGCCATCGGGTACCTGGTGGTGGGTGCATCGATTGTCGCGATGTTTTGCTACTTCAAGTTGATGCAGAAAGTGTCGGCGACGACGCTTTCCTTGGCTACCGTGCTGACGCCCATGCTGGCCATTTGCTTCGGTATCGTGCTGAACGATGAACCGTTTCGCATCAATATAGTAATTGGGAGCGCACTGGTGATCGGGGGACTGGGGCTGTACTTCTATCGCGATTTGCGAAGCTTGCGAGCGGGCCGGGGACGGGCCGCAAGCTGATTGATACCGCTTAGTTGAATCGTGTCGAGAGACGGTTGCGCAGGGCGCGAAGTCGTGCAGAAATAGTTTGGCCCTGCTGGTTTGTCGGGGCCGTGCCGTTACCAGGGTAAGCGAACGCTTTGGCGTCGGTGCCGGCGCGCTGCTTTAATGCGCGAACGGCCGCAGAGGGAAGCCCGACAGCAAAACCACTACCGAATTTATCTAGCTGCATATCTTTCCTCCTGTATATATAGACAGTATTTATTACTACCATGTCTAGCGGCAGGGGTCAAGCTTGCGGCGAGTGGCAAGAGGCTCTTCGTTCTTTTCGCTCTTGGCTAGGAGCTGGGGCAGGAACTAGTCGGTCTTTTTGCTCCTGGCTCCAGCGCCTGGTTCTACGTGCTTAGCCTTTTAACGGCAGGCTTGCGGACACCTCCTGCGCCGTCATATGCGCGGTAATACCAGAAAGCGTCCAGCCCAAATGCCCATGGCCGGTGTTGTAGAAAACGGCTGGGTGCTTTCCGCGGCCGACGCGGGGCATCATATTTGGTGTCATCGGGCGCAGGCCCGCCCATGGCACCACTTTATCCGTGGAAATGGCAAAGTGGCGGCGCACCCAATTCGTCAGTGGCTGGATGCGATCAAAGCGGATGTCACGATTAATACCATTCAACTCGGCGGTGCCGGCCACGCGGAAGCGGCCGCGACCCAAGCGGCTGGTCACGATTTTGGCGCGCTCATCCAGCAGGCTTACCGTCGGCGCGCCGTTCTCGCTCGGTTCATCGTCCAGATGCACGGTAATGGAATACCCTTTGACCGGGTAAATATTGATGCGGTCCCCCAATTGGCTTGCAAGCGCGCGGCTGCCAACGCCGGCGCAGACCACGAGGGCATCGGGCCGCATGACCTGTATTGTCGTCGACGACCTGGGCGTCTCGTTCTCAAGCCAATCAATGCGCACCCCAGCGCTTTCGGGCACGACTCGCTGCACTTGGCCGTTGCATATAAACTCCACACCCTTGCGCTTGCAGGCTTCAGCCAGACCACGGGTAAATTTATGAATATCGCCTGTTGCATCAGAAGGTGTGTAAAAGCCCGCGTAGAAATCTCCCTGCAGTGCGGGCTCGATATTGCGGATTTCCGCTGCAGTAACCTCGTAACGCTCCAGTCCACCTTCGACCAGCAAGGCATTCGATCGGCGCGCTGACTCGAACTCTTTTGCGTCGCGATAAAAATGGAGAATGCCTCGGCGCTCCAGGTCGAAGTCAATGTTCTCCTGCTTAGCCATGGCAAATAGATGCTCGCGGGCCGCGATAGCCATGCGGGTTGTTTGTATGGTGTTGTCCCGGTAGTTGCGTGCTTGCGCAACGAACTCTGCCAGCCAGGAATACTTGTGCCAAGACGGGCGAGGGTTAAGCAGTAGCGGGGCGTCTTTGCGCGTCAGCCAGCGCAGCGCCTTGATGAAGGTGGAGGTGTGGTTCCAAACCTCGGCATTGCTGGCCGACAACTGGCCCCCATTAGCAAACGAGGTATCCATGGCCGGATAGCACTGCCGGTCGAGTACCGTGACTTTATAACCGAGCTGTTGAAGGGAGTAGGCAGTTGTCACCCCGGTGATGCCCGCACCAATTACGCAAACATGAGTCATAAGGGCCCTTTGCAAAGTTATCGCAAAACCGTCGCAGTGGACGGGTGGGCCCCCTTCTGTCATGGTTACCTGAGAGCTTAAGCACTACCAGCATAGAGCAGCGCGCTTCCCCTTCGGTGGGCCGAGCAAACGGCCTCTCTCCAGAATCGATGCCGGCGAGGTAGCAGTCCTTTTGCCTGAGAGATTCCGGGGGTGGTTGCTCCGTCGGCGCCTGCACAAGGCAGGTCTCTTCTGATACCGCGCGCAGTGAAGTGCATCATGCGCATCGAGGTATTGATGATGGCATGCGGACTGGAAGATGGGCATTGGCGTTTGCCCTTATCGAACAAAACCGACGGAACCCGCCTTACTATAGAAGACTTGAACTCCGCCATCGCGGAGGCGGGCAACAAAGCCGGCCTCATCGCTATTCCGACACAGACTTTGTGCGAATTAGTCTGGGTGCTCGAGCGAAGCTACAAAGTCGCCAGACACGATATTACGGCGGCCATACATTCTTTGTGCCAGATGCGAGGTGTCGTGGTGAATCGAACCGTGGTCGAGACCGGGCTGAAGGTGTTTGACCACGGCGGTGACTTTGCGGACGGAGTAATTGCCGACGAGGGTATGTGGCAAGGAGGCGAGGTGTTTGTTTCGTTCGATAAACGAGCGGTTGCAGCGTTGGAAACGGCCGGTAAGCGTTGCCGGCTTCTGTCTTAACTATTCCTGTCGGGTGCCGCTTCGGCTTCCCTGGTAGCGCCTTCATACCATTCTGCGTAAGGCGTGTTCTTAACAAGATACCGGTTGTAGTCCTTGGCGCCGTCAGTCCACCACGGTGGGCCGCGTTCGCCCAACGCAATCTTGGCCGCGTCAACGGCTGCCCGAGCTGCCGCTAGAAGATCTGGATTGGAAAGTCGTAAAGCGGCTTTCACCGCGCGGCGCGCAGCGGCCAAATCATAGGCGAGGGCAGTGCGCACTTCCGCTGAAAGGTTAGGATTGCTGGCGCGCCAGAGTCGGCCTCGGACCACGATATATCTGCCGTCCGGCGTGAACAAGGGACTGGGTGGTGCGCGCTTCAATGCTGCCATTGTGTCCTGACAAAATGCTAACCCGGCCGGTAGTCGAAACTGAGAATGCGTGTCTCGGCCAACAAATGAAGTATGTCCCCAGACTGCTCGATTCTTCCATCTTATCGATATTCATAGAGCGGAATGTGCCCGGGAGCGTCCGCAAACATGAATTGGCGAGACGTTTACCACCACGCATGCCAAAGGAATCCATTCTAAATGTCGGCAGACTGCAAAAATTGAGCCGAGAGAATCGCCGCTCTACCTTGGGAAAGCGCCCGGAAATTCGCGCCGTCTGAGACGAGGCTTCAATTCTAAAAACGTTGTAGCGGTCTCACAATGCCGCCAATTTTTGTTGAGCGGGTTAAGGCGCGTCTGTATATTTCTTCTACTGAAATTTACAAATCACGTCTCCGGCTAGGGGCGACGCAGGGAGACTCGAGCTTGGCAAGGTCTTCGACGGCGGCGTTCCAAGCCGCGACCCGCTCCCACATGACAACCCCCTTTACCCTTGCACAACGGCCTCTTCTCGCCGCGCTTCTCGCTGCCGGCCTGCTTGCCGCTCCAGCCTACGCAGTCAATATCAACAACCAGTACTTGGACGCAAACTACGGTGGCGTTCTAGGCGACTATTACGACCGGGCCAACACCATGCCGAATGTCGCCGCGATCTTCGTCGACGATGAGGGGGAGGGCCACGAGCGATGGTGTTCAGGCAGCCTTATTCATCCACGAGTAGTCATGACCGCGGCTCACTGTGTGGCGGACGACTACGATGAGCTCATGAATGACGGAATGGACACGTTGCAGGTCCGCTTCTCGCCCACCCCCGCTACCGTATCTACTCCTCATGATCGGCGTGTGCGCGACATCGTTTTTCATCAGGAGTACTTTCAGGATGACGACCGAGACCTTGCGTTAATCTCGGTGGGCCGTCCCATACACGGGATTGAGCCGGTGCAATTGGCGCCTGAGGGCTTTGTGGTTACCAAAGAGTCGCTGGCGACCATCGTAGGGTACGGGCTGGCTGGAACCGGAACGAACCCGGGTCGCCCCTGGCCTGGCTCCGTGCCACTGCTGGAAGGCTATGACGACTCGAAGCGGCGCATTGCGGTCACGCGAATTGGCAACGTTACGGAAGACATCATCCAAGCGCAGTTTCGGGATCCGGCCCGGCCCGACTTGTATAACCAGTACGGGTTGACCAGCCCAGTCCCCGTGGATCAGGGTGAGCCGGAGGGTGGTGACAGCGGCGGCCCACTTTTCGTTCAAACACCTTCCGGCTGGTTGCAGATCGGCACCGTTATGCGCGGTGGCGGGGGCGATTACGGCGATGCCGGGTACGGTTCTTCGGATGATTGGACCTTTGTGCCGTTTTATTCTGACTGGATTACGGCGAATCTGGTCGCTTTACTTTCGGCCGGAGTAGAAACGGCGCAATTGGATTCCGCTGCGGCAGGCACGGTGCGCCGCTGGAGTGACGCGTCTGCCTGGAGTGACCGAGTCGTACCCGAAAACAGGGCCGGCAGTACGCATCCTCAGACCGGTTTATGGCAGAACGGCACCTATTACGAGGTGGAGATAAATAGCGGTGCTGAGCTGGTAGTTGATCAGGACGTCACCGTAGATGGTCTGCGCGTCAACCACGGGCAGGCCACATTGGATGTGCGCCAAGGCCAGGAGCTGTACACCGTTTTGAACAGCCAGGTATTGGCTGGCGAACTGAAAGTGAATGGCGCGTTGGATAGCGATGCAGTGCAGGTCACAGGTGGGCGTCTTTCCGGCAATGGCGTGATTCGTGTAGCGGATGGACTGCACCAGAGGGGTGGCGTGTTGGCGCCAGGGGGTTCACCTGGCACATTGACGGTGGAGGGCAATGTTAATCAAAGCGCCGGCGCACGCCTGGAAGTGGAAATTGATGGGACGGGTATCGGCATCGGTGCGGGTAATTACGACCGCCTATTGGTGACCGGCGCCTATACCGCTGGCGGTACGATTTCTCCTGTTTTGCGGGGTATCGCTGGCTCGGCCAATAACAATTTCACTCCAGAACTTGGCCAAGGCTTCGAGGTGGTTGGCGCGGAGGGCAGTGTGTCAGGCAGTTTTGCATCGCTTGAACAACCCTCGAACGGACTAGCTGCGGGCACCCGGCTTGACACGGTTTACGCGCCGAATAGTGTCTCCTTGTATGCGACGCCGGCTTCCTATGGTGATCTGGCTGCAGCCGGCGTGAGCGATAGCGCTAATCGGCAATCGCTGGGTCGAGTCCTGGATGCGGTAAGGCCTCTGGCAGGCGTACGCGCATCAGATATAGCGGTCAAGCAGCTGTACGATGCACTCGCCCCGCAAACCCGTTCCAGCCTGCCATTGGCCATGGATCGGTTGGGCGGTGTGGGTTACGCGCAGATGATTCAATCCGGTTTCGAGACCAGCAAGTTTTTGATTGAACAAACCGATCTGGTTTTGGCCGCTCAACGCCGCGGCGATGCGCTGTCGCCTTTATCTCAAGCACGTGCGACGCCAGCCAACGATCAAACAGCCGGCTTCGTAGATGGCCGTCATTCATGGACTACTGCCATTGGCCGACTCTCCTCGCAAAAAGCGAATAACGGCGGGTACAAAACCACGGACACCCTGGCCGGCGTGATGGGCGGTATGCAGTGGCGGCTGGGCTCGGCGACTACTGTTGGCTATTCCTTGGCCTACGTCCATGGTCGTCCAGAGGTGGAGCAGGGTATGGCCAGTGGCCGCAGTGACACCATGCAGTTGACAGTACATGCTAATCATGAATTGTCCTCTGGCTACTTCGTGCAAGGCTCGATCGGTGCCGGCTTTGGCCGCACCAAGGCCTCACGGTACGTTTCCCTGACGCAAAGCAGTCATGAGGCGCGCATCAAATCCAGCAATTTGGCTGCATCGGGCGTGTTCGGATGGGCTTCTGCACCGGCGGACCAGCCCCGATTTGAAGTCACTTCTGGCTTGCGTTACATGGCCTACCATTATCGAGGCTTTGACGACAGCAATGTCCAATCCTTGAGCGCGCTGAGTGCCGAGGGCGATACGCTTCAGTCGATTCAGGGCGTGATTGGGGTAGCCGCAAGCATGCCATTTGGCTCCGGCTCAGTCGCATGGCGCACCTCAGTTTGGAGCCAGTATGGTCACGAGTTTGGAGACCGCCATGCCACGATGAAGGCCAACTTATTGGGCGGATCGTACTCGCAGCACAGCGGTAATGCGGGACGCGACCGTGTTTCCGCTGGCTTGTTGTTGTCGGGCCAGTTGTCCAAACGCACTGCCTTAAGTTTGGGTGTCTCAGGAGAATTGGCCAAGGACTGGAAGGCAGCTAGTGCTTCGTTGGGATTGAAAGTCGCTTTCTAAGGCTTTTTAAGTCCCGAAGAGGTCAGGCGCAGCAAGCTTTCCGGCTTGAGCGAGAAGAGGG
>JAJUGB010000034.1 GCA_029268595.1 Alcaligenaceae bacterium | reverse complement strand
GAAAGGCTGCTACACGGCAACGGACTGCGCTGCGAATTGCCTTGCGGTTCCGGGACGCGGGGTTTGCGTTCCTTGCGACACCGATCGGTACGGCTGTGACTATTGGGCTGTGGCTTCGTTGCCCATAGCAAATTGTGTGAACGTGCTCCGTCCCGCTGCAACCACGACAGCGCATCGGTGCGCCCCAAACACAGTTATCGGCCCATTCAGCCTCGTTCAGCCCTTCCAACCCGCAATTCGTCCAGGGGACGGGCGCGGCCTTTGATTCTGGGGCCATCACGTGCGCCGGCAGATTGCGTGATTCGGGGATAAAAGGTCGCGGCTGCTTGAGCGCCACGTTTTCGGGAGCACTGCTCCCGAGGCGCGAGGTTCCGCGACCGCCCCGAATCGCGTAATCTGCCGGGAAGCCCATAGGGACCCCGTAGGGGACCGATAGGGCCGCTAAGTGCAGCCCCAGAATCAAAGGCCGTGCCTGGCCCCGGGTCAAGAAAAACGAACAACCACCACAACGAAGAGCCATCTCAGGTCAATAACTCCGGCTGAAAACAAGAGCGGCCGCATCTACTTCGGCATACACCAGCTCCGCCGACGGCACGCGCCCGGAAACTCACCGCAATAACACGGCCCCATCACGACCGCCCACGAAAAAGGGCCGGCAATCTGCCGGCCCCATCGGGTACGAGAATCAAGAGCTGCCGTTAATCCCCGTACAGCTTCTGCCGCATCTCCCGGCGCTCTTGCGCCTCTAGTGATAGCGTAGCAGTGGGACGTGCCAATAGACGTTGCAGCCCAATAGGCTCGCCTGTTTCCTCGCACCAACCGTATTCGCCCGAATCAATAAGAGCCAACGATTGCTGAACCTTCTTCAACAGCTTCCGTTCACGATCTCGTGTCCGTAACTCAAGAGCGTGCTCTTCTTCGATGGTGGCGCGGTCTGCCGGGTCGGGCACGAACTGGGTTTCACGCAGATTCTCTGTCGTGGCGCCGGCATTATTGAGGATCTCTTGTTCGAGCTGCTTCAGCCGATTGCGAAAAAACGCCAGTTGCGCCTCGTTCATGTAATCTGACTCAGGCATGGCTAGGAGTTCTTCTTCGGTAAGAAGGTGTTCCTGATCTAGATTAGATGTTTTTGTGGCCATGATGTACCCCTTTTAATGTTGTGGTGTCGGCTCTCGTAACCCTATATGCGGCGAATCGACGTTGCAAAGAAGTGTTCAGGTGACCAGGCACTGTTCCAGCCCCTGGTTGAAAATGTCCTGGGGAAGTTTACGACCTATGAATACCAGCTTGGTATTGGGTTTTTCACTTGATACCCAGGGTTTGCCGGGTTCCGCACCCATCATCATGTGTACTCCCTGGAACAGAAGACGACGGTTGCTGCCCTTAAGGTAGAGAATGCCTTTGTAGCGCAGTAGATCGGGGCCATACACTTGGACAATGCCACTGAGGAATTGTTCGAGACGGTCTGGATCGAACGGCTTGTTGGAGCGGAATACAAAGGCGCCAATCTCGTCTTGATGAGCGTGGTGGTGATGGTGATCGTGCCCGCAAGCAGGCCCACAATCGCCGTCATGATCATGATCATGGTCGTGATGGTGCGAGTGGTCGTGCGCGGCGTCTGGGTGCGTGTCATCCAAGAACTGCGGATCGATATCAAGAATGGTGTTCAGGTTGAATCCGCTGACATCTAATACCGACTTGATGTCGGCCTCGCCAAAATGCACGGGCGTAATGGGGGCGCGAGGATTAATCTGTACCAGCCGCTTGCGTAGAGCCTCGTAATCGGCTTCGTTGACCAGGTCTTTTTTGGACACCAGCAGCCTGTCGGCAAAGCCGACTTGCTTCTGCGCTTCTTCTTGTTTGTCGAGGGTTTCCATGCCGTGCTTGGCATCGACCACAGTAATGACAGCATCAAGCCGATAGTAGTCGGCGATGTCGTCGTCCATGAAGAAGGTCTGGCAGACAGGGCCGGGGTTGGCCATACCGGTCGTTTCCAGTATGACGCGGTCGAACTGGACTTCGCCCGACTGGCGCTTTTGGCGCAATTCGTTCAGTGCCCGCTGAAGGTCGCCCCGTATGGTGCAGCAAACGCAACCGTTGCTAAGCTCGATGATTTGTTCGTCGCGCTCTTGAACCAACAGCTCGTTGTCGATGCTTTCGGGCCCAAACTCGTTCTCGATGACCGCGATTTTAAAGCCGTGGTTTTCGCTGAGAATGCGTTTGAGCAGGGTGGTCTTACCCGCCCCGAGAAAGCCCGTGAGTATTGTCACGGGCACCATTTTATTTAAAGCGGATACAGCAACCATAAGGCGTTCTCAAAAGTGGAGCAATGGATTACATCATAGCCCCGGGGGGATAGCAAACATTAACGTTGTTGCTTGTTATTTAAAGGAAAAAGCGCTTTAGCAAGGTTCGTGCCCGGCGCGATGCGAGGCTTCATGACACTGCGAGCATAATGCTCTCACCTCGGTTTCCGAACTGGCCAGAACGAAGCCCGCGGAGGCCACTTTTACTGCGAGGCGACGACTTAGGGCTGGGTCGCTGAACTCTGCGACAGCCCCGCACTGCGTGCACATCACCAAAAGGTCGTGGGGGGTTCCGCCCGCGTCGGTACAAGCCGCCCAGGCGTTGATGGCATCGAGGCGATGAATGAGCCCCTCTTCAATCAGGAAGTCCAAAGCCCTATACACCGTAGGAGGCGCTGCACCGGGTTGAACTCGCCGGATCTCATCCAGTAGCTCGTAGGCCTTTAGGCTACGTTGCTCGCGAAGCAGAATCTCCAGCACCTTGCGACGAATAGGGGTCAGGCGCTTACCGCGTTCGCGGCACAATGATTCGGCCGTGTCGAGCCGCGCTGCAATGGAATCGGGCAGCGCGTGTGAAGTGGCTTGCATAGACAGTGACCCTCTTGGTAAATAAGGGGGCGGAGCGGGCAGGAAGGTGATGATAGCGGCTGATTGCCTGCTAGCCAACCGCGTATGTTATATCATAACGAACTCTTTCCTTAGCCGCTCCCGACCATGCCTTTTCTGCTCGCGTTCAACCGCCGGTCCAAAACCTATCGAGGTTCGGGTCTGCTTGCATCCTGCATGGGGCGGCTGCTTCGCACCTTACTTCCTGTCGCGTTCTTATGGGCGCTTTGTGCGTGGGCCCTTGGCTGGTGGTAGCGCGGACGCATGACAAGCTCGGTAATTGAATTAGATCAGGTATCGCTCGGATGGCGGGACCGAATTGCGGTTCGCGATGTGTCGGGTTCGTTTGAAAAAGGATCTCTGACCGCTATTGTCGGACCGAACGGAGCCGGCAAATCGACGCTCATGAAGGGAATCATGGGGCACGTCACGCCGTTGCGCGGAACAATACGCATCGCCAAGGACTTGCGCCACGCTATATCGTGGCTGCCCCAAACAGGCGAGCTTGATCGCAGCTTTCCCATCAGTACCTACGATCTGGTGGCCTGTGGCGCCTGGGGCCGGGTCGGCGCGTGGAAGGGGTTCAGCAAGCAGGAGCACGAGCGGGTCGAGCATGCGTTGGAAACGGTCGGCCTTGCCGATTTTGGCCGCCGAATAATTGGCACTCTTTCCGGGGGGCAATTGCAGCGCGCTCTGTTTGCGCGCCTGATGCTGCACGATGCCCAGGTGCTACTGTTGGACGAGCCCTTTGCGGCGGTGGACCGGCATACTACGGACGACCTTTTAGCCCTGCTTCAATCTTGGCATGAAGAGGGACGTACGGTAATTACCGTATTGCATGATATTGAGATGGTGAGATCATGTTTCCCAAGAGCTTTGCTGCTGGCCGGTCAGGCAGTGGCATGGGGTGAAACCGCTCAGGCTCTCACGCCCGAGAACCTGCATTTGGCGCGCCACCTCTGTGCCGGAGACTACCTATGAGCGCGCTCGTCGAGTGGCTATGGCTGCCTTTTGCGGACTACGGGTTTATGCGTAGAGCCCTCGCCGGCTCCCTGGCCTTGGCTTTTGCCGCCGGCCCCATGGGCGTTCTGCTGGTGCTGCGGCGCATGAGCCTCATGGGCGACGCTATGGCCCATGCCATATTGCCGGGCGTTGCCGTAGGCTTTTTAACAGCGGGCTTGTCACTTAGCGCCATGACGCTGGGCGGCATGGTGACCGGGTTGGTGGTTGCAATACTTGCAGGGCTAATATCGCGTGTGACGCCCCTGCGGGAAGACGCCAGTTTCGCTGCTTTCTACCTTATTTCCCTGGGTTTGGGCGTGCTGCTGGTCTCTTTGCGTGGTTCCAATATGGATTTGATGCATGTCTTGTTCGGCACCGTACTCGGGCTGAACGATGCGGCGCTCCTGCTGGTCACAATCACCACCTCACTCACCTTATTGGTGCTGGCACTGATCTTTCGACCACTGGTACTAGAGTGTCTGGATCCGGGATTTCTGCGAGGTCGTCGTGCGGTAGGCTCGCTGAGCCATATGGTTTTCTTGTTTCTGCTGGTGTTGACGCTGGTGGCGGGTTTTCAGGTCCTCGGCACGCTGATGGTGGTCGGAATCATGATGTTGCCTGCAGCTTCCGCCCGTTTCTGGGCACGGACCGTGGGTGCGCAGATGGTGCTGGCGGCCTCATTGGGTAGCCTTGCCTCCTGGCTGGGCCTGGTGGTTTCGTACCAATTCAGTGTGCCGGCTTCGCCAGCCATTATCTTGTCCGCGGGCGTGTTGTACATAGGGTCAATCGTCTTGGGCCCCCACGGCGGGTTGGTTCAAGTTGCTCGGCAGGCTCGTGCAAAACGGCGCCGGCTATCGCAGGTTCCAATTGCCTGATTGGCATGCGGGTATCCGAGTGGGTGCGCGTGTCGCAACCTCGTCTTTTTTGGAACGTGATGTATATGCGAAAAAAATCGCCCCGCGGCCTTGCGGGAAGCCTGTTCGGGCTTCTGTTGATGTTCTTATTGTTATCTGTCCCTGTCTTGCCCGCCTGGGCCGCAAGTCAGGCACCTGCACCTACCCCAGTGCTGCAGGTGGTCGCCAGCTTTTCCATCCTTGCCGATATGGTCGGCGAAGTGGGCGGCGACTACGTGTCGGTGACGACGCTCGTGGGCGCGGGCACCGATACGCATTCCTTCGAGCCTTCCCCGCGCGATTCGGCGGCGATGGCGCAAGCAAAAGTACTCTTCGTCAACGGTCTGGGATTTGAGACCTGGCTTCCCCGGCTCATCTCAGCCTCGGGGTTCAAAGGCGTTCAGGTAATTGCCAGCAAAGGAATCACCCCGCGCATGCTGGACGTAGGTCAAGAAGCGCATTCCAAGGGAAAAAAGCCCAACGGTCACTCCCATGGTTCGGTGGTTGACCCTCACGCTTGGCATAGCCTCGTGAATGGAATGCTCTATGCCCGGAACATTGCCGAAGGCCTGGCCCAGGCCGACCCGCCGCGAGCAGAGATTTATCGCGCGCGCGCGGACGATTACATCAAGCAAATGAAGAAGCTGGATAATGAAGTGCGGCACGCGCTGGCCTCTATTCCGGCTCAGCGCCGGCGGGTCGTCACCACCCATGACGCGTTTGGGTATTTTGGCCACGATTACGGAATCGAATTTATCTCCATCGTGGGCCTGTCTAACGACGCTGAGCCGTCCGCACGTGATCTTGCGAGTATTGTGGACTTAGTCAAGCGACGACACGCCTCAGCTTTGTTCCTCGAGAACGCAGGCAATTCCCGCCTCATCGAACAGGTGGCGCGTGAAACCGGCGTGAACGTCGGAGGTACGCTTTACTCGGATTCGCTGGGCCAGCCGGATGAGCCTGCAGGAACGTATCTGGGCTTGATCAAATGGAACGCGGGGCAGCTGATCTACGCGTTGAAGCCCTGAAGCAAAGATCCTTGGCCAAAGCTTTGCAGCACGAAGACAGAAAACAAAAAGCAGGAAACCGAGAGCACGTTCTATCCGTGCGCGAAGGCAAGCGCGGTATGAAGCCCGAATAAGCTTACTTGCGTTTGCGCTCGGCGCGGGGGTGTGCGCGATCGTACACTTGTGCCAAGTGCTGAAAATCCAGCTTGGTGTAGATCTGCGTGGTGGCAATGCTTGCATGGCCCAGCATTTCCTGCACGGCCCGTAAGTCTTGCGCTGATTGCAGTAAATGGCTGGCAAAACTATGACGCAAGCTGTGCGGATGCACGTTGACCGGCAGTCCGGCCCGGGCGGCATAGCGGTTGAGCTGTATTTGCACTACTCGGGGCGAAATCCGGCGCCCTCGGGCGCCTAGAAACAAGGCCGCCTGGGTGTCGGCCGAAGGAGATGGCGGCACGAGCTTGTGCCGCAGGTTCAGCCATTGTTGCAGCGCATGCACGGCTTTGCTGCCTAGCGGAAGGCTGCGTGTCTTGCCGCCCTTGCCCCGCACGATAACTTCAGCCTCGTCCAGTTGAATCCAGCTCTGGGATTTGTATTCATCCGTGTTTACAAACCGCCAGTCCAAACTGACGAGCTCAGCCAGACGCAAACCACTGGAGTACAGCACCTCGAACATCGCCTGGTCTCGCCACTGGATAGCGTCAGACGGCGCCGGTTGACCCGCCCGGTCGAGCAGCCCTTGGGCCTGTTCTACCGACAGAGCTTTGGGAAGAGTGCGTGGCTGTCGTGGCGGTCGAACCCCTTCGGCCGGATTATGAAGCATGCCGACTTGCGGCGCCCACCATTTGAAGAAGCTGCGCCAGGCGGACAATGCGCGGGCTAGACTGCGTGCTTGCAGCCCTTGACCCCGCAAGGTTGCGATGGCTTGACGTATGTGGCTCTCGGTGAACTGTGGCAACTCCACCGAAGGATGACATTGAACCAGGTGGCGAAAGTCTTGCCGGTAAGCTTCCAGCGTGTGAGCCGAATATCGTCGCTGCGTCTTGAGATGCTCAAGCCACTGCAATACCGGTTCAGGCAGCGCTGTCATAGTGTACTCAGGGCTGAACCGCCGCTATGCACTCGCTGGTGGCAAGCCGAGACAGTGCTGCGCCGGCCAGTTCTCCGATGGTCTGCAGAAAGGCTGTCCCCATGTCGGGTGTGAAGCGCTCGGGGTCGTCGGAGCCCAGCACCAGGAGACCGCACGTGGAAGATTCGGAGCCGTAGCCCGGCGTGGATGCGCGCAGAGCCACAATGGCCAGGGAACGAGGCGGCTCGGGTAGCCACTGCCCCGCTTCCTGATCCTGCCAGGGACCACAATAAGGAGTCGTCAAGGTGCTGGCGAAATCGCGTATGGAAGAGGTGACATCCTGGCCGAACTCGCTTTCTTCCAGGCCGGGTAAGTCCCACAAACGCAAGGCCACTGTGGGCAGATCGAAAAGGTCACACAGGCTGCGCACAACATGAGCCGGAAGGCGCGACGGCTCGGGTTCGGCCAGCATGCGGCAACACCAGGCAGTTAGCGTATGACTGATCTTCTCGTTGCCCATTGCGTTTTGCATCAGGGAAGCCAATTTCCATTCGAGGTCTTTGGTCTTGGCCCGCAAGGTAAGTATCTGGCGTTCTCCCAGCGATATGGCCCGCGTCTCGTGCGGGTGTGGAACACGGATATTGGCAAAGAGTTCGCTGTGATCCTGAAAGAAACCGGGGTTTTCTTGCAAGAAGAGAGCGACGTCTTCTGCAGTAAAGCTTGGCGTAGTCATGAATGCTGGGCGTCTCGGGCGATGAGTGTTTGAGTAAGGGCGTCGATGTCGACCTGGCCAGAAAATACCGTGACGGCGGGGCCGCTCATACGCAGGCGTCGGCCATCCCAATCCACCATCAGCCGGCCACCGCGAGTATGGACCACGACCGGGCTATCCAGCAAGCCTTGGCGTATTCCAGAGGCCACAGCTGCACATGCGCCTGTCCCGCAGGCCAGCGTCTCGCCCACCCCCCGCTCGTAGACCCGAAGGGCCACCGAATGCCGATCAATAACTTGCATGAATCCTGCGTTTACTCGATTGGCAAACCGGGGATGGGATTCGATTAGCGCGCCCAAATAAGGCACGGGGGCTGTACGTATGTCGTCCACCAAAACGACGGCATGCGGATTAGAGATGGCAACGACGGACAACGCTACTGGATCGGTGTCCGGAAGTGGCAGTATCCATTGGGTATCGCTGCCGACTGTACGAGAGCTTAACTCGGCAGTGTTGAAGCCGACGTCGCGCGGTTCAAACCGGGTCTCGCCCATGTCAACGGTTACGTCGCCATTGGTCTCTTCTTGAAGAACAATCAGACCGGTGCAGATTTCGGCCTTCAACGGATTGCGCCTGGAAAGGCCCTGTTCGTGGACGAAGCGAACAAAGCAGCGTGCGCCGTTTCCGCAATGTTCGACCTCGCTGCCATCCGCGTTAAAGATGCGGTAACGGAAATCGGCCTCGGGGTGCAAGGGCGGCTCTACCAGCAGAATCTGGTCGGCCCCCACCCCAAAATGCCGGTCTGCCAGCGCACGGGCTCGCTCCGGCGTCAGATCGATATGCTGACGTACGCCGTCCAGGACAACAAAATCGTTGCCCGCGCCATGCATTTTGGAAAAATTCCAGGCAGCCATAAGAGGTGATAGGACCGTTGCTTAATAGGGGCGCTTCTGGCCTTCGGGCCGTGTCTTGAAGCGCCGGTGCACCCAGTAATATTGGGCCGGATCCGGCCGAACCCAGCTTTCGATAAGCCGGTTCAATCGAGCAGTCGCGGTTTCCAGGTCTTCCTCGCCCGGAAATTCGCGTAGCGGTTCCAGTACTTTGACATGGTAGCAGCCGGATTGGTCATCCAGGCGGCTCACAATCGGAACCACGGCGGCATTCCAGTTTCGCGCAATTTGAGCCGTTGTCAGTAGGGTAGCTGCGGGTACGCCGAAAAAGGGCACAAACGCGGCGCCATCGGCGCCGAAGTCCATATCGGGCAAATAGTACACGGGCACGCCCGCTCGCAACTGCCGGATAAGGCCGCGCACGCCATCGCGTCGACTGATCAAATGCACCAGATTGAATCGGCCGCGGCCCTCCCGAACCATTTCATCGACGTCGGGATCGCTTTGCGGTGTGTAGAGGGTGGCGGATTCTTTCAGCTCCAGGGTCAAGCGAGTGGCGGCGGCGTCCAGGGCTATGAAATGCGGGGCCAGCAAAATAATGCGTTGCTCCTGCGCCAAGAGGCGGCGCAGGTGTTCAAGCCCCTCAATTCGTATGCCGTCTTCGACGCGCTTACGTGTGCCAAACCATAAGAGCCCGCGGTCCAGTACCGATTGCGCCAGCAAGCGAAAGTGGCGCTGCAGCCACTGTTCTCGCTGTTCTTCGGACTGATCGGGAAAACACAATGCGAGGTTGGTGCGAACGATATGTGCGCGGGATGGAAGAATGCGAGGCGTCAGCCAGCCCAGGGCTCGGCCCCAGGCCAGGCGTGTGCGTACCGGACATCGGCCAAAATAGGAAAACACGCCCCGCAGCAGGCGCTTTTTAGGCAGTTTCATTGTCGTTGTGTCCGGCTGGCGGAGGCGGGGCGCCGGCCGGGGTTTTGTAACGGTTGTAGCTCCACAGATACTGTTCCGGAAAGCGGCGTATGAGCGCTTCCATGTGTTCGTTGATAAGCGTTGCCTGGGCGCCCGGGTCTTCGGGCAAGGGCTCAGGCAACCTCAGGAAATGCATGCGCCACCCCTTGCCCTTGGGCAGGCGTTCGCCAGCCGTCAGTATGACGGCCACGCCGGTTTGCGACGCGAGCTTGCCCGCCAGGGTCATGGTGTAAGCAGAGCGGTCGAAAAATGGCGCCCAGACTCCGTCCCCCTCGCTGGGGGCCTGGTCGGGCAACATGCCTACCGCCTCGCCGCGGCGCAAGGCGCGCACAAATTCGCGCACACCCTGCAAATTGGCAGGTACGGCGCGCAGGGCAGAAGTGGTGCGCCCTGCATCCACCACCGGTTCAAGAATGGCTTTGCGCGGCGGGCGATACATGACCGTAATGGGACCGAATCGCTCTAGATAGCGAGCCGTGATTTCGAAGCAGCCGAGATGAGGCGTCAGGTACAGAATGCCTCGGCCCTCGGCCAAGGCCGCTTTAACGACGTCGACCTCGTCACTGCTTGTGATCTCAAGGCTTTGATCGGTGCGCAGCCACACCCGTGGCAGCTCCATGATCATGGCCCCTGCTTCGGCGGCCGCCCGGCGGGCAAAGCCCGGCTGGTCATACCCGGCTTGGGCGGAATTGTCTTGAATGCGTTGCCGATATTTGCCCGGTTTGACGTAAGCGATGATGCCGGCAAGCCGTCCTATGGCGTGCAATACCGGTAGCGGCAGCCACGCCAGACAACGGAATAGCAGCAACAGCATGTGCAGAGTGGCCCCTTGATCGGATATAAGCTTATGAATACTAGAGCGGCTATTTTCGCTTAAAATGCGAAAAATCGCTGAGTTAACCGACAACTTGCGAGCGAGGGGGCCTTGCAGCCGGCTGCGACGCCACCAAAAACTGCTAAAGCGTCGCGCCCCGTTCCTTTTGCAATTGAACGTCCGAGGTGCAACGCGTATCGTTCAACCCAAGCCAAAAGGACGTATCGCTGTGGCACACACCGATTTTCTGTTTACTTCGGAATCCGTTTCCGAAGGCCATCCCGACAAAGTCGCCGACCAAATCTCCGATGCCATCCTGGATGCCATCTTCACTGAAGATCCGCATGCAAGGGTAGCGGCCGAAACCCTGTGCAATACGGGTCTGGTCGTGCTGGCGGGCGAAATCACCACCACGGCAAACGTCGATTACATACAGGTGGCGCGCGACACCATCAAACGCATCGGCTACGACAACACAGAATATGGCATCGACTACAAAGGATGCGCTGTGCTGGTCGCCTACGACAAGCAGTCGCCCGATATCGCGCGCGGTGTCGACCGCAACCCCGAAGCCAATATGGATCAAGGGGCGGGGGACCAAGGGTTGATGTTTGGCTATGCGTGTGACGAAACGCCCGATCTCATGCCTGCTCCCATTTGGTATGCGCATCGCCTGGTGCAACGTCAAAGCGAGTTGCGCAAAGACGGCCGTCTGCCCTGGCTGCGCCCGGACGCTAAATCTCAGGTCACTTTCCGCTATGTTGACGGCCGGCCGGTAGAAGTCGATACCGTTGTTCTGTCCACACAGCATTCGCCCGATATTTCGCAAGCGGATATCCGCGAGGCGGTTATCGAAGAAATCATCAAGCCCTGCTTTCCAGAAGGTCTGCTTACCGCCAAGACCAAGTTCATGATCAACCCCACGGGCATCTTTGTTATCGGCGGCCCGCAAGGCGATTGCGGCCTGACCGGACGAAAAATCATCGTGGACACTTATGGCGGTGCCTGCCCTCACGGCGGCGGGGCCTTCTCGGGCAAGGATCCGTCCAAAGTAGACCGTTCTGCGGCGTATGCGGCGCGGTACGTGGCCAAGAACGTGGTTGCAGCGGGTTTGGCGCGGCAATGTCAGGTGCAGATCAGCTACGCCATCGGCGTCGCCGAGCCCATCAACATCACCGTCTACACCGAAGGTACGGGCGTCATTCCGGACGACCAGATCGCTCTACTGGTGCGCGAGCATTTCGATCTTCGTCCCAAGGGCATCATCGATATGCTCGATCTGCTCCATCCAATCTATTCCAAGACTGCGGCGTACGGCCACTTCGGCCGTCCCGAACCCGAGTTCACCTGGGAAGCGACCGACAAGGTGCAGGTGCTCCGAAAGGCGGCTTAAGTGACTCAAGAAGCGGACGACAATCGCAGCCTGACGCCGTCCGACTCGCCATGCGTGGCGGTGTGCTCGACGTTGTACGACGATATATGCCGCGGCTGCGGCCGCACCGCCATGGAAGTTGCCAACTGGGTGTTTCTGTCCGAGGACGAGAAGCGGGCAGTATGGGCGCGCATCAAGGCTCAGGGCTATCCCAAACGCAAAGGTTGAAGGCAAGGGCTCCTGATCGGAGCCCTCCTGGAGTATACTTAGAGGATTCCTGAGGAGCGCTGCGACGGGTAGGCAGCGGCCAGCATGTGGCCCCTATCCGCTAGGCTCAGGAACCCCTTTTCCAGTTTTGAACGGCGCTCATCTATCTCCTGCACGGCGGGCGAAGGTGAGCATGAGCCGCTATTCGCCATGTCGGCAGGGTCAGGATTCTCATGAACACTGTTGCCGACAAATCCGTTACCGACTACAAAATCGCCGATATTGGGCTGGCTGAATGGGGCCGGCGTGAAATCGCCATTGCCGAAACCGAAATGCCGGGCCTCATGGCCACGCGCGAAGAGTACGCGGCGTCTCAGCCTCTCAAGGGCGCTCGCATCGCAGGCAGCCTGCACATGACCATTCAAACGGCTGTGCTTATCGAGACTCTGGTCGCCCTGGGCGCCCAGGTTCGCTGGGCCTCGTGCAATATCTTCTCTACCCAGGACCACGCCGCAGCGGCTATAGCAGCCGCGGGCAATCCCGTCTTCGCCATCAAGGGCGAAACGCTGGAAGACTACTGGGAATACACTCACCAGATTTTCGAATGGCCCGAAGGTCAGCACGCCAACATGATTCTGGATGACGGCGGCGATGCGACCCTGCTGTTGCATCTTGGCGCCAAAGCCGAATCCGACATCTCTGTATTGGCCAACCCCTCCAGCGAAGAAGAGCGCGTGCTCTATGCGGCCATCAAGGCTCGTCTCCAGCGCGACCCCAAGTGGTATTCCACTCGTCTGGTTGAAATCAAGGGCGTCACTGAAGAAACCACCACCGGGGTGCACCGCCTCTACCATTTGTCGCGCAAAGGCGAGCTGGCCTGCGCTGCCATCAACGTCAACGACTCGGTCACCAAGTCCAAATTCGACAACCTCTATGGTTGCCGCGAATCGCTGGTTGACGGCATCAAGCGGGCAACCGACGTCATGGTGGCCGGCAAGATTGCCGTGGTGTGCGGATTCGGCGACGTGGGCAAGGGGTGCGCACAAGCGTTGGCTGCCCTGCGCGCTCAAGTGTGGGTAACTGAAGTAGATCCCATCTGCGCTTTGCAGGCTTCTATGGAAGGCTACAAAGTGGTAACCATGGAAGAAGCCGCCGATAAGGCTGACATCTTTGTTACCGCCACCGGCAACTACCACGTCATCACGCGCGAGCACATGGAGCGCATGAAGGATCAGGCCATCGTGTGCAATATCGGCCACTTCGATAACGAGATTGATGTCGCTGGCATCGAAAATCTTCAGTGGGAAGAAATCAAGCCGCAAGTCGATCATGTCATCTTCCCTGACGGCAAGCGCATTATTTTGCTGGCCAAGGGACGGCTCGTGAACCTGGGTTGCGCAACAGGCCATCCTTCCTTCGTCATGTCGGCTTCGTTCACCAACCAGACCATTGCACAGATCGAGCTCTTCACTCGCGGTGAGGCCTACGAAAAGGGCAAAGTCTATGTGCTGCCCAAGCACTTGGACGAAAAAGTGGCGCGCCTGCATCTGAAGAAGCTCGGGGTCAATCTGACACAACTGCGTCCCGACCAGGCCGACTACATCAATGTGCCCGTCGAAGGGCCGTACAAACCCGATCATTACCGCTACTAAGCCGCATGACGCAAGGGTAATCGGCAAGATTGCCCTTGCGCTTGCGTCGTGTTGTCCGTCCCTCGCCCGGCCATTACAAAGGAGCCCTGGATGACCCTTTTACTTATCTGGATACTGAACGCCGTAGCCTTGCTTATCGTCGCCTATATCTTGCCCGGAATCACGGTCGGATCCTTCTTTTCCGCCCTTATCGCGGCATTGGTGCTGGGGCTGTTGAATACTTTGGTCAAACCCGTCCTCGTGCTCCTGACCCTGCCCATTACGGTGGTCACACTGGGCTTGTTCTTATTGGTCATCAACGCCCTGGTATTCTGGTTTGCCGGGTCCGTTCTCAAGGGCTTTCATGTCGAGGGTTTTTGGTGGGCCATGTTGGGCGCTCTTGTTTACAGTCTTATTTCGGGCTTGCTTTCGCGGCTCATCGTTTGAATTATGCAAGCTTCGTCTCCAATCAGTCTTGAGTTTTTCCCCCCTCGGGATAATGCCGCGCGCGAGCGCATGATCCGATCGGCCAAGGAGCTCATCTGCCTGGCTCCCTCGTATGTCAGTATCACCTTCGGAGCAGGCGGCTCGACGCGCGAGGGCACGGCTGACGCTGTGTCCATCATGCAAAGGTTGGGGTTCGAGGCTGCTCCGCATTTGTCCTGCATCGGTTCCACCAAGCAGGCCGTGGCCGCCATCCTCGATGGTTATAAGGCGGCCGGCGTGAACCGCGTGGTGGCTTTGCGCGGCGACCTACCCTCGGGGATGGGCGTGGGGCACGGTGAATTGCACTATGCGCGCGATTTAGTGCAATTCATCCGCGAGCACAGCGGCGACTGGTTTCGAATAGAAGTAGCTGCTTATCCGGAAATGCATCCGCAGGCGTCCAGCGCGACGACCGATCTGGACCATTTTGTGGACAAGGTGAAAGCCGGCGCCGACAGCGCCATCACCCAGTACTTCTTCAATGCGGATGCCTATCTGGATTTTGTCGATCGGGTTCAGGCACGCGGTGTCGATATCCCCATCGTGCCGGGCATCATGCCCATCACCACTCATGCTCAGCTGCTGCGGTTTTCCGAAATGTGCGGGGCCGAAGTCCCCCGCTGGATACGCTTGAGGCTGGCCGAATACGGCGACGACCGCGTTGCCATCAGGCAGTTCGGCACAGAAGTCGTCCAGCGACTGTGCCAGACATTGCTCGACAAAGGGGCGCCTGGCCTGCACTTCTACACGCTGAATAATGCCGATAGCGTGCAAGCCATTGTGCGTGGCCTAACGATTTAACAGGACTGGCGCTGCGACGGCCCAGCCCTTGTCGGTCAATATGGAGTCAAGCGGCACATCGTGCGGGGCGGGCGAGTAATCTGTGTCGCTAAGATCGCCACACGCCCAGCCCACGCCTATGCTGACGAAATGGTGGTTTTGGGCTTTTAAAGCAGCCAGCGTGCGGTCATAATAGCCCTTGCCGTAGCCTACGCGGTCCCCATAACGTGTGAACCCCAAGGTAGGAACCAGCACGACATCCGGGGCTGGCGCAATAGGGCCGTTGGGTTCGCGCGTGCCATAAGGGCCAATATTCATTGGCGCATCGGGCGTCCAGATCCTGAACTCCAATGGCTTTTCGGCGCCGGCCATGACGGGCAGCGACACAGTCAGCCCGTCCTCTTCAACCCATTGCTCCAGCAGCGGCTGCAAGTCGGGTTCGTGCTCCAGCGGCCAAAAGGCAGCAATATGGTTGGGCATGGCACGACCGGCATCCTTAAGTTGCTGCCGGTTGGTGGCCAGCCAGGTAAACAGCCGGCCACGAATCAGCAGGGCGCCCCGGCGTGTATCTGAAGGATTCTGGGCGGCGCGCAGTTCTTTTAAACGCGTCCGTAAGGGGACTGCGTTATTCTCTAGACTTGTTTTCATGGCGGTACGGTGCGGAGTCCCGAAAGATGTTATTGAAGCAGAGCCAACGGTATCAGAAAACGCATAATCTTTCTGCTGGCCGGGAAGGCCTTTGGCGCCGGGCTGGGTTAGGGCTAGCGCTTTGTCTAGGCTTGTTGGGTTGCAGCAGCACGAAGGCGCCGGCGGCTGCCACTCAGGCTCAGGCTACTCTCATAACTGCCGATCCCAGCGCCAATTTCCAGGCGAACGTACAGCCTCCTGTGGCTACACAGGGAGTCATCTCGCCCATACCGGCTCGGCAGGCCGAAGAAGCGCTGATCGCGGCGCGCGAGGCCATGCAGAAGAAGCAATGGCACGCCTTGGCGGCTCTGGTGCCCGATGCTCAGCACGCTCCGCTCATTGGGTCGTACGCCCAGTATTGGTGGTTGCGTCAGCAAGTGCAAGATCCGACGCAACCCATCCCTGTTGCCGAGCTGCAGCAATTTATGGCTGTCAACCAGGATGAGTACCTGGCCGACCGTGTCAAGGCCGACTGGATAGTGGCCGCAGCGCGTGCCGGCGACTTTGCCCAAGTCAACCGTCTTGGCAGCGTGGTCAACAGCAACGCCAATGTCGATTGTTCGCAAGTCCTGGCCCGACATATGACCGGCCAGAAGGTCAGCAGCGAAGAGGCCATGAAGGCGTTTCGTCCGGCAACAGTCTGCTGGAGCATGCTGGATGAATTGGTTGAAAGCGGGGTGGTGGGCTGGAAGCCGATTCAAACCCAGCTGCGAGAATTGCTTGAAAGCAATAAGACCGGCGACGCGCAGCGTATGGCGGCTCTGATGTTTAGCGCCGCACAAATGAAGTCCTACGCGGCACTCATGAAAAATCCCCGCAGCTGGCTGGGTGGCCAGACGGCACCCAGCACTCGTGAACAGACAGAGCTTGTCACTATTGCACTTGCTAGGTTGGCTCGCAGTAAAGATAGGGACGAGGCCGCCAGCTATGTAGAGTCTCGATGGGCCTCGGCCTTGCCGCGCGAAGACATTCAATGGGTATGGGGACAATTCGGCTTGGTGGCGGCTCTCAACGTCGATCCGACCGCTGTGCGGTTCTACCGCCGCTCGGGCAAAGCTCCCATGACCGACTATAACCACGCCTGGGAGGTGCGCTCCGAATTGCGCCAGAATCCCATAGATTGGCGGCGCGTAGAACAGGCCATACTGAAAATGTCGGCTGAACAACAGGCAGAGACAGTGTGGGTGTATTGGCGAGGGCGGGCGCTTGCCGCGCAGGGCGACAAGGCCACGGCCCAGCGCTATTTTGCGTCAATAGAGAAGGAAATGGATTTTTATGGCCAGCTTGCCAATGAAGAGCTGGGCCGGTCCCCGTATCTACCACCTCCGCCTCCAGCGCTCACTGAAGCCGACTTGGCCGAGGCGCGCGCGAACATCGGTTTACAACGTGCGGTCAAGTTGTTCGACTTGGGGTGGCGGGCCGAAGCGGTTCCCGAATGGAACTTCGCGCTGAAAGGCATGAACGACAGACAATTGCGCGCCGCGGCCGAGTTCGCGCGAGAGCAAGCGATCTACGACAGGGTGATCAATACCTCCCTGCTCACCCGTAATGAAATCGATCTTACTCAGCGCTTCATTGCGCCTTTCGAAGGACGAGTCAGCGAAAAGGCAAAGCTGATCAACCTGGATCCAGCTTGGGTCTATGGTTTGATCAGACAAGAGTCGCGTTTCATTATGAGGGCACGTTCTCGCGTCGGTGCTTCGGGCCTGATGCAGCTGATGCCGGCTACGGCAAAGTGGGTGGCCAACAAGATTGGCATGAAAGACTTCACTCCAGGTTCGGTCAACGACTTCGATACCAATACTGTCTTGGGCACGCAGTATCTGAACATGGTGCTCGGCCAGTTGGACGGCTCGCAGGTGTTGGCAACGGCAGGGTATAACGCAGGCCCGGGCAGACCGATACGATGGCGGGCACAGTTGCAGGCGCCGGTCGAGGGCGCCATCTTTGCCGAGACCATACCCTTCACCGAGACGCGTCTTTATGTGAAGCACGTGATGTCGAATGCCGTGTATTACGCCAGTTTGTTCAGTGGGCAGCCACAATCCCTGAAGGCCCGGCTGGGGACGGTCGCCCCGCGCGCGCCGCGTCAAGTCGCGCTGCCATGATCCGCGCGGGGCAAGGAGCGCAGGTCCGCCAGGCACACGAGCCTGCTTCGCGGGCCCCTTCGGAAACTTCCCCCCCAGCCACGGACCCTGCCACCGAGGGGCTTGAGGTTTACGTGGTGGGCGGCGCGGTCCGCGACCAGTTGCTGGGAGAGCCGGCCGGTGATCGCGATTGGGTGGTGGTGGGAGCCACTCCCGAAGATATGGCCAAGCGCGGGTTCATTCCGGTCGGTGGCGATTTCCCGGTCTTCCTGCATCCAGTCAGCAAAGAGGAATACGCCCTGGCCCGTACCGAGCGTAAGTCGGGCCGCGGCTACAAAGGTTTCACCTTTTACACCGGTCTGGACGTTACTCTTGAAGAAGACTTGAAGCGCAGGGATCTGACTATCAACGCCATGGCCCAGACTCCCGACGGACAGATCGTGGACCCTTTGGGCGGGCAAGCCGACCTAGGTGCGCGCCTGCTGCGCCATGTTGGCGACGCATTCGTGGAAGATCCCGTGCGGCTTTTACGGTTGGCGCGTTTTGCAGCACGCTTTCCCGCATTCTCGGTGGCCCCTGAAACCATGGAGCTTGCCCGGCAGTTGGTCACCGATGGTGAAGTCGACGCCCTGGTGCCAGAGCGGGTATGGCAGGAAGTCGCCAAAGGTTTGATGGCAGCAGAGCCAGGCAGAATGTTCGATGTCCTGGCCGCCGCGGGTGCGCTAGTGCGAATTGCCCCGGGCTTGATGTACAACTCCGAAATCAAGGCGCAGCTGCAGTGTGCGGCGGAAAGGAAATTGTCCTTGCCGCAACGGTTCGCTTTATTGTGCCGATTATCGCAGGCGCCCGAGAGCATCGCTCGGCGTTTACGAGCTCCCGCAGAGTGCATAGATTTTGCGCGTCTGCTGCCCCAACTCGTGCATGCGCTCGAGCAAGGGTGTTCCACCCCCGAGGCGTCGCTAAGTCTGATTGAGTCCATGGATGGATTGCGCAAAGCGAATCGCTTTGTCGGGCTGCTGGAAGCAGCGCAGTGTGTTGGCCCCGTTAAGATTGCGGTATGGGAAAGACGGCTTGAAGCTGTCAATGCGGTAGATGCCGGGGCCGTTGCGGCAGCGCACATGGGCAATGCCGCCGCCATTAAAGAGGCTGTGCGCAGCGCCAGGCTGCGCGCATTGCAGGCTCAGGAGTCTTGACGCGTCTTGCCGCGGCCTGGAGTGTCAAACCACTGACGCAGCCACGCGTCTCCGCTGACCAGGACTATGCCGGCCACCACCAATACCGCGCCAATGACGAAGCTGGGATCAAGCGGCTCGTTCAACAACCATACGCCGAAAACAATGCCAAACATGGGCGTCATGAACGAAAACACGCCCAGTCGCGAGGCCAGGTAGGTTCTTAACAGCCAGAACCAGGCAAGGAAGCTGGCGAACGCTACGATGAGTGCCTGGAAGGCTAAGCTGCCGATGGCCAATGTCGTCGGCCGAAACTGTGTCTGCCCGCTGATTAAGGCGACCGCTACCAAGATCACAAAGGCGCCCAATAATTGATAGAGCAGCGTCTTGGTGGGCGATGTGCTCGACAAGCTGGAGCAGCGAATGACGACGGTGGTCGCGCCCCAAAAAGCGCCGGCTAACAATGCGAAGAAGTCACCCAGCAAAATGTTGGGCGATTCAGTGGTATTGGGCGGTTCGGCGGGCCCAAAGAAAGCAATGACAATGCCGCTGAAGGCGACCGCAATACCCAGCCACTGAGCAATGCGCAGCCTTTCCTCCGGCAGCTTCAAGTGCAGTCCGATAGCGGCAAAAAAGGGAGCCGTATACAAGAACACCGCCATATGAGAGGCGTTGGTATAGCGCAGTCCTTCACCGACAAACAGGAATTCCAACGCAAACAGTACGCCTACCAGGAGGCCCGGTCGCCAGGTGCCGTCTTGCAGGTTGAGTGGTTCGCTGCGCCAGCGCATGAGCGCCCACACCAGCAAAGCCCCGATGCCCGAACGCAGTCCAATTTGCATGATGGGCGCGATATCTGCCGCGGCGGCCTTGATCGCAATTTGTTGAATCGCCCAGATCATACAGAGTATGACCATTAAGCCAAAGGCCCGGGTGTCAATGGTCTTGCGTGTCTCCATGGTGCTCGGTTTCCCTGCGTTTTCTAGTTATAAGACGCGCGGGATTCAGAGCCGGTGGCGGCGATCTCCATGGCTGAAGCCGACAAGCTCGACATCGATATTGCGTCCGACAGCCAGCACTTTGAAGAGCTCACCCATTTCGGCTTCTGACATCAGCCTCTGGACGGCGGCAACCGCGCGTGCGTATGCGATAGTATCACCGGGATCGAGGTTGTTGATGGCTTGCGCCAGGCCCGCATTCATTAGAAACCGACCCTGTGAGGTGTATCCAAGGACGTCCAGGCCGGCCGCAACGGCAGCGTCGGCCATGGCGGTGAAGTCTACGTGGGCGGTTATGTCCTGAAGTCCGGGCAGCACCAGGGGTTCACCGTGCGCATGGTGACGAAAATGACACATTAGAGTCCCTTCGGCCCGTTGTGGATGGTAATACTCGTGCCGAGGAAAGCCATAATCCACCAAGAGGGCCGCACCCTTCTTCAACCACTGTCCCATTTCTCCAACCCACGCTTCGGCGCGCAGGTTGATTTCCGACTGGTATCCGGGCATGAATGGCACGCGCGTGCGAACGATTTGGACCAAGGAGTCAGGAGCAGCGCGGCCGTTCAGTTGGAAGCCCATACCGTCCTCGTCGTCTACCCAGGTGACGCCCAGTTCCAGCAACTCGCCGGAATCGCTCCAGCGGAAGAGCTTGACCGGCATGGCGTCCAGGACTTCATTGGCCACCACACAGCCCTCAAATTGCAAAGGTAGGCGGTCCAGCCATTGGATGTCCGCGTCCAGGTGCCGCAAGCGCTGTTGTTGACGCTGACGCAATTCGCCGGATACTTCAAGGATTTGATAAGCCGGCTCTACTCCTAAATCGCGCAATGCGCCGATGAGGGATTCAGCCAAGGCGCCGGATCCTGCCCCAAACTCCAGAACGCTGATGGAATGACAAGCGCCGAGGATTTGATGCACTTGTCGGGCGACCACCCGTCCGAATACAGGCGTCAGCTCGGGGGCGGTGGTAAAGTCGGCGACCGGTTGGTCGTCACTGGCGAACTTTGCATTGCCTGCAGCGTAATAGCCAATGCCGGGTTGATACAGCGCAATGTCCATCCATTCGTCAAACGGCAAAAAGCCGTCTTGCGCAGCGCGTACGCGCTCCGCTAAAACGGCTTGAGTAGCTTGCAAATGGGTGGACGATTCAGTGTCGAGCGGTGGTAGGCCGCGGGGCAGAGCGGGCAGAGAGATACGCATCATCGCTGCCCCTCCTGATCGCTGGAATCATCGGCTCGATCATGGCCGGGCGGGTTTCGCTTAAGCACATGCAAGGAATGCAGCATGGCGATAAGAAACGAAACGAGCAAGCCGACGCAAAGAGCGACGACTACATTGCCCGAAATAATCCACAAAGGTAGGGTAAGGATCAGACCGAGTAAAAGTGGCTTGTTCGCAAGTTGCTTCATAGGGTGGCTCCGGCCAGGGGACATTATCCATGCCCCCTAGGCACAACCGCCCAGTTTAGCGCGAGGAAGCGCTTGCGAATCGAGGCCGCTGAGTACGACCGCGCTCAGTACGGGCCGGCGCTCCAGGGCGGCTTGGCGCGTTGGAGCGCGAGCGACCTGCTCCGGCCTCTTTAAAAGCCGG
>JAJUGB010000033.1 GCA_029268595.1 Alcaligenaceae bacterium | reverse complement strand
GGCTTGCTCATTTAACTTGCTACATGGCGTTCAAGGTGTTCTCGCTTTTAGATCGGCGTGCACCCAGGGCAAGTGAAGCTGAGACCCCATATACATATATATAAAGCCATCGCATGAGAAGGTATCTATGACTCAACCGTTCAGCCACACAGACGTATTGCTGTATCAGTCCATATCCGATCTGGATTGCGCTTACGAGAAGAACCTCGCCGCTTGTTCCGTCAAATCAGTTGATTCAAGCAACGACAGTACTAGTAGTGCCATTTGGATTCTCCCATTGCACGGAGGGGACCCATGGAAAATGACCGCCGGCCCCGGCAATGACACCAGTCCTCGATGGTCTCCTGATGGAAACCAGTTAGCGTTCATCTCCGACCGTGCGGGGCTAAACCAAATATTTCTTATCTCCCTTAACGGCGGGGAAGCTCGCCAGTTGACGTCCCTGAACGCCGCCGTGACGTCCCTGGAGTGGTGCCCTGACGGCAAGCGCCTTTTGGCCACCTGTTCCATGCAAGTCGATCCAAATCTGCGCGGAGCCCGTCCAGATCCCGATGCGCCGGAACCCTCTCCCGACGCTCCGCAAGTGGCTTGGAAACTGCCATACAAGGCGGACGGCATCGGTTATCTCCTTGCCCATGAGATCCATCTTTTTTCGATCGACGCCGAGACAGGAGAAGCGAAACAGCTGACCGACGGGCCTTTTGAAGTGCGCAGTGCAAAATGGTCACCGGATGGGCGACGGGTGGTTTACGCCCGAACCCGGGAAGGTGACGAGTCGCATCGGACGGACGTATGGATCGCCGACGCCGATGGGCGAGGCGCCCGGCAAATCACTGAGCATGTCGCTCAAGCGCTTTTTCCGCTCTGGTCGCCCGATGGCCGTCGTGTCCTTTTTTCCGGTAGTGCTGCAGAGGGAGACGCCCAGGTAAGCCTGTGGTGCGCCGACTTGAGCTCCGGCCAGGTTCGAAACATCGGGGATGAATCGCTCGAAATTTCTACAGAAGGTGATAGCGTCCAGTTTGTTAATGGGGACCCATCGCAGGTCTTCGCCATCGTGGCGCGAGAAGGCGTCCACGAAGTGGTGCGAATTCGTATGAGCGACGGAGCGCGTACTACGTTGGTCTCCGGGGACCGACAAATCTCTAAATTGGCGTGTAGCAGAGAGTTTCTGGCTTTTGTTTCTCAGTCGCCAACGACTCCCCAAGAGGTATCTTGCTGCAGTCATGACGGCAGCGACGAAGTAAAGGTAACCAGCTTCAATGGCTGGTGGCAAGACCGGATAGCTGCTTGCGCAGAGCGCCGGTATTTTGACGTGCCGGACGGCGAAGGCGGGACAGAAACAATACAGGGATGGCTGATAAGACCCGAGGGCGTTCGTGAGCCGGCCCCTTTATTGGTAGACATCCATGGAGGGCCGGCCAGCTATGTCCTGTTTGACCACGAAGCACAAGCGTACTGGCCGGTTCTCTGGTCTCAGGGCTGGGCCATACTTGCTTTGAACGCGGTAGGGTCGGCCAGTTTCGGCCGGCGTTTCTCCGACCGCTTGAACGGCCGTTGGGGTGAGCTGGATCTTCCACAACATATAGCTGCTGTCCAGCAGTTGCAAGAAGAAGGTGTTGCTGACGACCGATTAATGGCTATTGGCAAGTCGTATGGCGGTTATTTAACCGCCTGGGCCATCGGTCATACTTCCATATTTAAAGCCGCGGTCGTGCTGGCCCCGGTAGCTAACATCGAAGCCCACTGGGGCACCTCCGATAGCGGCTACTACTCTGACCCTTACTCAATGGCAGGCGACCGTAGTGACACCTATGACACCATGCGCCGATTGTCGCCGGTGCACTATGCGGACAAGATTACTACTCCTGCACTCCTGCTCCAGGGCGAAAAGGACGAGCGCTGTCCTAAATCGCAAATTGAAGAGCTGTTTGTTGCCTTGAAGCGGGGCAAGAGCAAGAGCTCGGAGTTGGTTATTTATCCTGGCGAAAGCCACAAGTTCACAGCTCAAGCAAAGCCATCCTACCGGACCGATATTGTCCAGAGGATTGCGGACTGGGCGGCTCGTTGGGTGGCGAGCGACAGCGAGGACGACGTCGCTGAAGCGGCGGTGTACCGCCAAGATGCATAAAGGGAAAACCCCAAGTCGGTTTCCGGCATGGGGTTTTTCTCTTCGATTCGGTTCTCTTCGTAAGACCTGAGTGAGGTCTTCTCTTTGTGAGATCTACCTTCGGGAGGTTCCCAGCATTAATGCCGGGTGAGGATGCGCACGATTAGCGCTGTTGCTCCCTGCGGTTCTGCTGGTTCTGCTGATTTTGTTGGTTTTGTCGGTTCTGCTGGTTCTGTTGGTTTTCTCTGTTCTGTTGGTTTTGCTGATTCTGCTGATTCTGCTGCGTCATGACCTACTCCTAAACTGGATGGCAACGGGCATCCTCCGCATATCAAGTAGAGCAACCGGCGTGCCACAGCATGAAAAAGGGGCGCGTTTTGCACGCGCCCCCAGGCTTAGCCAGGCTTTATGCCACGAAGATTAGAACGCCATGTCGTCAGGCTGGCCCATGGAAGCCGGCGCTTTCTCTTCTTTGGGCAGTTCGGCGACTGATGCCTCGGTCGTCAGGATCAAGCTGGCGATAGAGGCAGCGTTTTGCAGTGCCGTACGTGTAACTTTGGTCGGATCGACAACGCCCATGTCTACGAGATCGCCATACTCGCCCGTGGCAGCGTTGTACCCAAAGTTACCTTTACCCTCCGCAACTTTTGCCACTACGACGGACGGCTCGTCTCCGGCGTTTGCAGCAATTGCACGCAGCGGGGCTTCAAGCGCCTGACGGATGATCTGAATGCCGGCGTCCTGGTCGGCATTGTCGCCCTTCATATCGAGAATCGCAGACCGGGCGCGTAGCAGCGCGACCCCGCCACCAGCCACAATGCCTTCTTCAACCGCGGCGCGTGTCGCGTGCAGGGCGTCATCGACGCGGTCTTTCTTCTCTTTCATCTCGACTTCAGTCGCAGCCCCCACTTTGATGACGGCTACGCCGCCAGAGAGCTTGGCGACACGCTCTTGCAGCTTCTCGCGGTCGTAGTCGCTGGTGGCTTCCTCGATTTGAGCCTGGATGGCCTTGACGCGGGCATCAATGCGAGCTTGTTCGCCAGCACCGTCCACAATAATGGTGTTCTCTTTGTGGACTTCAATACGTTTGGCGCTGCCCAGGTCCTCCATGCCGGCTTTCTCGAGCTGCTTGCCGGTTTCTTCGGAGATGACGGTTGCACCGGTAAGGATGGCGATATCCTCCAGCATGGCCTTGCGACGATCGCCAAAGCCGGGGGCCTTGACGGCAGCCACTTTCAACACGCCACGCATCGAGTTGACGACCAACGTGGCAAGTGCTTCGCCTTCAATGTCTTCGGCGACGATGAGCAGAGGCTTGCCGGCTTTGGCCGCCGCTTCTAGCACTGGCAGCAAATCGCGAACATTGGAGATCTTCTTGTCGTGCAGCAGGACAAGTGCGTCTTCCAGTATGGCGACTTGCTTCTCTGGATTGTTGATGAAGTACGGGCTCAGATAACCGCGGTCAAACTGCATGCCTTCGACGACATCCAGTTCGTTTTCCAGCGACTTGCCGTCTTCAACCGTAATGACACCTTCCTTGCCCACCTTGTCCATCGCATCGGCGATGATCTTGCCAATGGATTCGTCTGAGTTGGCCGAAAGGGTTGCCACCTGCGAAATTTCCTTGCTGGTGGAGATTTGCTTGGACACGGTCTTCAGTTCGTCCACGACAGCGGCCACGGCCTTGTCGATGCCGCGCTTCAAGTCCATGGGATTGAAGCCCGCGGAAACGTGACGGATCCCTTCCTGGACTATGGCTTGAGCCAGCACAGTGGCTGTCGTGGTGCCATCGCCTGCTACATCAGCGGTCTTGGACGCGACTTGTTTGACGATTTGCGCCCCAATGTTCTCGAACTTGTCCTTGAGTTCGATCTCTTTGGCGACAGACACACCGTCCTTGGTGATGACCGGCGCGCCGAAGGTGCGCTCGAGCAGGACGTTACGCCCTTTTGGTCCCAAGGTAACCTTTACTGCGTTGGCCAATACGTTCACACCCTTGACGATGCGAGTGCGGGCCTGGTCACGAAACAGTACGTCTTTAGCACTCATTTCAGTACTCCTGAATCGCTATTGATTGTGGTGTTCAAGCGGCTTGCTTGAGAGCTTTGTCTTCGGCCTCGATGACAGCAAGAATGTCGTCCTCGCGCATGACGAGAACCTCTTCGCCGTCCACCTTGACGGTTTGACCGGCGTACTTGCCAAACAGTACTCGCTGGCCCACTTCAACCTGCATGGGCGTGATGGAGCCGTCTTGTTGACGCTTTCCATCACCGACGGCCAGTACTTCGCCTTGTTCGGGTTTTTCTGCGGCGGAATCGGGGATCACGATGCCCGTGGCAGTCGTGCGTTCGGCTTCGATTCGCTTGACGATAACCCGGTCGTGAAGGGGACGAATCTTCATGATTGATCTCCTCGTTTAATCAGATTACGAAAAGGAATCAGGAGCGGCGTGGCTGTGTTTTGTGTACGCCAGTTCCAGGCAAATCTATTGCGATGGGGAATATGCAGTCGCTCTCCTGGTTTTCAAGAGCAAGCAAAGAAGTTATTTGGTAACCAAATGTGTCATAATCGGATACCTTCCCCCTGGCCCAGGCGATACCGCACCGTTCCGGGCCTATGCCGATCGTGCGGCAAAGGGGATATAGGGCAGGCGCCTTCGCGTTCAGCCCCATTCTTCAGAGAGATGTCGTCGGCCTCAAGCTCACTCCAGACCCCGAGACTTCGAGGGCGAAACAGCCACCGCACATATCCGCGGGAAGCCGCGAGTTCCATGAGGGTTTCTTGGTCCGGCGCATTTACGAACAAATGGGCTTCATTCTCGCCCGGATACTGCCCGAACGCGCGATGGCAAGCCAAAGTCTCGCCTGCCGGGGCGTTTAAACGCCACCACGGACTGCAGGTGGTGCGCTCGAGTTCCCACGCTCCAAGCTTCCATGCCGCGTCCAGCATCGCTTCATCCAGGTCTTCAATATATTGCCAGCTGCCATCAAGTTGTAGCGCTGAACCGGCTACGGGTCGCAGCGGCCACTGAGAAGAGGGCAGATGGGGAACAGCATCGCGCTGAAAGCCGTGCCAGTGCAAGATGAGCATGACAGGGGTGTCAGCTTTGGCAGCGGCGCTAAGAGTGACAGCATACAAGGGTAAGCGGATCGATGTGGCGTGAGTCTGAATGGTTTCGTAAACGTCCATAGAGCCTCCTTGGCGATACGCACATGAGGCTAATTTTATCCATCCCCCAGCCAGTTTTGGAGGCGCCCGAGGCGCGCTATTGCGCCCCCGGGCTGCGCTTAATAGACCACTTCCGGCTCGGCTGCCTCGAGTACTGTTTGCTGCAGAATCTCATTGCGCAGGGCGATAGGAGACTCGTCAGCAAGGCGTTCAAGTATGCAATGGAAGGAGCCTTCGTACGGCGTAAGGAATTCCAGCTGCAAATCTGCTCGCTCGAAGTTGTCGGGCGAGTAAAGCGAGCGACCGCTCGGCGCGTTCACGTAATGCGTCGCTCCCAGCCGTGTACAGATCTCTATGATACGGTCTTCGCCCCTAAGCCCTGGGGGTAGCTTCATCCGACTGGACAATGTCGTTGCCTTGCGCAGACCCAAAAGGTCAGTCACCCAAGTGAGTGTTTCGACGAGATAGTCCCGAGGAGTACTTCGGGGCGACTCGACGATGGACCGCAACTCTGGATAAAGATCAAGGGCCCGTTGTATGACCGGAAATTGTCTTAGCTGGGCAGCCCAAAGTTCTGACATATTTTGGTGGAACTGCATGTCGCAAATTCGGCTGTCTCGAGATGCTTTGGCCAATGGCAAAGTGAGCCAACTATGGGTGGAGTTTGGCTGACTCACCCTATTACGGTGCACCCAGCCACGCCGTGGAAATTGAACGCAATCCAGTACGACAAAGATATCGGCCGCCCCGAACAGCCGGTAATACCCCGCGTATGGAAAGAAGTATGGTTGCATGATGGCGACTTTAAGTGCCATGTGCCCTCCCTCTGTCGGTTTGTTAGTTTTGTAAACTGATTCTAAAAACCGGTAGGAAGGTGGTCTATGGGCCTCTCAACGGGGCGCGCTCGGGCTCATGGGCTTATTGACGAGGCCGGTAAATTCTTGTTAAGTGTTCGTCGGAAGCTTTGCTGCACGGGCAAGAACCAGGTAGTGGCATGTGCGCCAGATATGGTTGCTCATGCGCTCCAACACCCGTGACACTTCACTGATTCGTAAGGCATCGGCGGCGTCCAGACCGGTGATGACGCCGGAAAGCACCTCACGTCTCAAGCCCCGGGTTTGATCCGCAAGAGCCATGGCTTGGCTCTCCAGCTGCCGCAACAAGTCGTCGGCCGTTACTGCGCCAAGCGCACGATGGGCAAGATCCAGACTGGTCCGCGTCAGAAGCACGGCCTCCGCATGTTTGCTGCTGTTGAAGTCGGTTTCGCTGGCAAGAATGTCTTGGAGCCGGTGGGCGAGGCGAAGCAGATGGTCAATTGCGTGCAGCTGCGCACTGCGTTGTGCACTCATGTCCTTGTCTTCAGAGGGCACCTGGATACGCGCCACAAAATCGTACGTCTCATTCAGCATCGATTGCCGCCGTGATACGTCCGTGTCCGCTGCACGCGGCACTTTCATATCGAGGGCCTGCCCATACAAGTCAAATAGCCTCTTAGCAACGTCTTCGAGTGTTCGTTGAGACGTTTCCAAGGCCAGAGCGGGGATGCCGAGCAGACTCGCGTCCAGATGATGTTCGAGCACGCGCGCTCTATCGGGTATCAAGCGCCGCATTAAATTGGCGTACCGCTGGGTCAAGGGCAAAAAGATCACGGCTCCCACAGCGATGAACAGGCTGTGAAATGCTGCCAGCATCAAGGGACCGGGGGCCAGGCCAAGAAGCGAGGCCAATCCGTGCACGGCTTTAAGAAACAGGGGAAGGAAACCGAACGCAATAAGGCCTGCGACGACGTTAAAAAGGATATAGGCCAAGGCCGTTCGCTTGGCGTAGATTGTGCCGCCGATCGAGACCAGCACGCCGGTGAGTGTTGTGCCTATCGATGCCCCAATTACCATGGTGGCAGCCTGCGCAAAATTGAGAGTGCCGGCATCAAGGGCGGTAAGTGTCATGGCTATGGCAGCCGTGGACGATTGTAGAACCGCAGTCAACGCCACCCCACCCAACAAGATCAGCGCATGGGCGCCATAGCCGCCAGCGGGCAGACTTGCGAAGCTGAAGTTGGCGGCCAAGCCTTGCATTCCTTCCTGCAAGGTGCTCAAACCGAGAAACAGCATCCCTAAACCGGCCAGTGCACGGCCTAAGTCGCTACTGCGTCCCTTCGTCAGCAGCTTCAGCAACGCGCCCACGCCAATGAGCGGCAAGGTGTAAAAGCCAAGCTTGATCTTCAGCCCTAAACCGGCCACTATCCAGCCGGTGGCTGTGTTCCCCAGGCTGGCGCCAATGACCACCCCAATCGCCTGCGTGAAGGTGATGAGTCCTGCACTGACAAATCCGATGAGTGTGACCGTGGTCGCGGTGGACGACTGTGCCAGCGCGGTGATCAGAGCGCCGGAGCCAAAGGCCTTGAGCGGTGTACCCGTAAAAGCCACAAGGACGCGTTGCAATGAACCGCCTGCAAAAGCCACCAATCCCTCTGACAACAGCATCATGCCTATCAGGAACAGGCCCAGTCCCCCGGCAAAGGGGAAAAATACGTCCAACATGAACTGACTATGCGGTGCTTGCGCTATGCCGCTGCCAATCCAGGTTCCATGCGCCCGCCGCGATGTTTTGCAACCATAAGGCGCAACTGAGGGTCTTGGCGTCAGTCACCTTGCCAGTCCGACAGGCTTCCAGCAGGTCGTCAATAGGCATCTCGCAGGTGTCGAGGAATTCGTCTTTATCGAGTTGGCGTCGTGTGTAAACCAGGCTCCGGGCGAAATAGATGTGGATGATCTCAGTTGAGTAAGAAATGGCCAAGTGCAGTGCACCGGCCTTGGCCCACTCGGTGGCGTTGTAGCCGGTTTCTTCCAGCAACTCTCGTTGTGCGCAAACCAGAGGGTCTTCACCAGGGTCGAGCTTACCGGCCGGAAACTCCATCATGACCCGGCCGATAGGGTGCCGGTATTGGCGCTCCAGCAGCACTTTGCCATCTTCAAGAAACGGGATGACAACAACGGCGCCCGGGTGGACGATATATTCGCGCTCAGCGTGTTCGCCATTGGGTAGCCTGACCGTATCTTTTCGTGCCTTGAGGAATTTGCCCTCGAAAAGCTCCTGGCTATCGATCGGGACCTCGATCAGGTGGTCGTCATTGGTGTCGCTCATTGCTGTTTCCCGGTTGGAGCTGTGGTTTCCGAGGGCGCGGGCTCGTTCTGAGTAGCTGCGGGCGCAGCGCTTGACGGCTGTGCAGCGGGATGCTGCGGGTTGTCGGTTGATCCTGAGTCCAGGGCCGATACCGATTCCTGTGCGGATCTGGAGCTTTCGGCCATACCCTTTAAGGTGCGGTCAGCCGCGGCATGCATGGGGACGGAAAGCCCGATACGGCTTGTATGGACGGAAATCTGTGCGGCCTGCGCACTGCCCATGGCGGAGTAATCGTGGCCGCTAGAGAACACGTGGCGGGTCAGCGACTCGATTTCTGCTTCGGATAAGCTGGTGTCGGTCATCAATATGGCCGCGGTTGCGACTGTGGCGATGTCATGGTCGATTCCCGGGTACGAACCGGCGGGTATGGTGTAGCTGAAGTAACCGTCGCGCGCGTTGACCAGCTCTTCTACCGCCTCGGACGACAGGGGCAAAAGCCGCAGTGGCGTATTGAGTTGAAGCATCCGAATGGCATCGGCCGGGGTGCCGATGACTTGTATGACGGCATCTACCTCATTTTGCTGCAGGGCGGATAAGGCGTCGCCTATGCTTAGTTCGAGCGCTTCAATGTCTTCCAGGTTTAAGCCGTGGGCCTCCAGGACGCGAAGAGCAGTGATGCGAGAGGCCGACTCTTTCAGGCCAATGGCGACACGTTTACCCCGCAGGCTCTTTACCGTCTTCAAATCGTCGGCAGAGCGCACAAGTATGTGAATGGGCTCCGGATAAAGGCTGCCGACGCTTCGCAAAGAACTGTTCGGTCCGTCCTCTTCGAACACCCCTGTGCCTTCAAAAGCGTCCTGTGCCGCGTCGCCCTGTACCAGCGCAAGATTGGCCTTACCGTCTCGGAGTAGACGCAGATTCTCGGTGCCGCCGCTTGTTACCAAGGGCACCGTGCGTATTCCACCGTCGGAGAACAAGGCACGCGCCAGACGCAAGTACTGCCCATGCTCCGGTCCGGCGGCCAGCGAGTACCCGCTCAGACTGCGCGCCAGGCGGGCGCGTATATGAGAATGCGCTCTGGCCAGCTCTTCTTCTATGATGCGGTTTTGTTCGGGCGAGGTGTCGCGCGGGAAGGCATCCAGCACCTCCCGAATAGCCCCGAGCGCGGCTAATGGCCCCCCTGGTGAATCGGAAATCAGGCCGGGGGCGACGACGGGCGGCTGGAAGCCCGCCGCAGCGACATGGACCCAGCCATGATCTTCTTCTCGATATACAGCTGTGCCGTGAGCGCTGATTGTGTCGCCCGCTTCGTTGCCGCCGGATGTAATACCCTCAATTCCCCTGGGGCCGGCGCCTAATGCCGAGATCAGCCCCGAAATACCGGGCGAGCCCCAAGCGCCAAAGTCGACGTCTTCAAGTAGACGGAACTCCATATCGAAATACACAATACGCCGGCTTTCTCCCTCAGGGGCGTCGAGGTCTTTTTGCGACCCCATACGTTGAAAGGCCGTGATTTCAACAGCGTTGGCCGGCACGGCTTGATGTAATTGGGCTTCAATGTCGGCGCGCAAGGTGTCCTGGTCAGGACCGCCGCCGCATGCGGATAACAGAAGAAGGAATAGACAGGACAGCAGAACTCGCATCATCAGCCTCCCATGAATGGCAAGGCCAGCAGTAGCGTCAACAAAAAGGCATTCATAATGTCGACGAAAAACGCTCCTGCGAGGGGCACGATGAGAAAACTGGTGGGAGCAGGACCATGCTGCGAGGTAATGGCTTGCATATTGGCCATCGCTGTAGCCGTAGAGCCCATGCTGAAACCAACAAATGCGGCGGTGGTGACAGCCGCTTCGTAATCTTTGCCCATCATGCGAAAGCAGACCAGAGTCGCAAAAAAGAAAATGACTATCATCTGCGCAACGATGATCAGCAAGAACGGCCCAGTTGAAAGCGCAACATCCACCAGGTCCAGCGTCATCATGGTCATGACGAGGAATAAGGCAAGGGATACGTTGGAAATCAATTCGGCAGGTCGGTCATCGAAGCGTACCGCCACTAGCGGCAGCATGTTGCGGATGGCCACCCCCAACATCATGCACCACAGAAAAGCCGGTATCGTGATGGCTCCCTCGGAGAATTGCTCGGATAGCCACTGTCCCAGTATGACGGCGGTAATGATCCCAGCCAACGCCACCAAAGCAGAATGAGTAGTGATGGGGGCGGCTTCGGCCTTGTAGTGATGCGAGGTGGACGCCTCTTCGGCGGATGAGCGCAACTTATGGCGGTTGATAAGCAATTGCGCGATCGGACCACCAATAATTCCGCCCACGATCAAGCCGACGGTTGCCAGCGTCATGGCCAACTCCATCACCATCTGCAGGTTGTTGATCTCAGCGAAGCGATCGGCATAGGCAGCGCCGGTTCCGTGGCCGCCCACCAAGGTGATGGAGCCTGCAACCAGGCCAAAGATGGGATGCAGATCCAGCAGCTTCGCCACGGCCACACCCGTCAGGTTTTGCAGCACTATGAACGGCGCCAGCACCACAAGAAAGATCGGCAAGGCCTTGCCGCCCCGTTTAAGCAGTCGCAGGTCTGCGCAAAAGCCGACGCCGGCAAAGAACATCAAGAGCAGCAAGGGCTTGATCGACTGGTCGAATATGACAGTGAAATCGAAGATGGCCGCGGCAATGGAAGCGACAACTGCAAATATCAGTCCGCCTGTAATGGGGTCCGGAATGTTGTAGCGCATCAGGACGGGAATTCGTCGATTGACGAGGTTTCCCACCAACAACATGGCAATAGCTGCCAAAAACGAACCAAGGGCGGCAATACTCATGGGCGCTATTTCTTTTATCTTGCAACGATGTTTTGGCCCGCCAGTTTATTCGGTTTGCCGCGCCCTTGCTCGCTTCCACTGTAAACGAATCTGCCCTAGTCTCGGCCGGCTTCGATGATGGCTTGTGCCAGTTCCCTGGGACGGGTGAACCAGGCTTCGTGACTGCCCTGACACTCGACCAGGCGGAATAAGCCCAGCTTTTCGGAGAGCCGCGGATGCCAACCCAGGCTTTGAGGTAAGGCCGTGTCTTGTTGGCAATTAAGATACGAGCGACCCACTGATTGTTGTGCCAGGGAAGTAGTCAGGCGGATGGGATCCGTAAAAGTGCGATAGGGATGCGGATTGAGGCGCGCATAGCTGGATTGCGCGAGCTCAAGGTCGGCATCGTTAATAAAGACCTCGCGCCAGATAGGGAAAGGCAGCATGACTGCATTGTTATTGTCTGCGGCAATGGCGTCGAAGAGCTCAACATAGTGCGGGGGAACGAGATCGTTCAGACATTCGCCGTCGCGCGGCACAAATGCATTGACGTAGACAAGGCGTTGCAGGCGATGGGCAATCCGGTCGGCCACCCCTGAGATCACCATCCCGCCATAGCTGTGCCCCACCAGGCGGACTTCGTTCAGATCCTGGCTTTCGATAAACTCGATTACCGAATTGATAGCGTCTTCCAAGCCTGTCGTGGCACGGTCATCGTCAGGGCGATTGCCTGCCAGCGTGGGGCAATGCACGGTGTGGCCCATCTCACGAATGTGATCAGCGACTGCCTCTAGTTCTGCGCCGGTATGCCAGGCGCCATGTACGAGCACGTAATTATCCGCCAAGGTAGTCTCCTCTTTTTGGCTCGAATGGGAAGGTTAAGCAAGGCTAGTTAAGGGGAAGGCTTAATGTAGCGGCTCGCGTGTCGAAGATCTTTCAGCCAAAGGGCGAAGGCGGCTTCCCGTTGATCGGGCGGCCCCCTTAAAAGAGCCGAAGGGTGAAGCGTAATCAAAACCGGGATGCCGTCCTCGCGCACCACCCATTCACCTCTTTGCCGCATTACGCTAATGGCCTGACCTGTTATGGCTTTGGCTGCGGTCGCACCCAAGGCAACCATGGCCGCCGGCTTCACCACGTCCAGCTCTCGGTCCAGCCACTGTAAACAGATGGCAATTTCCTGCTGTGCGGGCGTCTTGTGGATGCGACGCTTGCCGCGAGGCATAAACTTGAAATGCTTGACGGCATTCGTCAGGTAAAGTCCGTCGCGTGGCCAGCCTAGTTCCTCGAGCGCCCGATCGAGCAAGCGTCCCGAAGGCCCGACAAAAGGCCGGCCGGCGAGGTCTTCGCGGTCGCCGGGCTGTTCACCCACCAGCATCAGACTGGCGCGAGAAGGGCCCTCGCCAAAGACGGCTTGGGTTGCCATCTCGCCAATGGGACAGTCGCGGCAATGTTGTGCGCCCTCACGCAGCTCGGCGATTCCCGCCTCCGGAGGCAGCTTGTCTGATTCACGACTTGGCTCGGGCCGCGACATAAAACCTGCAGCTTGAACGATGGTCAGGGTTTGACCACGTGCCAGACGTCTCTAGCGTTGTCACCATTACGATCGCCCGGCTGCTTGTCCTTGATGAAGGTGTACAGGGGCTGGCCCCGATAAGCCCATTGCCCCTGGCCGTCGTTGCGCATGATGATGCTGTAGTCGCCTTGCGGTTTAGAGCCGGGGGCGGCGATTACCGGCGGCCAGTTCTGGGCACATTGGTCGTAGCAGTTGCTTTTGCCGCTGTTGGGTTCGTCTTTGTCGAAGGTATATACCGTCATGCCCGCTTCGTCGACCAAGACGCCATTGCGCTCCTGAGGAGGCGTCTGAGCGTGGGCCGCAACAGCATAAGCGAAAGATAGGGAAAGGAGCAGTGCACGGGGGCCAAGTCGAGACATGGAATGACTCCTGAGAGGGAAGGGGCAGTAAATTTGCTTGCCGCGCCGCCCCGATCGCGGTCAGCACCTTCGATGAATCACGGAATCGGTCGCCGTGCAGCAAGTGCTGTACCCTAATTGGGAGAGGTGCGGGGCCGGCGCCAAACGCTCGCCAGCCAGGGTTGCTCCTCGCGAGGCAGCCCTTCCGGCCTGTAGTAGTGCTCGAGCTCTTCAAACCCTGCGTCAAGCATCACTTGCCGCCACCGCTCCCAGTCATGGTACGCGCCATAGCGAGATCCGTTCCACCCTTCCTGGTTCTGTCCTCGTGGGTTTGAGCTGAACAAGACGCCCCCAGGTTTGAGCGTTGCCAAAAGTTCTTTTAGAACACGCGGCAATTCTTGCGACGGCACGTGGAACAAGACCGCGTTGGCAAAGATGCCGTCGAAGTGCTCGGCCGGCAGCTGCAGGCTAAGGAAGTTTTGGTGCCACACAGTGCAGCCCGACTCTGCCCGCGCCATTTCTACAAACCGTTCGGAGCCGTCGAGGCCGATGGCCTTGTGGCCCAAAGCAGTAAAGGTTTTCAGGTCGCGTCCTGGTCCGCAGCCCAGGTCAAGCAAGGTGTAGGGCCCTTGCCCCTCGATGTGGCGCAACAGTGCTGCGATATTCTGGCTGACATCGTGGTCCTTAGTGCCTTCACGGAAACTGTCCGCGTTGCTGTTGTAATGCTGCAGCGTCAGTTCGGCTATCTGACGCAGTGTGTTCTCATCGATAGTCATAGAGCGAAGGTCGCAGATATTCAATGGCAGATGTTTAGTCGCAGCGTTCGCCTGTCGCAAATTTATTCGGTCCTGAACTTTGGGCCTTGGCCAGCCCGTCGGTAGCGGCCCGGAGTAAAGCCGGCATGTCGAGCCCTTCGGACGGGTAGCGAGCGATGCCGATATGTGCGCCGATGGATATCTGGCGCCCGTCGACCAAGAATGGTTCGGACAGGGCAGCAAAAATCTTGCTGGCAACGACTTGTGCTGCGCCGGCATCGCTTGGACGGGGTAGCAAAACAGCGAACTCCCCGGCTTGCAAATAGGCGACAGTATCGCTGGCTCGTACCGCCAGCGCCAAACTGTTCGCTACCAACTTCAGCAGATTGTCGGCTGTAGTCTGCCCGTACCCTTTGATTATCCGAGCATAGCCGTCCAAGGTGATCAGCAATAGACCCACTTGCTCATCATTGCGCTCGGCCTGCAATAGCGCCTGCCCGCCGCGCTCCATGAGCAGGAGGCGGTTCGCTAATCCCGTTAAAGGGTCATACAGCGCCAGTTGCTGTAAACGCGTCTCGTAGTCTTGTACGCGCGAAATATCGGATGCGACGGTGATATGGTGGGTGGCAACACCGTTTTCATTGGGTAAGGCATGGATCGACAATGACACCGGCAGTGCTTGGCCGTTTAAGCGTCGACGCAACGCTTTGCCTTCCCAGGCACCGCGCTTTTGCAGCCCGTCGCCCATGGCTTCATAAAGGCCTTCGTCTTCCTGATCGAGACCCGACCAAAGCTTCAATTCTTGAACGGTTCGACCTACAACTTCTTCTGCCTTCAGCCCCAACAATGCCAGCATTTGTTCGTTAACGTATTCACACCGGCCGGTTGGCCCATCAGTGATGTAGCTGGGAGCTGGACTATGGGTGAAAGCCTGCTCCCATAGTGTTCTGCCTGCCGTGTCAACGGAGCGTTCAGTCGCCTCAACTCCAGCGCGCTTTGCAAGCAGCGGTTCGATCGTGGCGACGTTGTCGAGTACAAAAGGCCGCTGGCCGGAAGCGGCGCGCCCAGGAGGGGAAACGGTGTCATTCATTATGGTTCTTATGCAATTGTCGTCAGGCTAACGGTGTACACCGTCGGCCTTTACTGCGCAACAAGTATGGACAGAAAAAGCGCCCATCGGGCGCTTGAGTGCATATGCGCATCGCCTTTCGGTGACGCTGCCTTGCCTGTGCCTAGGTGCTGCTTGTCTCGTAGGCGCTGGCTTCCGTCAGCTGGCGCCGGGCTTCATCGGGCAGGGTCAGGTCGGCCGCGTCCATGATTTCTTCCAGCTGTGCAATACGGGTCGCGCTGGCGATGGGGGCAGTTACGCCCGGCGACCCAATTAGCCAAGCCAAAGCCAACTGAGCAGGGGTGGCGTTCAATTCGCCAGACAGCTCGTGCAGTGCCTCCATGATTTGCCCGCCGCGCGGAGTAAAGTACTTTTGCAGCATTCCGGCACGTGCCGTGTCTGCAATATCGTCTTTCGACCGATACTTGCCAGAAAGAAATCCGCTCGCTAAGGAAAAGTACGTGACGACGCCTACTTCGTTTTGTTCAGCCACTTCTGCCAAGCCGGTTTCGTACTCTTGCCTGTCGTACAGGTTGTACTCGGGTTGAACCACTTCGTAGCGGGCGAACTGGTGTTCTTGCGAAATGGTCAGTGCTTGGCGCAAGCGCTCGCCGTTGTAGTTGGAGGCCCCGAGCGTCCGTACTTTGCCGTCCTGCACAAGCTTGGAAAACGCCTCCAGCGTTTCTTCCAGAGGTACCTCGGTGTCGTCGATATGAGCGAAGTACACATCCAGATAATCGGTGCGCAGGCGTCTCAACGAGTCTTCCACGGCGGCCCTGATATTGGCGGCGGACAAGCCCTTGCGTTTATCCCACATGCCCACTTTGGTCATCAGTACGACGTCGTCGCGCCGTCCGCGCTTTGCCAGCCAGTTACCCACCACCGACTCGGACTCGCCGCCGTTATTGCCTGGCGCCCAGTTTGAGTAGATATCCGCCGTGTCTATGGCGTTGAAGCCGCGTTCTACAAATCGGTCCAGTAACTCGAACGATTGCCGCTCGTCCACAGTCCAACCGAACACGTTTCCACCGAACACCAACGGCGCAATCTCTATTTCGCTTCGGCCCAAAGTACGTTTCTGCATAAACTGTCCTTGCAATACGAGTTGACCATCGCCATACCATACCATTGGGGGATGACAGCAAGAGCAAGCGTCGGGCCCGAAGGCCCTGTCGCCGGGTGTACGATGTGAGCAAAGCGTTTATGTATAGCAATTTATGAATTCCATACTTGAAGCCATTGAATCTCGTATTTCCGTCAACCACTTTCGACCGGATGTGGCCATGGACGACGCCATCGTCCAAGCCCTGATCAGTTACGCAACCCGGGCGCCGTCCGCTTATAACCTGCAAAATTGGCGCTTTATTGCCGTACGCTCGGCGGAGGCCAAGGAGCGCTTGAGGGCCGTGGCTTATCGTCAACAGAAAATCGTTGAGGCCTCAGTTGTTTTCATCGTGTGCGGAACCCTAAGCGCCCACGAGCAGTTTCAGCAAGTCATTCAACCCTCGGTAGATCAGGGTGTGATGGAGCAATCTTTGGCAGACCGCTGGGTTGCGCAAATCAAGGCCATACATACCGATAACCCTGGCATGCAGCGGGATGAGGCCGTCCGTTCAGCATCTCTGGCGGCCATGACGCTGATGCTTGCGGCCAAAGGCATGGGGTTGGCCTCTTGCCCCATGGTGGGCTTCGACCCTAAAGGGGTGGCCAAGGAGTTCGGTTTGAAGGACACAGACGTCCCCGTCATTCTTGTGGCGGTTGGCCACGAGGCGGACGGGAACTGGCCTCAGAAGCCCCGCCGGCCTTTGCACGAAGTGCTCGAAATCGTCTAGTTGCCTAGCCTGCGCCTAGACGGCTAATTCCTCATGGAACTACTACGCATAGCCGGCCTTTTCTTTCTCACAGCCGTTGCCGAGATCGTGGGCTGTTACCTGCCGTGGCTGGTGCTTAAAGAAGGCAGGACCGCTTGGCTGCTGCTTCCGGCCGCCGCCTCGCTGGCTTTGTTTGCCTGGTTGCTGACTCTGCATCCCGTTGCGGCCGGCCGCACCTATGCGGCGTACGGCGGAGTATACATATCGACCGCTTTGCTTTGGTTGTACGCCATTGAAGGCATTCGGTTGACACGGTGGGACGTATTCGGCGCTGCTCTGGCTTTGGCCGGCATGGCGGTCATTATGCTGCAGCCCCGATAAGTCGGCGTGCGCCATTGTTTTTCATTGATATTGCTGCGCTTTATACATAGCTATCACTGCAGCGGCATAGCTGTACCTCGGTGTACTACCCATAATCTACTGGGCTCAACCGTAAGGAGACAGTTATGCGCATAATGATTAAAGCAATGGCCATAGTGCTCACCGCAATCGGAGTGGGGGCGGCCGCGAATGCACAAGAACGCAGCGTCAACGTCATTTCATTTCCCGGCGGGTTCAATCTGCCTATATGGGTGGCGCAAGAAAAGGGGTTTTTTGCGAACCACGGCCTTAAAGTGGAGCTCACCCCGACACGAGATTCCGTGTACCAAATGGGCAATCTGATAGCTGGCAAGTACGACATCGCCATGACCGCCTTTGACAACGTACTTGCCTATCGCGATGGTACTGGCGAGTCCGATCTGGTCAAAGGCGAGGCCGAGGTGCAAGCCTTTATGGGGGCAGACCGCGGGTTTCTTAATTTGGTGGCGGTACCCGAAGTTAAGGCCGTGCCCGAACTACGTGGCAAAACGGTCGGCGTCGACGCCCTCACGACGGGGTATGCCTTTGTCTTGCGCGCCATGCTGGCCGAAGCGGGTCTGGGAGAAAACGACTACAAGACCGTCCGGGCAGGTGGTGTGTCGCAACGCTTTGAAAAGCTGCTGGCCAAAGAGTTCGAGGCCACTTTATTGGTATCGCCGTTAGAAATCGCCGCCAAAGCAAAGGGGTTTAACGTGCTGGGCCAAGCCAGCAGCCTGTTGGGCGACTACCAAGGGGTTGTCGCAGCAGCCTCCAATACCTGGATCAAGGACAATACCGAGGCGGCCAAGGCCTATGTCGCGGGGTATATTCAAGCCGTCGACTGGCTTTACGCCCCTGACAACCGGCAGGAAGCCATTCAGATTCTGCGCAGCCGCATCAATACTATGAGCCAAGAGCAGGCCGAGGCAGCGTTGAATGTACTGGTGGACGCAGAAAAGGGCATTCAGCCCAAAGCCAAGCTGGAACCTGCGGCAGCCGCCAAGGTGCTGCAGTTGCGCGCCCAGTATAGCGCCCAGCCCCCTAAATCGGACGATATCAGCCGCTATTATCGCGACGATATCTATACAGCCGCCGTCAGTGAATAAGTGGCGCTTGGTAGCCGGCCGCTGTGTCGTCAAAATCGGCCGTGCCACGGAATTGAGGGCGATCTGTTTAGCGGATGGTATTGCTTAGGCGGCCCAGGCCGGTAATCTCAATATCGACCTTATCGCCCGACTGCAGGAATTTAGGCGGGTTAAAGCCGATGCCGACACCTACCGGTGTTCCCGTGGCGATGATGTCCCCAGGAAGCAAAGTCATACCCCTCGACATGGTTTCGATAAGTGTGGGTATGTCAAAAATAAGGTCGCGAGTGCTGGCGTTTTGCCGCTGCTCGCCATTGACCCAGCACTGCACCGTAAGATCGGCTCCGTTGATTTCATCGGCGGTGGTAATCCAGGGCCCCATGGGGCATGACGTTTCGAACGATTTTCCTAGAAACCATTGCTTGTGCGCAGCCTGAAGGTCGCGAGCGGTCAGGTCATTAATAATGACATAGCCAAAGACATGGCCCATGGCCTCTGCTTTTTTGATGCCCAATCCGGGCTTGCCAATGATTACGCCCAGTTCGGCCTCGTAATCGAGCTGCTGGCAGCCTCCGTTAGGGTAGCCCACGGCCGTATTGGGCCCCGTAACTGACTCGGGCATTTTGGTGAAAATGATGGGTGCCTTGGGCACGGCGTCGTTCGCGCCTGATGCGCTGCTGTCAAAGCCGCTCTTGGCAAACTCGTGGGCGTGCTCAAAGTAATTTTTACCCACACACATTATGTTGCGGCGCGGGCGCGTAATGGGCGCGTGGAGCGTAACTTCGGCAAGCGGGATCGGCTCGCCCTCGCTCCAGGCGCTAGCGGAAATGCCACCCTCGATGAGTGTCAGCATGTCGGTAATGCGTCGGCCGTCAACGCTTATGGGCCGGCAGGTGGAAGAGCGTTCGTCAATGCTGGCAACAAAAGTCTCGTCGCGGTGACTGAGCGTGGCGAGTTTCATGAAGTTCCCCCTTTTCGGATTATTGGTGCCTTACGTCTCTTGGTTTTGAACGGGAAGACGCGATAACAGCCGATCGCGCGTGTGCTCGGAGTGCTGTCTGGTCAGTTGCACAAAGTCTTCGACCTCGCCTGTCACAAAGGTGCGTGCCAGCAAGGTGTGTTCTTCTTGTGCTTGGTCAAGGCCGCCAGTCAGGCGTGTTTCTGTCCGGATGTAAGACTCAATGAGATTGCGCGAATGGTCTAGCGCCTTGAGGTGGTGTGGGCACTGGGCGGGTAACAGCAGGGCGGTGTGAAACTGCATGTTCAGATCGAACCAGCGCGCCATGCTGGAGGGGTCCGGATCTTTCGCCAAGGGGGCCATTTCAGAAATGATGGCGTAGATGCGCGAAATATCGGCCTCTGTGCGCTTCTGTATTGACCGCCGAGCCAGCTCGGTTTCTAAAAGACAGCGCAGGTCGAACACTTCGGTAATTTGCTTGGGATCCAAGGACGCCACCGCGTAACCCCGGCGAGGATGGAGCACGACAATGCCGTCCGCCTCGAGCCGGGGCAGTGCCTCGCGCAAGGGGCTGCGACTGACCCCCAACTTTGAAGCTACGTCGTCTTGACGCAGCATCTGGCCGGGGCTGAACACCCCGTTCAGTATGGCGTCGCGCAGTTTTTTGTAAACGATGCTGGGCAGCGTTTCCGTTACTGCAAGGTCTGGGAATTCGTTCAAGGCGGTACCCGAATAGCAGAGACAGGATCAATATCGATCCGTTCAGGCGAATTGTATAAAAAATAAACTAGGGTGGCAATATGGCAGCTCGTGATAAGCCCCGAGCCATTTTGTAGCGAGTCTGCCAAACGCTCTTGTGTGCTCCTCCCACACGGATTAAGCCTTTCTCCCCGCTTATCAGAACAGCTGCCATGCACCAGCATTTGCCCGGTTCTAAGTGTAAACACTTATTCATTCCTTCTTTCGGGCCTTTATCATGACACCTACATCCGGATTTTATTTTGTATAAAGTTCGTATGCGGGCAGACCTGTTGTATGACTGGTCGTTGCTTCACCAGTCATCTCCAGGTCTTAGCACTACTTCGCTGTTCCTCCGGCACATCCCGTGTCGCTATCGCAAGGAGTCGCAATGACCAGCACAGAAATCACCAGTTCCGTCAGATACCTCAATCCACCGGGTGCTTGCCCCGCTCAGGGCTTGTATTCCCATGTCGGTACTCCAGATGGCAAGCTGATGTTCATCGCCGGGCAGTTGTCGGTCGGGGCAGACGGCGGCGTCGTCGGCAAGCACGACTTCGAAGCACAGTTTCGACAGGTGTTCAGCAATTTGGGCGATGTGCTGCGAGGCCTCGACGGCGATTACACCAACGTGCTGAAGTTCACCACTTACCTGGTTCATTCCCAAGACATCGAAAAGTTCATGAAGCTGCGGGCAGAAATGTTTCCCCAGTTCTTCAAGGGCGATGTCTTCCCTCCCAACACGCTTCTCATGGTCGACCGTTTGGTCAAAGAAGACTTTCTCATCGAAGTCGAGGCCGTGGCGTATATCGGCTAGGGCAGTGCGCGGTAGTCGCGTCACGCAGCTGACCGCACGGCTTCTTTGCGCAGCTCTATAGCTTGCTCAGGGCTGGCGCTTGGGGCCGTGCACCCCGGTAAACAACGGAGGCACGTCTTGATTACTGAAAATTTCGACTTTGAAGGGGTTCCCGTCAACTACTACCGGGCAGGAGGCGGTGAAGCTCTATTGCTATTGCATGGCTCCGGCCCAGGAGCCTCAAGCATAGGAAACTGGCGACCGGTATTGCCCGCTCTGGCCGAGCGCTTCGATGTCTACGCCATGGACCTTATCGGCTTCGGCAAAAGCGGCCGCAAGCCCGCTGCGCCGTACTTCGACTTCGATATGTGGGTGCGTCAGGCCACAGCCATGCTCGAGCACATACCGCAAGAGCGAGTCGGGCTGATTGCGCACTCTTTGTCCGCATCCATTGGTCTGACGGTGGCAGCGAATCAGCCGCGGGTAGCGGGAGTACTTACCACGGGCGCCATGGGAGCCCCTTTCAAGTTGACGGCGGGCGCCCGCCGCACCTGGACCTGCCCACGTAACCGAGCGCAGCTGGTTGAAGCACTAAGCGGGCTCATCCACGATACATCCGGTATAGACGAAGAGTACTTGCAGGCTCGCGAGCAGGTCATTTTTGCCTCTGGCTACGCAGACTACTTCGACGAAATGTTCGAGGGCGACCAGCAAAAGTACATAGATGCTGCCGTTTTGTCTGAAGAGACCCTGGCGCGTATCCAATGCCCGGTATTGATGCTTCACGGCCGCAATGATGGCGCCTTTCCGCCGTCTTGCTCGGAATATGTAGCGGCCCGACTGACAAAGGCGGACTTCATGCTGCTAAGCGATTGCTCGCATTCAGTGGCG
>JAJUGB010000032.1 GCA_029268595.1 Alcaligenaceae bacterium | reverse complement strand
GTTTAGAAACTTTGAAAATTACCGGCTTAGGGTCTTGGCCCTATGCGGTTGGGATGGTGTGATGCACCGTGCTTGATGAGTGCCCGTCCCCCGATTATGGAGAAGAGCCGCAGCGTCTCGCAGTTGCGTTCCGCGTGTTAGAGGAAGCGCCCAAGAAGATTGGGGAAGCTGCGATTCGTGTTTACTATAGTGGTGCGTCCAGCCGGAATCGAACCGGCACGATCAATGATCGAGAGATTTTAAGTCTCTTGCGTCTACCAATTCCGCCATGGACGCTAAAAGAAAGCCAAAAATTGTCTCATGAGTACGGCCTGCTTTGCAAGCCGAAGAGGTTTTTGGCATCGACCGGCTTGAGCCGACCGTCGAATTGTTCAAACGGCATAGGCCATACCGTTTGAACTTGCTACATCATCTGACTACTGAAGGCATGCTATTCGGCCTGGGTAGCGCCCGTAGCCGCACCCGCCGATTGAGGACCGCCTTGTGCTTCGATGCCGCCAATGGCCTTCATGGACAGGCGCAAGCGCCCTTTATCGTCGGCCTCGATAACCTTGATGCGCACAATTTGCCCTACCTTCAACACATCGTTGATGTTGCTGATGCGGTAGTTGGCGATCTCGGAAATGTGAAGCAGGCCGTCTCGACCCGGCAACACCTGAATGATGGCGCCAAAATCGAGCAGACGCAGTACCGGACCTTCGTACTCTTCACCCACTTCAACGTCGGCGGTAAGCTCTTTGATGCGGCGCTCGGCTTCCCGGGCCCGATCGAGGTCGGCACTGGCGATGGTGATGGTGCCATCGTCGCCGATATCGATCTGAGTGCCGGTTTCTTCAGTCAGGGCACGGATGGTCGCACCGCCCTTGCCAATGACATCGCGGATTTTCTCCGGATTAATCTTGACGGTGAGCATGCGAGGAGCGAACTGGGACAGCTCGCCGCGCGACCCTTCAAGCGCTTCGCGCATCTTCTCGAGAATATGCAAGCGGCCTTCGCGAGCCTGAGCCAGCGCCACCTGCATGATTTCTTTGGTGATGCCCTGGATTTTGATATCCATTTGCAGCGCGGTAATGCCGTTGACTGTACCGGCCACCTTGAAATCCATATCGCCCAGGTGATCTTCGTCGCCCAGGATGTCGGTAAGCACGGCAAACTTGCCGCCGTCTTTGATGAGACCCATGGCTACGCCCGCAACGTGCTCTTTTACAGGCACGCCGGCATCCATGAGCGCCAAAGATGCCCCGCATACGGATGCCATGGAGGACGATCCGTTGGATTCGGTGATCTCGGACACGACTCGCATCGTGTACTGGAATTCTTCAGGTTCGGGCAGCAGTGCAATAACGGCACGCTTGGCCAAGCGACCATGACCGATTTCGCGCCGCTTGGGCACCCCAAAACGCCCCGTCTCGCCCGTGGCAAACGGGGGCATGTTGTAGTGCAGCATGAAGCGGTCGCGCGATTCGCCCATGACGGAATCGATAATTTGCTCGTCCTGCTTGGTGCCCAATGTGGCAATTACCAAGGCCTGGGTTTCGCCGCGGGTAAACAGAACGCTACCATGGGCGCGGGGCAGCACGCCCAGCCGGATGCTGATGGGCCGCACTGTACGCGTATCGCGGCCGTCGATGCGCGGCTCGCCGCTAAGTATCTGGCTGCGGACGATTTGAGACTCGAGCTCAAACAGGATGTTCTCGACCTCGACGCTGTCCGGCGCATCTTCACCACGAGCCGTGGCGTGCTCAAGAAGCTTGGCCTTGACCTCGGCGTGGACTTCGCGCAACTGGGCTTGGCGCAGCTGCTTCTCGCGGATCTGGTATGCCGAGCGCAAGCCGTCATAACCGGCTGCCTTAATGGCAGTGATAAGTGCTTCGTTGCGTTCGGGAGGCTGCCAATCCCATTCGGGCTTGCCGGCTTCAGCGACGAGATCGTGGATGGCATTGATGACCACTTGCATCTGCTCGTGCCCATACACCACGCCGCCCAGCATGATTTCTTCACTTAGCTGGCGGGCTTCGGACTCGACCATCAACACCGCTGCCTCAGTGCCCGCAACAACCAGATTCAGATCGGATTGGTCCAATTGCGAGGTGGTCGGGTTAAGGACGTACTGACCATTGAGGTAGCCGACCCGCGCAGCGCCGATGGGACCATCGAAAGGGATGCCGGAAATGGCCAAGGCCGCCGATGCGCCTATCATGGCGGGGATGTCGGGATCGATCTCGGGATTGACCGACAAGGTATGAATTATGACCTGCACGTCGTTGTAGAAGCCCTCGGGAAACAACGGACGCAGAGGGCGATCGATAAGACGGGAAGTCAGGGTTTCTTTCTCGGACGGCTTGCCTTCGCGCTTGAAGAAGCCGCCGGGAATGCGACCGGCAGCGTATGTTTTCTCGACGTAGTCGACGGTAAGGGGGAAGAAATCCTGTCCGGGCTTTGGCTTTTTAGCTGCGACAACAGTGGCCAGGACGACAGTGTCTTCGATGGAAACCAGCACAGCGCCGGATGCCTGCCGGGCGATCTCGCCCGTCTCGAGGACCACCGTATGCTGACCATACTGAAATGATTTGGTCGCTTTATTGAACATTACGGAATATCCTTACAAATGATAAAACCGTGTACCCCGCGATGTTATTCGCGAGCGTACACGGTTGCACATGGGGAGCCAGCCCCGAGTATCACTTACGCAGACCGAGCTTTTCGATAAGCGCGCGATACGAATCGGGATTGCGACCCTTCAGGTAATCGAGCAACTTGCGGCGACGGCTGACCATGCGCAGAAGACCACGACGCGAGTGGTGATCTTTCAGGTGTGTTTTGAAATGCTCGGTCAGTTCGTTGATGCGAGCAGTAAGCAGCGCCACTTGTACTTCGGGGGAACCCGTATCGCCCTGGGCGCGTTGAAATTGCGAAACGATATCGGCTTTTTTAATGTCGGAAACAGACATGTTGTCCTCTAGAACGGGCGCCAGAACCGAGGCGCTCTGGCGTGAATTAATTAACAATATGCTTTACAGCGAAAGGTTGCCACACGTTGGCAACCACTACAGCACTCTTTAAGCTCTCGCATTATAGCGGATTTCCCGTGCTGGCTTGGCACTTGCCGAGCGTAAACTGAACAAACTTTTCGGAGCCCCCGCCATGACGAGACCAGACTTTAGGCGAATTCTTACAGCGGCCGCCTGCTTGACCGGCGCTACATTGCTTGCTGCCTGTTCACACATCAGTACGGCCCCACCGGGCATGCAATTGAACGAAGCGCGAGCAACCTATGGCGAGCCGACGCATTCTTGCGTTAATCGCAATGGCGAGCGCCGCGTCATATGGACCATGCAACCGTTCGGACAACAGGCGTGGGGCGCCACGGTGGATGAACAGGGCCGGATGGGTCCTGTTGAACAACTATTGACGGACAAACGATTTGCCGTACTCGGCCAAGGCACATGGACGCCCGAGCAGGTGGAATGCGAATTTGGACCGCCCGCCGAAAAAGGGGGAGTCGGATTGCCTTCTTCGATGCAAATTGTCTGGAGCTACCGATACCAGCAAAACGGCGTCTGGAACTCTTTAATGCATGTGTACTTTGGTCAGGACGGGGAAAGAGTGACTCGTTTTCACCCCGGGCCAGATCCTATGTTCGACCCAGACAGAAGGTTCTTTTTTGGATGACAAGCAGCCGAAACGCGTAGCCGAAGCGCCCGGCCGCGGGCGCCGGCTACGTCCGGCGGTGGCAATGCGTATTGGGCGCGCGTGGGGGCGCCCGCCGCCCTGCTTAGCCCCTGCGCCTTAGGTCTTCGTCATCGTCGACCACCGGCTTGCCCTCGGGATCGAGGATTACGTGGGGCTTGGCCACCCGATCGGTTTGGCCAACAGCGGGCCCACCTGACGGCGCCTCGTGGCCCGCTTGTCGCATTTGATTAAGCTGTCGAGCCCGGCGCCAGCGCCACAACATCAGCACCCAGCCCGACAGGCCGTATATAACAAACAAGCCAAATAGCATTAGTGGCGGGTTGCTGGACACAAACACGAAAACCGCGACCAGAACCAGCATGACCCAGAACGGCACGCTGCGGCCCAGGGCAAACGATTTGCCACTATAGAACGGTGCATTGCTAACCATGCTGACCCCGGCGTAGACGGTGACCACAAAGGCGATCCAGGCAATGGTGTCGCTTTGCAGTTGCATGCGGTTGTCCACCGTGACCCATACGAATCCGGCGATCAACGCAGCGGCTGAGGGGCTGGGCAGGCCCTGAAAAAATCGCTTATCGATGACCGCGATATTCAAGTTGAACCGCGCGAGGCGCAAGGCCGCGCCCACCACATAGATAAAAGCGGCAAGCCAGCCCCAGCGACCCAGATCGTTCAGCATCCACTCGTAAATGACCAAGGCCGGCGCCACACCGAAAGATGTGAGGTCGGCCATGGAGTCGTACTGTTCGCCAAAGGCGGACTGCGTATTGGTCAAACGTGCGACACGGCCGTCCATACCGTCAAATACCATGGCCATGAATATGGCGATTGCCGCCATTTCATAGCGGTCGTTCATCGCTTGCACGATGGCATAAAAGCCGGCAAACAGATTGGCTGTGGTAAAGGCATTGGGCAGCAAGTAAATGCTGCGCCGACGCCGAGACTCTTCGATGGAGTTTGGCATGGAAATCCTTGTCAGAGCGTGGAACTCATTATCACACCTGTGGAGGCAGCTCGGCCAGAACAGTGCTGGTCGCGCTGACCTTATCGCCGATGACTACCCGCGGACGGGAACCGGGCGGAAGATAGACATCGACGCGCGAGCCAAACCGGATGAAGCCATACCGCTGACCTTTGTACAGGGAATCGCCCGTCTTGGCATAGCAGAGAATGCGCTTTGCGATCAATCCCGCCACCTGCACCGCAGTGACAACGTGACCTTGGGGAGTGCGTACGACAATGGCGTTGCGCTCGTTTTCCAGAGAAGCCTTGTCGAGCGCCGCATTGAAAAACGAGCCAGGGAAATAAGTGACTGAAAGAACCTCGCCGTCTACCGGAGACCGGTTGGAGTGGACGTTGAAGACGTTCATGAACACACTTATTTTGAGGGCGTCACGGTGGCCGAAGTAATCGTCCTTGACCTGCTCAACTGCCACTATCCGCCCATCGGCGGGACTGAGCACGTTATTGTCGCCACCGGGTGCCTCGCGAGGCGGATCCCGAAAGAACTGAAGCACAAATAGCGACAGCAGCCAGAACGGCAAGGACGCCCAGCCAGACCAAAGACTTACGACAACAGATATGGCGACGATACCGGCTAAAAAAGGCCAGCCTTCACGCGCAATAATGGGATGGGGATAAGGTGGTTTATTCATGGTAAGACGAAGAATAACCGAAAGCAGGATACATTTATCCGATCGGTCACAGCATATACAACGGGTTAAGCAGCAAGCAGGCCGCCTAAGGGCAATGCTTTTTACTCATACACTACAAGAGGCCTCCCAGGATGGTGGGGGTGGGGAATGACACGAGAGTTGATTCCGTACAGCTCGTGCAGACAAGCCGGGTTAAGAACCTCGCTTGGAGACCCACATGCAAGCAGCCGGCCTTCCTTGAGTAGCGCGACTCGGTCGCTCCATACCGCCGCCAAATTTACGTCGTGCAGAATGACGAGAGCTCCGACGGATTCTTGCCGCGTCAGCTTCTGCACTGTCTTCAACAATTGGCGCTGATGAAACGGGTCGAGGGCAGTGGCCGGCTCATCCAGAAGAAGATAAAAGTTCGGGTTCGGGAGCCCCTCCACTTCTGGGACGCCAGGGGATGAACGACCGAGGGACGGTGTCCTCGCCCGATGAATAGGCCACGACAAAGCTGGCCACAACCGCCCGCCCAACCGCCTGCTGCGGTGCCGGGTCTTGTAGGCGGCCTGGGTATGCAGAGCGCCAAGGCACTGCATGAGCACGCGAGCAAACTGCACTCGTTGTTGCTCACCTCCTGACAATTTCAAATAGCGCTTGTCGTTCAGGTAGGAGACGGCCGCCATGCGCAAGGCCTCGTCGATGAGCTGTTCAAGGACTTCTGCTTCAAGATGGTTGAAAGGGTAAGCGCCCATGGCAACCATATCCCGGACTGGCAAGTCGAACTGTACTTTACTTGCCTGCGGCAATACAGCGCGCATCTTTGCCAATGCAGGTATTCCGATGGATTTGATGGATCGACCATTTATGGCCACCGTGTCGCCGGCAGCGAGCCGGAGCTCGCCTGCCATGGCCGACAACAAAGTGGACTTCCCTGCCCCGTTCGGGCCCAATACGCATAGCAACTCGCCCGCAGATAGCTGGAGATTGACGTCCTGCAGCACAAGCTTGCCTTCACGGTACAGGTGCAAGCCATGCGTCTCGAGTCGGCCAACCGGACCACCTCGCCCGGAGTGTGTCTCCAACGTGCTCATGAGGCGCGTCCTGCGCTGTGACGCCAAAGCAACCAGAAGAAAAATGGCCCCCCGGCCAGGCTCGTCAGTAAGCCAATCGGCAGTTCCGCCGGAGACACCGCGCTTCGCGCCAACCAATCGGCCACAACCAAAAGAAGGGCTCCTGCTAGTGCGCTCGCTGGCAATAGGTGGCGATGATGAGCGCCGAGTACCAGACGTAGAATATGCGGCACAATCAGGCCCACAAAGCCGATGCCGCCCGTGACGGCCACCAGGGGCCCGACTAATAACGCCATGGCGACAATCAGCCGCCGCCGGACGGTGTTGAATCGATAACCCAGATGCAGGGCTTCTTTTTCGCCGAGCAGCAAGGCGTTCAGTACCTTCCATTGCGTGCCCAAATACAGGCCGCATACGAGTACCCATGGCCCCAACCAGGCAAGTATCCGCCAGTCCGCCCCAGCAAGACTCCCCAAAGTCCAGAACGCCACGTCCCTGAGCTGGACGCTCGAGGCCACATAAATGAGCAGGCCGATCGCACTTAGCGCCACGGCGTTGACGCCGATGCCCGCCAGAAGCAAGCCCGCTACATCGTGATAGCGACTTCCCAGACCGTAGGCCAACCCTAATGCCGCCAAACTTCCGATAAAGGCGGCAAGCATGGTGACGAGCTGACCACCTGGAACGAACATGATTGCCAAGGCCGCTCCAAGGGCCGCTCCGGCTGAGACGCCGACCAGACCCGGCTCGGCAAGAGGATTCCGAAACAATGCCTGCATGACCGCCCCCGCCAAGGCGAGCCCTGCGCCGGCGACAGCACTGAACAACACCCGAGGCAGCCGAATATCAAGCAAAGCCATACGGCGTAAGTCCAACGCCTGGGAATCGGGCGCCTGCCCAGCAAAGGGCAATAAATCGCGCCAGCTGAACGGCACGGCTCCCCCAACCAGGATTGCGCCAATCAAACTCGCCGCCAATCCAAAGCACAGCAGAGCCAGTACTATGGCCGGCCTGCGGAAAGGGGACGATGGAGCGCTCATGAAATCGAGGAGTAAGAAGGCATGAAGAGAAGCACAACGCTTTCGAAGCGTAGTTCAAGAACCTCTATTGGAAAAGAAAATTCGGTTCAACCGCTTGACGGAAGAGACCGGTTGGAGCCATCGTGCCAGAATGCAAAACGCCCCACTCAGGGGCGTTTTGCGGGAACCGGGCTTTAAAAAAGCTTAGTTCTTGGTCTGGTCAACCAGTTTGTTTGCTGCAATCCAGGGCATCATGGCGCGCAGCTTGGCGCCAACCTGCTCGATCTGGGATTCAGCGTTCAAGCGGCGACGCGAGGTGATGCTTGGTGCGCCGGCCGCATTTTCCAGGATGAAGTTCTTGGCGTATTCACCTGTCTGGATGTCGCGCAGGCACTCGCGCATCGCTTTTTTGGTTTCCTCGGTGACGATGCGAGGACCCGTCACATACTCTCCGTACTCAGCGTTGTTAGAGATGGAGTAGTTCATGTTGGCGATGCCGCCTTCGTAGATAAGGTCCACAATGAGTTTCAGCTCGTGCAAGCACTCGAAGTAGGCCATTTCGGGCGCGTATCCCGCTTCTACCAGCGTTTCGAAACCTGCCTTGATCAACTCAACCGTACCGCCACACAGGACAGCCTGCTCGCCGAACAAATCGGTTTCTGTCTCTTCGCGGAAGTTGGTCTCGATGATGCCGGCGCGGCCGCTACCGATGGCGCAAGCGTAGGATAAGGCCACGTCGCGAGCGGCGCCCGAGGTGTCCTGATGGACGGCGACCAGCGCAGGCACGCCGCCGCCTTGACGATAAGTACCGCGCACCGTATGGCCGGGAGCCTTCGGCGCAACCATGATCACGTCCACATCGTTGCGCGGCTGGACTTGACCGTAGTGCACGTTGAAACCGTGTGCAAAAGCCAAAGTGGAACCAGCCTTGAGGTTGCTGTGCACGTGGTTACGGTAAACCTCAGCGATGTTCTCGTCGGGCAGGAGAATCATGGTGAGGTCGGCCGACTTCACCGCTTCGGCCACTTCCTGGACCTTCAGGCCGGCATTCTCGGCCTTGGACCAAGAAGCACCGCCCTTGCGCAGGCCCACCACCACGTTGACGCCGGACTCGTGCAGGTTGAGCGCGTGCGCATGACCCTGCGAACCGTAGCCGATGATAGCAACGGTCTTGCCCTTGATGAGCGAGAGGTCGCAGTCTTTGTCGTAGAACACTTTCATTTAAATAGCTCCAATTCTTAAGCGGAATTTTTCATTCGTCGTTCGGCCGCCTCCGGCGGCCGACCAGGCCCGCGCGACGCGCAAACCCGTGATTGTAATTACAATTTCAGGACGCGCTCGCCCCGGCCGATGCCTGACACGCCAGTGCGCACGGTTTCCAGGATGGCGCTGCGATCCAGCGCGTTGATGAAGGCGCTGATTTTTTCCTGGTTGCCCGTCAGTTCAATCGTGTAGGCCTTATCGGTGACGTCAATGATGCGCCCCCGGAAAATGTCGGCCATACGCTTGAGCTCGTCGCGCTCTTTACCGACTGCCCGCACCTTGATCATCATGAGCTCGCGCTCGATATGGGGGCCTTCGGACAAATCCACCACCTTGACCACATCGATGAGGCGGTTCAAATGCTTGGTGATTTGTTCTATGACGTCGTCCGAGCCGCCCGTGACTATCGTCATACGAGATAGCGTGGGATCTTCGGTGGGCGCCACGGTAAGGGTTTCGATGTTATAGCCGCGAGCGGAAAACAGGCCCACGACGCGCGACAATGCACCAGGTTCGTTCTCTAGAAGGATGGATATTATGTGTTTCATTATTCGCCCTTATAGATCTTCTGAACCCAACAGCATTTCAGTCAACCCACGACCAGCTTTCACCATCGGCCATACGTTTTCGGTCTGGTCGGTGATGAAGTCCAGGAACACCAGCCTGTCCTTGTACTTGTTAAAGGCTTCGTGCAGCGCCGGCTCGACATCCGACGGCTTGTCGATACGCATGCCCACGTGTCCATAGCTTTCGGCCAGCTTCACAAAATCGGGCAAAGCATCTACATACGATTCGGAGTATCGGGAACCGTAGTCAATTTGCTGCCATTGGCGAACCATGCCCAGATAGCGGTTGTTCAGGCACAGGACTTTGGGCGTCAGATGATACTGCTTGCAGGTGGACAGCTCCTGGATATTCATCTGTATAGAGCCTTCGCCTGTAATGACGGCGACGTCACTGCCGGGGTTCGCCATCTGCACGCCCATGGCGTAGGGTAGCCCCACACCCATGGTGCCCAAGCCACCCGAGTTGATCCATCGACGGGGGGCGTTGAACCGGTAGTATTGAGCCGCCCACATCTGGTGCTGCCCAACATCGGAAGTGACGAAGGCATTACCGCCCGTGACTTCCCATAGCGTCTCGATGACGTACTGGGGCTTGATGAGCGTATCGGAACCTTCGTAGGCCAGGCATTGCTTGCCGCGCCATAGCTCAACTTGCTGCCACCATTTTGCAATGGCCGCCCGATCGGGCGCGTTGTCGGCAACGGCCTGCTTATAAAGCGAGTTGAACTCTTGCAGGACGTCCTTGACGTTGCCCACGATGGGCACATCCACCTTGACCCGCTTTGAAATGGAAGACGGGTCGATATCGATATGCACGATTTTGCGCTGGTTTTGCGCAAAGTGCTTGGGGTTACCGATGACGCGGTCGTCAAAGCGTGCGCCGATAGCCACGAGGACGTCGCAGTTCTGCATGGCCATATTGGCTTCGTAGGTGCCATGCATGCCCGGCATACCGACGTAGCGCGGGTCGCTGGCAGGCAGAGCGCCCAGGCCCATGAGGGTGTTGGTGCACGGAGCACCGCTAAGTTCGATGAGCTCGCGCAGTTCGTCGGAAGCGTTCGACAACACCACACCGCCCCCGGTGTAAATCATGGGGCGTTCGGCCGCCAACAGCATCTGCACGGCTTTCTTGATTTGCCCCTGATGCCCCTTGACCACCGGCGTATACGAGCGCATGGAGACTTCCCCGCGTGGCTCCGTGAATTTGCAGGTGGCGACGGTAATATCCTTGGGGATGTCGACCAGTACAGGACCAGGACGGCCAGTGGTCGCGATATAGAACGCGCGACGCATGGTTTCGGCCAGGTCTTTGACGTCCCGAACCAGGAAATTATGCTTGACCGCGGGGCGCGTAATGCCCACTGCGTCGCATTCCTGGAAAGCATCTTCGCCAATGGCGGTGGTCGGCACCTGACCGCTAAGGATCACCATGGGGATGGAATCCATATAGGCCGTTGCAATACCAGTGATGGCGTTGGTAAGCCCGGGGCCACTGGTTACCAGGGCAACGCCCACTTTTTGGGACGAACGCGAATAAGCGTCAGCCGCGTGGACAGCCGCCTGCTCGTGACGGACCAGAATATGCTTGAAGTTGTCTTGCTTGTAGATTGCGTCGTAGATATACAGCACGGCGCCGCCGGGATAGCCGAACACATGGTCAACACCTTGTTCAGCCAGGCAGCGCACGACGATTTCGGCGCCATTGAGTTCCATTGAAGTATTCCTTTCGTAACCCGCACAAGCACCCCAATCGGGCCTAAGCCCCGAGGGCTACCGTTCACGACAACATAGCCAGAGCTTTATGGTTCACGGAACCATGCCACCCCAGTACCTTGCCGGCCCGGCGCTGACTCATTGAGATACGAGTACGCGCGTTCTTTTGAACGCCAGAGGTAGAAACGGATGCTGCGGCAACGCGCTTTTGACGCGGCCTACAGCTTTAGGTGATGAGGGCGCAAGAAGCCAGACGGATAGCCTGACCTGGAAGAGCCAACTTAAAAACCGCCCCCGGTTAAGGGGCGGTCAAACCAAAACTTTACCGCGTTGCAACAATTGAAGCAACGCCTTGGCACAAAACCAACAACTTGCTGCAACTTCTAGCTCAATGGGCGGCTCAGGCCGCCCCGACCCAGGTTCTTACCTTACTTGCATCTGACAGCCGCCGGGCAGCCGTTTGCCGCCAAAGCCACTTATACTTGGCTGCTTATCTTCTACTAGCGAAAATGACCCCAGGCATCTCCGCGCTGCAGCGATTTTTTTACAGCCATTATTTTTTTGGTGGTTTGCGTCAAGCGGCCGGTGTCATATTGCCGGCGCTGCTATTGGGCGGTCTGCTTCAGGACTACCGCATGGGCATGGTTGCCGCAATAGGCGCCGCCTGCGTCGCAGTCGTGGACCAACCGGGCGGCCCGCGGGAATTTCGCAAATCCACGCTATTCGGTGCCGTCCTGCTGGGAACGCTCACCGTTGCCATAACCGGCCTCACCTCGACACATACAGTGTTGTTCTGGCTCACCGTGCCCGCTCTGTGCTTCATGTTCTCGATGCTTACGGTCTACGGGCGTCAAGGCGGCCTGATGGCCTTTGCCTGCCTGTTGATCATGACCTTGACCATGCGGGAACCGCTGCAATCGCACACACTGCTGGTTCACACGTTGTTTTCATTGGCCGGTGGCCTGTTCTATTTCTCATACAGCATTGTGGTTCACCGCCTGGCATGGTTTCGGGAAGAACAGCAGGCTTTGTCGGTTGCCCTCTTTGCCACGGCGGACTACGTCCGAGTGCGATCCCGTTTCTACGACGTAGCCATCGATCTTGACACCACTTATCGCGACCTCGTCCGCACCCAAGCGGACATGACCGAAAAGCAACAGGCGGTACGCAATATCGTCTTGCGCGATCAACCTGTCAAAAGGGGACGGGCTGACCGACGTCACACGGCGCTGCTCAATATTTTCATTGACATGGTGGCTTTGCTCGACAGTCTCGTTGCCACCCACACAGACTACGCCACCTTGCGCCGTAGCATGCCGGACAGCGACATGCTTGTGTTCGCTCGAGACGCCCTGGTGAAGCTGTCCAATAACCTGGCCGATTTAGCTCTTCAGGTGGCTCGCAACCAGCCTTCGGGAACCCGCCATAGCGCGAAGGCAGAATTGCGAGCCTTCGAATACGAATTGGAGCAATTCCGACAGAGTGGCCAAGCTGAAGCGCAACCTGAGTTGTACGCCCTACTCGTGCAGGTACTGCGCCGCCTGCGGAATGGAGCCCACATCATCGAGCGCATGGTGGGACACACGCGCGATACCGATCCCCAGCTTGTCGATCAGCGTCTGGAGCAGGCGCTCGACCGGTTCGTATCGCGCAGTACTTTGCGCTTCGGCATGGTGACAAGCAATCTTCGTCTGGATTCGCCACACTTTCGATACGCGTTGCGAGTGGCCCTGGCGGCTCTGCTTGCCATGTCCGTTTCAGCGGTGCTGTCTTACGGTCTGGAGCAGCAAGGGCTGGGCAACACCATCCATCTGCACGGCTACTGGATCGTACTGACTATAGTAGTCATTATGAAGCCCGGCTTTGCGCTCACCCGCCAGCGCAATGGCTTTCGGCTTGTCGGCACCGTCATTGGCAGCTTGCTGGCACTGGGCCTGTTCCACCTTACCGATAATCCGGACATCCATTTTGCGGTGCTGGTCGTGGCCTGCGTACTGGGCTACAGCCTTATACAGGTCAACTTCATGGGGGCAGCCGTTTTCAACACCCTCATGGTGCTCCTGGTTTTCCATTTCGTGACACCGGAGAGCATGCTATTGGTTGGCGAGCGGCTCATCGATACCTTTATTGGCTGTTGCATCGCCCTACTGTGCAGCTATGTCCTGCCCTGGTGGGAATCCAGCTTCATGGCGTCGCTGGCCAAGGCCTTGCGCACCGCAAATCACCGTTATTTCAAAGCCGGCATGCGCTATGCGGGGGTCGCTCGCCAACTGGCCGCCTGCACCTCCCAAGGTATTGAGCCCGCCCAATCTTTACGGGCCGAATATTCCGAAGCGGATGTAGCGTGGAGAGTGGCGCGAAAGAATGTGCACATCGCGTTTGGCAATTATGCGGCCGCCTTTTATCGCATGATCTCCGAGCCTCCCAGGCAGCAGAAGAACGTCCCCGAGCTCAATCACCTGCTTATACAGAACCATGTGCTGAGCATGCAGATCGCTGCCGCGGTGCCGCTGTTGGCAGGGCTCCAAACGGTGCCGCCGGGCATAGCGCAATCCCTGAACGCCATCGACCTGCTCCTTGATGACCAGGAGGCAGTTGCACCAACCTCAATTGAAACCGAGGGAGAGCTGGCCGCCCTTGCCTATCCGGTACGCCAGATGGTTAAAGCCGCGGCACAGATCCGCCAAGAAATGAAAGCCCTGGAACAACCTGTCCCGGCACGCCGTCTTGGACGGGTGAAGCCGCACGCGGCGTAAGTGCGGTCCCCGAGAGAGCCAGGAGCGCGAATCACGCGCGCTCACCCAGCGCGACCTGGATCTTCACGGGCCAAAAATACCAGACAGCCGAGAGCGCTTGTATGATTAGCAAGGACCACCACCCGGCTTGGTGAGCGGCGGCAGGATATACGCCAGGCGCCACAGGCGCCCACAGTTCGAGTATCCAGCCTATGGCGACCTGGAAGATAAAAATAAAAAAGAACAAGGTCATGTTGAAGAAAGTGGTGGCGCGGCCGAGCATGGAAGCCGGAAAGCTTCCCGCCAGAACAGCAAAGGTCAGGATGGCGCTATTACCGACAAAGCCGTACAAGAACCACAACACGACTCGAGGAACTGGCGCGTCCACAACAATCATGAACTGTGTGGCCAAGAACAGAACAAGACAGAGGCCACAAAAGTTGTACAGGCTTATGCCGGCACGTTCGATATAACGGGCCGCCACGCCGCACGCCGCACAACCGGCCACGGCAGATAACCCGAGCAATGACACCAGACCGTCGGCACTAGCCAGACTAAGCTGATTTACGTCCATCAGGTAGGGCTTGACCCAGAGTGACTGCACACCGTAAAAGACGCCGCCGGTCAAGGCGGGAAAAAGCGTAATCTGCCAGAAAGCACCACTTGTGCACAGTTGCCAGGTGCCTCGGAACTGACCCACGAGATCGGGCCGGCGCTTTTGCTGCTTGACTATCGGGGCGTCGGTCGCCCACGCCCACAGCGTCACGGAGGTCAGAAGACAGACCCCCGCCATGGCGAAACTGGCCTCGCGCCATGTAATGACTTGGAGAAGCGCTGTCAACGGGGTTCCTACCATGGCGCCACCCAACCCACCCAACGCAACCAACACGCCATTGATCGCCGGCAATCGGCTGCGCGGAAAGTTTTGAGCCATCGCTTGCACCGCACCGCCCAAACAGACTGCAACGCCCACCCCGATAAGAATCCGCCCCATCATAAGGCCAGACATACCGTCGCTAAGCCCAAAGAGGAGTGCGCCAAGGGCCGCGATAAGCAACAACGCTGCTTCAACTCGACGAGGCCCCCAGGTGTCCAGAGCTGCACCGGCCGGAATCTGAACGAGTGAAAAACCCAGAAAATACAAGCTTGTCAGCAACCCCAGGTCGGCTGCGGTCAGACCTAGTTCTTGCGTCATGGGTGCCGCAAAACCGATATTCAGTCCCCTGAATAAATAGGAAACGAAATACCCGAAGGAAAACAGTAAAAATACCCGTGCTGCAGTGGACATGAAACGGCTCAACAAAAGGCAGGCCTTGCGCCTGCCTGGTGATAATCAGGGTGTTAGTCGACCTTGCGTCGAAATACTAGTTTTGTTTCTGTCGACGCTTCCGGCGCAAAAGCATAGCCCTCTGAAGCAAAATCCCGCAAGGCCTCCGGCTTGGTCACTTTATTTTCGATGACGAATCGAGCCATGAGGCCGCGCGCTCGTTTGGCATAAAAGCTGATGATCTTCCATTTTTCGTTCTTGTAATCCTGGAACACGCATTGGACTACGCGAGCCTTCAGAGTTTTAAGATCGATCGCCTTGAAGTATTCGTCGGATGCCAGGTTCAACAGTATGGGTTTGCGACTAGTTCCGAATCGGTCGTTAAGGTAAGTGGCTATTTGTCCGCCCCAATATTCGTACAAATTCTTGCCTTTGTCGGTGGCCAGCTTGGTGCCCATTTCAAGACGGTATGGCTGCATCAGGTCGAGCGGACGCAAGGCGCCATAGAGACCGCTAAGTAATACTACGTGGTCTTGCGCCCACTTCAACTGAGCGTCGGACAAACTGGGCGCGTCCAACCCCTCGTATACATCGCCGTTAAATGCCAGTATGGCTTGCCGCGAATTGGACGCGTCGAATCGGGGCTCCCACTGCGAATAGCGGTCGACATTGAGTTGCGCCAGACTATCGCTAATACTCATGAGTTCCGAAACCTCTTTGGCCGATTTCTCCTTGAGCACGTCAATCAATTGAGCGGCCTCATCGACAAAAAGAGGCTGTGTATGCAAGGTGGTGCGAACCGGGGAGTCAAAGTCCAGCTTTTTGGCCGGGGATAAAACGAGCAACATAGACATGTATTCTTAACCGAGGAAATAAAAAGCATCCGAAAAGAAGGCAGCCGCCTAGCGCATGCCGGCCCTACCGGATACTAGCGAGCCACCCAACCGCCATCCATGGACATGGCCGTTCCGGTCATTTGATCGGCCGCTTCCGAACATAAAAAGACCACTGCGCCACCAAGTTGTTTGGGTGTGACAAACTGGAGAGAGGGCTGCTTCTCGGCCAATAATTGCCGCGCAGCGTCTTCCACTTCGAGACCTTCGTTTTGCGCAATGGCGCGAATCTGCTTTTCGACCAGCTCTGTGCGTACCCATCCCGGGCATAGTGCGTTGGCGGTGATGCCGCTTCCGGCCGTTTCCAGCGCGGTAACTTTAGTCAGGCCCACCACCCCGTGTTTCGCAGCCACATATGCTGACTTATTGGGTGAGGCGACAAGCCCATGGGCCGAAGCGATGTTGACAACGCGCCCCCAGCCTTGCTTTTTCATATACGGCAAGGCTGCCGCTGTGCCGTGGAACACCGCAGAAAGATTCAGCGCAATAATGGCGTCCCACCGCTCGATGGGGAAGTCTTCGATACGATCGGTGTGCTGGATGCCTGCATTGTTTACAAGGATATCGACCCCGCCCAGTGTTTGTGCTGCCTCTTCAATGAATTGCCGAGTAGCCGCAGCATCGGTGAGGTCGGCGCTGACGTAATACGCCTTTACCGCAAACTCCAGTTCGATGCTGACGCGTTCTTTCTCTATGGTCTTCGGGTCGCCAAAACCACTGATGACGACGTCGGCACCATGAGAAGCCAACTCGCGAGCTATACCCAAGCCAATGCCACTGGTCGAGCCAGTAATGACTGCACGTTTTCCATCAAGCATGGACGTCCTTGTGATGTTTGATAGACCACTTTCGGCCTTTTCGCCAGTGGTTCGTTGTTGAGTCAGTAGTTTACGTGCCCATGCGGAACGAATCTACGGCCACCTACGGATTCCATTTGAGCAGCATGGGTCTGCCGTGCACAGTATATTGTTTCCTGCTAGAATTACGGACTTCACTTCGACCAAGGCTTGGCCTTGATGCCGGACAGGTGGCAGAGTGGTCGAATGCGCCGGACTCGAAATCCGGTATACGTGCAAGCGTATCGTGAGTTCGAATCTCACCCTGTCCGCCAACGAATTCAAGTACTTATGTGCACAGCAAGCCGCCTGAATGGGCGGCTTTTTTGTTTTCAACTGGCTCGCTTTTGGCCCGTTCCTATTGGCGGCGAATTAGCCATTGGTGGGCGGCCCCTGCATCTCTTCTTGATCCGTGCCCACCACGGCGAACCACGCCCCTTGGGGATCTTGCGCCACGGCGATATATGCCGGCCCGGGCACTTCCATGGGGCCATGATGGACGGTGCCGCCGGCATCCTTGATAGCTTGAACAGTATGCGAGACGGCGCCGCCTAATCCGAAATACGGCAGCCAAGCTGACATGGGCGCTTGGCCCAGTCCCATCATCGCGCCGATGTCTGCTCCCTTGTGTCGGAATAGCTGGTATATGCCCAAATCGCCCATATCCATGCCCTCGCCTTTTGTCCAACCGAAAAGCGCCGCATAAAAGCTGAAGCCGGCTTGCGGGTCGCTGGACCTCAGCTCGTTCCATTGGGCATGCCCAGGGTTTCTCTGATTGAAGGCGCCCTCACCTGCTGCCGCCTTGGCGCGCTCAACCTCGCTCATTTGGCTCATATCGGGTTGCAATAAGCCGAAGGCGGCGCCTTGAGGATCGGCGACGACCGCGAATCGCCCGGTATTCGGAATATCCGTAGGCGATTTATACACCTTACCGCCGCGTGCCCCAATCTCTGCCGCCACTTTGTCGCAGTCGTCGACCGCAAAATAGATAAGCCAGTGAGGAGGAGGACCGCCTTCTTGAGCGGCAGTGGACATCATTCCGGCGACCAGCTCGCCGTCCGCCCGCGCCAGGCGGTAATCGAAGCCACTCATTCCGCTGTCGGCCACGCGCCAGCCCAACACGCGACTATAAAAATCGCTGGCGCCGTCGAGATCGGTCGTCCCCAATTCATACCAGCACGGATTGCCCTGAAAACTCATGGTGATGCTCCTGTTAGTAAACGATGGACGGCGCATCAAGGGTTAACCCTGTTCGGCTGAACTGCGTAAGCCAGTTACAGCCGGACTTTTGACTGCCTGGCCCTCGACTCGCCGAGCAACTCTATAGACATGACGAAAACTGCGGCCGCGGAGCGCATATCTCGACTCTACATGAAGAGTTCCATCATCCAGGTCTCCCACTCGCGACCTACTACCTCTGGCGGATAGGCGTCCAGCCTACCCCTTCCACCTGATGGCTCGCAAAACCTTAAGACTGGTATTAATTGCACATAAATCGGAAACAAGGCGTGTTCCGCAGGAATAAAGCCTACACCGCGAACCGCCGCAGAAAAAGCAAGAAGTCGAGGAGAGCCCATGTATTGCACCCCCCAGATATCGGTGAGTCGTCTCATCGCTCAGACGCGCTCGCCCATCGTGGCGCGCTGTTTCGGCCATGTGGGCGCATGGTATGTCGCGTATGTGCGTTCGGGAGACGAGGACAAGGTGGCGGCCAAATTCAGGCGCCGCAATTACCTTTCTTATGTTCCCTATTACAGGTCCAACGAAGCCAGTTGCCCCCTTACCTCGACCTTACTGGGCAGCCACGAGAAGTGGCAGACCAAAGAGCCGCTATTTCCGCGCCATATATTTTTCCGGCCGACCAAGTCTTCGCCAGCCGTTGAGGACGCATTGAAGGTGGACGGAGTAATAACGCTGATTCGCCTGGCAGATGAGTATGCCGCAATCAGCGCCGAAACAATAGAGGTGCTTCAAGAATGGGAGCGCCAACGCGACCACAAAGGTTTTCGCGGCAGTCTGCCCACAACCGGACAAGGAGTTTATCTGCGCGAGTCAAAACTGCATCGTCTCAACGATTTGATGCATTGCGCCTCTTCCCAACGTATTGCCGTGCTGATGGAGCTCCTTGGCCATGTAAGAGCGCCATCCATCACCCCAGTGCGTAGCCGGCTGATGTAGGAGGTTTCCAATGCGTGCTTTCAACTCTATTCGTAAAGTGAACCGAATGAACTGCTTGGTCTTCCTACCCCTCGGCCGCATGATCAGACTCAGCGCCGTCGCGCTTCTGGCCGGCATCTTGTCTGCATGCGCGCTCACCCCCGGAATGTATATCGGCGATCCTGAAGCCACCGCGCAAAGAATCGAGGCCGACGGCGCGCCCCCCGGAGCGTTAAAGACCATCACGCGTGAACTGATTGAGGAGCAGAAGCAGGAGCGGAAGGCCGAAGTACGCGAAGACGTACAGCGCCTCTTCGGTACCGAAGGACCTTACCGGATCGGACCGGGCGACATCCTGAATATCGTGGTGTGGAACCACCCCGAACTCGAAATAACCGGAGCCAGTTCCGGCAACGTAAACGACTACACCAGCCAGGCAGAAGTTGGCAATGGCTACAACGTCAGCAAAGACGGTTACATCCAATACCCCTTCCTTGGGGCCGTCAAGGTGGCGGGCATGACCGAAATGCAGTTGCGCGATCACCTGACTAGCGGACTGGCACGGTTCATCAATCGGCCGCAAATTACCGTGCGTGTGCAAGCTTATAGGAATGGTCGCGTCTATGCCGACGGTGAGCTCAATCGGCCGGGATTACTAGCCCTCAACGACATACCCATGACTCTGCCAGAAGCCATCAGCCGGGCAGGTGGTTTCACCGAAAACGCCGATCGATCTTCGTTATTACTAAGCCGCAATGGGGTGTCCACGCGCATTAGTCTTCCCGAGCTGAGCCGCATGGGCGTCAATCCGGCCCAAATCCTTCTGAAAGACGGAGATCTGCTGCGCGTGGCCAGCAGGGAAGAGTCCAAAGTCTTCCTGATGGGCGACGTGTTCGCGCCTCGCGCACAACCTATGTACGACGGCCATTTGACCCTTGCACAAGCCTTGGGCGAAGCGGGCGGTGTCAACCCTGAAACCGGTAACCCGCGTCAGATCTACATCTTGCGCAAGGGCGAGCAGGACCAACCCGAAATCTATCACCTCGATGCCAAGCTGCCCACCGCCTTCGTGCTGGCGGCGCAATTCGAGCTGCAACCCCAAGACGTCGTGTTTATCGACCCCGCGGCTGTTGTCAGATGGAATCGTGTGATCAGCATGCTACTGCCCAGCTATGGCGCAGTCTACACAACCCGGGAGATGACCCGATGAACGGCCATTCAATGAACACTACACCGCAACTCGTCCGGCTTGCACCTGCCCCGCGCCAGGGCGATGAAGACATCAATTACTTGGGTATTCTCGATTCACTTTGGAATTCGCGCCGCTTGATTGCCGGCGTCACGCTAGGGGCTCTGGCGCTTGCCGCTGCCTACTCGGTACTTAGCACACCGGTGTACAAGGCCGACAGCCTGATTCAGGTGGAGCAGACGGAACGCAGCAGCGGAAACAACATCCTGGGGAATCTGAGCGCGGTATTCAACGTGCCGTCCTCGGCGGCCGCAGAGTCGGAAGTCCTACGTTCTCGCATGGTCGTCGGCCAGGCAGTGGACGAACTGAAGCTGCACATATCGGCGCGTCCGAACTATGTGCCTGTGGTAGGCGAGTGGCTGTCTCGACAGGTCAACGCACTTTCAGATCCGCTACTGAAGGGGATGAAAGGCTATGTATGGGGAAATGAATCCATCAGCGTAGAGCAACTAGACGTTCCGCAGTCGCTTCTGGATCAGAAACTGCAACTGATAGCTCGGGATACCGGGTATGACCTGCTTGGACCGCAGGGCGAGCTATTGGCTGCCGGCAAAGTTGGTCAGGCGGTCCGATTCGAACGAGGCGGCGAAACAGGCCGGATTCTAGTAAGCGAATTGCACGGCAAGCAAGGAGCGCGATTCATCCTCACCCGCCATTCGACTCAAGAAATCATCAAAGATCTTCAGACCGACCTTGCCATTGCAGAACTGAACAAGCCGTCCGGCATTTTGTCGGTATCCCTGGAAGGCTCTGATGCAAATAAAGTCGCCGGTATTCTGAATGCCTTAGGCGCCGCTTATGTGGAGCAAAACGTCCAACTGCGCGCCGCCGAGGCAGAAAAATCACTGGCCTTCCTCGACGAGTTCTTGCCTGAGTTGAAAGCGCAGTTGGACGAGTCCGAGAATCGGTATACCGCCTTCCGCGATGAGCATCGGACCTTCGACCTTGGTACCGAGGGGGAGCTCACCCTACGCAACTCGGTCACCCTGCAAACCCAGTTGTTCGAACTGCAACAACGCAGGCGGGAGCTAGGCGCTCTCTATGGCCCCGAGCATCCTAATGTTGTGGCCGTAGACCAGCAGATTCGTGCGGCCGAACTGGGCATTGCAAACTTGGCCGTACAGATCAAGAAGCTTCCGGAGCTCGAGCAGAAGCTGTTGAACCTGCAGCGCGACGTACGCGTAAACGGAGAGCTATACGCGAGCCTGCTCAATAACCGGCAGCAGCTTCGCCTGGTCAAAGAGGGAAAAGTCGGCAGCGTACGTGTTGTCGATGCCGCTGTGGCCCCCATTAAGCCAGTGCGTCCTGACCCTCCCGTAGTGCTTACTCTGGCTGGCTTTGGAGGCCTGCTTTTCGGCTCCGGCCTTGCCTTAATGCGCAGCAGAATGCAGGCCGGAATCCGCTCGGCCTCGGAGATTGAAGAAGAGCTCGGCCTGCACGTGTATTCCATCGTACCGCGAGCCTCGCCGCACACCTCGCGCGCGCACTTGCGTAGCGGCGCAAACACTCATGTGCTGGCCGAGTTGGCCCCGCGCGATCCGGCGATCGAAAGTCTGCGTAGTCTGCGCACAGCCCTGCGCTTCGGCTTGCAAGAAGCACCAAACAATATTGTGCTGGTGACCGGGCCGACGCCGGACATTGGGAAAACATTTACCAGCGTGAACCTGGCCTCGGTGGTCGCCGCCGCCAACGCCAGAGTCCTGTTGATAGACATGGATTTCCGCAGTGGCCACATTCATCGCTACTTCGGGATAGAGCGGCTCCCCGGCTTTACAGACCTGATACGCCGACACTCTTCCTTTGAAGAAGTGGTCCACAACAATGTGATGCCCAATGTCGATCTGATCACCACAGGCTTGCTGCCTACTGATCCGGCCGAAATGCTTCTGCAGCCCGAAGTGACTCGTGTATTGGATCAGTTGGCCACACAGTACGACGTCGTATTGCTCGATACCGCGCCGGTGCTGGCAGTTTCTGATGCAACAGCCATAGCGCGGCATGCGGGCACGGTGTTGATGTTGGCTCGATCCGAGGTCACCACATTAGGAGAGCTGGATGAAGCGACGAAGCGCTTGACGCAAACTGGCGCCAAAGTCAAAGGCGTAATTTTCAACGATTACGACCCGTCGGGACATCGCTTCAGTGCCCGGTACGGCGCCAATCACGGCCGCTATGGCTATGGGCGCCACGACGTGTCGCAGTGGTCTTAATTGCACGGGGCCCTGACAAAACATGTCCTCCATACGCCGCAACGTCCTGTCGAACTATGTCGGCCAGATTTACGTCGCCGTCATTGGCATTGCGACGATACCGCTGTATCTAAAGTACTTGGGTGCAGAAGCGTACGGACTCGTCGGGTTCTTCACACTCTTGCAAGCGTGGGTACAGCTCCTGGACATGGGGCTGTCCCCGACGCTGGCCAGGGAAGTAGCTCGACTGCACGAATCCGAAGAAGACGCCCAGCAGCTGCGCGAAGTCG
>JAJUGB010000031.1 GCA_029268595.1 Alcaligenaceae bacterium | reverse complement strand
TGTAAATTCCGCGCGCGTGCGCTACTTCATAGGTGTCGGGCTGATTTGCGGGCGGTTTTTCGATTTGGTAGGCAACTCGGTAGCGCCTGGCAACATCCGCAACTTGCTTTTCCGTGCCTGTCAGTCCAACGGCGTTAGGGTCGAACAGGTTGACATAGGCCTGAAGCTTTTCGGGTGTGTCGCGGTGAGGGTCCACGCTGACAAAGACAATGCGCGCCTTGTCCGCGTCTTCGCCCAGCAGCGCCAGCGCTTGCGACAGCTGCGCCATGGTGGTCGGGCAAATGTCAGGGCAACTGGCGTAACCGAAAAACAGCAGAACCACCTTGCCTTCAAAGGCTTCTTCGGTAACCGTTTCGCCATTATTGCCCGTTAAGGTAAAGCGCAGGTCGGGAAGGAAGCCTCGTACGGGATGGATACGCGTTTCAGCCGCTTCCGCCCCGGGCAAAGCATCGATGTTACCGGATAGCGCTGCCGGTGACGCCATGGCCGGGGCCAAGGGCGCCACACTGGCCGCCGCCAGCACCGCGGCGGCGGCGCCTTTCAAGAAAAACTGCATGTCGAACGTAAATGAAGGCTCAGGTCAAAACCCATTATAGGATCTCCTCTGCCATGCCGCTGTGTCGCAGCAGCGCTTCCATGGAGGCGTCTCGACCACGGAAGGCACGGAAGGATTCCGCCGCGGGACGAGCTCCGCCGACCGCCAGTATTTCGTCCCGAAATCGCCTGCCCGTGGCCGGATCAAGCGTGCTTGCGCCGGTAGTTGTGGGGGACTGCGCCTGAGCCTCTTCGAAGGCCGCGTAAGCGTCGGCGGAAAGGACTTCGGCCCACTTGTAGCTGTAATAGCCCGCTCCGTAACCCCCGGCGAAAAGATGCGAGAAGTTATGAGGAAAGCGGTGCCAGTCGGGTGGAAACACCACAGCCACTTCTTTACGGATATCGGTCAGCGTGGCTAATACTTTGTCTATGGATAAGCCGGTAGCCTGGTTATGGATTGCCATGTCGAACAGGGCAAATTCGATCTGACGAACTGCCTGCATGCCGCTTTGAAAATTGCGAGCAGCCACCAGCTTTTCGTAAAGCGCGCGGGGCAGGGGTTCTCCGGTATCAACATGGGCAGAGAGAGCCTGGACGACCGGCCATTCCCAGCAGAAGTTCTCCATGAATTGCGAGGGAAGCTCGATGGCATCCCATTCGACACTGGCAAAGGCCGACGCGCCCGGATCGTCAACCTGAGAAAGAAGGGCATGCAGGGCATGGCCGCTTTCGTGGAATAAGGTGATGACATCATCGTGCGTAAGCAAGGCGGGCTTGCCTGCCTGGGGCGGCGTGAAATTGCAGGTCAGATAAACGACCGGCAGCTGCAGTTTGTCGCCGATACGACGACGGTTGCGCTCGCTATCCACCCAGGCGCCGCTTTGCTTGCCTTGACGCGCGTACAGGTCGATGAACAGATATCCCACTGTACGACCGGCCACGCTGACGGCCAATGCTCGTGCGTCCTGATGCCACAAGGGGGTTTCGTAGGGGGTGAGTTCCACCTCGAAAAGCCGGCCCGCCGTGTCGAACAGGCCGCGTAGTACTTGTGGTTCTGTAAAGTACTGCTTTACTTCGTCTTCGGAATAGGCATAACGCTGTTCGCGTAGCCGCTCGGACAGGTAGGGAAGATCCCACGGCTCCAGCTGCGTCATGCCGTATTGCGTGCGGGCGAAGTCGCGCAGTTCTTGCAAATCGCGTTGCGCGTACGGCTTTGCTTTGCCGGCTAATTCCCGCAGGAACGACAGCACCTCGTCCGCCGTGTCGGCCATGCGGGTTTGCAAGCGCAACTGGGCAAAGTTGGCAAAACCGAGCAGCGCCGCCTCTTGTGCACGGTAATCCAGCAGCTGTTCGATAAGGGACGAATTATCGTAGCGGACATCACCTTGGTCGGACGCCAGCGTGCCGTATCCCCGGTAAAGCGTTTCGCGCAGTTCGCGATCTTTAGCGTACTGCATCACTGGTAAATAGCACGGCATTTTCAGATTCAGCAGCCACCCATCCAGACCTTTGTCCGCAGCACGGTCACGTGCCGCCTGCCTGACGTCCTCGGGCAAGCCCTCGAGCCGGTTTTCGTCCTGGACGTGGTAAGACCAATCGTCGATGGCGTCCAGGACATTCTCTGAAAATTTCTGAGACGCTTGGGCCATTTTGTCGGACAGTTCCGCATAGCGTTGGCGGTCTTGTCCTTCGAGCGCCACACCGCTAAGGCGAAAATCCCTTAAGGCCAGTTCAACAATGCGTTCGCGCACTGGATTCAAATGCGTGCGCGCTGCCGGCTCGTTCAAACGTAGATACTGCTTATACAGGCCGGTGTGGAGTCCCAACCATGTCGAGAACTCGGTGATCAACGGCAGGCACTGGTTATATGCATCTCGAAGGGCAGGCGTGTTGACCACTGCATTCAGATGGCCGGCTACCGACCAGGCGCGCCAAAGCTTTTCGGTAGCGGTTTCCAGCGGCTCGACGATTGCTTGCCACGAAGCGGGTAAATCGGGATCGGCCGCTGCTTCCACTGCCTGACGTGCTTCGTCTATGAGCTGACGTATGGCCGGCTCAATATGGGCCGGTTGGACTGCGGCGTAGTCAATCAGTGTATCAATCGGAGCTAACAAAGGATTGCTGGTCATGTCTACCATATGGAGTATTAGGCCGGCTGATGCGAAGCCTGGAGGGCGCGTTCGGCCGCTTCAACGGTATTGACCAGCAGCATGGCGATGGTCATGGGACCGACGCCGCCGGGCACCGGCGTGATGGCGCCAGCCACTTTCTGAGCGGACTCGAAGTCGACGTCGCCCACCAGCTTGCCATCCGTGCCTCGGTTAATGCCTACATCGATAACCACGGCCCCCGGTTTGATCATGTCGCCGGTGACGATGCCGGGTTTGCCGGTTGCCACCACCAGAACGTCGGCACGCCGCGTTTGCGCGGCGAGATCGCGCGTCTTGGAATTGCACAAGGTAACGGTGGCGCCTGCTGCCAACAGCAGCATGGCCATGGGTTTACCGACAATATTGCTGGCCCCGACAATTACCGCTTCGGCGCCGCGCAGCCCGACGTTTTCCGATTCGAGCATCTTCATGATCCCGTAGGGCGTACACGGCCGGAATAACGGCCGGCCAGTCATGAGGAGGCCGGCGTTACTGATGTGGAATCCGTCCACATCTTTGTTGGCGGCGATTGTTTCTATGACAAGGCCCGAATCCATGTGGGGAGGCAGGGGCAGCTGAACAAGTATTCCGTGTATGGCGTCGTCTTGGTTGAGCTCCTGCACGACGTCAAGAAGTTGTTGTTGCGTGGTGTCGGCGGGCAAACGAACGACGCGTGACAGGAACCCGGCTTTTTCGCACGCGGCGGCCTTATTGCGCACATAAACCTGCGAGGCCGGGTCTTCACCCACGAGCACGACGGCCAGACCGGGAGTCATCCCTTGCTGCTGCAGCTTTTGAACCCGTTGGGCGACTTCCGTCTTGATGGTATCGGATAAAACTTTGCCGTCGATGATGCGGGCGGTCATACGGTTCCTTCTGCTTTGGCCAGCGCAATCTTCATGAGATCGGCCACGGTGGTGACTTCGAGTTTTTCCATAATGTTGGCTCGGTGCGCCTCGACGGTCTTGATGCTGATGTTGAGGTCGCCGGCAATTTGTTTGTTCAAGCGGCCCGCCACGATGCGCTCGAGAACCTGTTGTTCGCGCGAGGTAAGCCGGCTAAGCATGGCTTGTTGACTGCGCAGCGCCTGTGCTTGAGAGGCGCGCTGCGCGGCCTGTTCCAACATACGAGCGACAATATTGCGCAAGTCGCTTTCATTGAAGGGCTTTTCAAGAAAATCCACCGCTCCCTTTTTTATTGTGGAGACCGCCATGGGCACGTCGCCGTGGCCCGTGATAAACACAATGGGCAGGGGGGCTTTTCGGGCGATGAGCTCTTCTTGCAGCTCGAGCCCGCTCATGCCCGGCATGCGCACGTCCACGATCAGCACGCCGACCTGCTCCGGGTCGTAGGCCGCCAGAAAATCTTCGGCGCCGGCAAAACTTTTTACGCGGTACCCATTGGCTTCCAACAGCCAGCGGAGCGAATCACGTACTGCTTCGTCGTCATCGACGATGAAAACCGTGTTGGGAATTGGTGGGGTACTCATGCGTGCAACTCCTGCGTATTCTGTAGTTGTTCGGGCGATTCCGGAGCTTCCGGTTCCGCGCACGGTAGCGTAAAACGGAAAATCGTGCCGCCATCCGGGTTGGCCGAGGCCCAAAGCCGCCCATGATGTGACTCGATGATGGTGCGGCAAATGTTTAATCCCATGCCCAAGCCTTCCGACTTGGTACTGTAAAACGGTTCGAACAAGCGTTCAGGGTCCTTCAAACCATGGCCGCGGTCTATGACAGCGATTTCCACACTGGTGGATAAATCGGTGACAACGACACGCAAGACACGATCGTTGCTCTCCTCCATTGCTTCTATCCCATTTTTTAACAGATTCAGCAGCACCTGCTCAATGAGGATGGGGTCGGCCAGAACATCCGGCATTTTTTCGGGGAGCCGCTTGTCAATCTCCACCTGCCGTTTGCGCGCATCAATATCGGCAAAGGCAATGGCATTGTCTAGTATGCGGCTGATGGGTACGCGTTGGCGACGAGGCTCGCTGCGTTTGACGAACTCGCGGATGCGGCTGATTATCTTGCCGGCCCGTTCGGCCTGATTAGCTGCCTTTTCCAGCGCTTCGAGCAGAACCTCTGGTTTGGCGTTGCCCGATTTCACCATGGCCGCCGCAGCCATGTTGTAATTGCTGATGGCAGTCAGTGGCTGGTTAAGTTCGTGCGCCAGCGAAGAGGCCATTTCTCCCATGGTGGTCAGGCGGCTGGTAAGCTGGATTTTCTCTTGTTGCACTCTTGAAGCTTCTTCGTGCATGCGGCGCTCGGTAATGTCTCGCGCTACTTGTAATCGTACGCGCCGACCATCGGTCCAGGCCAGCATGCGGTGGTGCACCTCAAACCAGCGTTGGGCGGTTTGCGAAAAGACTTCGATGGTCTCATCAGTGAACCGGCCCAGGCGGCCGCCCAGCAATTCGCCGTGTCCGCCCGACTGGGCGCCAAAAAAGCGGCGGTAGGTGCGGTTGGCAAATAGCAGTTCCAGTCCGTCCGGCGTATCGGCCACCACGGAAATCGCATCGTCCAGGCCTTCAAGCACTGTCATGAAGCGCTCGTGGGCCGCCGTCAGCGCTTCTCGAATGCGCTTGGGCTCGGTAATGTCGGTCATGGAGGTCATCCAGCCGATCTGTTCACCATTGGGATCGCGCAGAGGGGAAACATACATGCGTGCGGTGAAGCGCGAGCCATCGCGCCGCTGCGCTTCGACTTCCAGCCCGCTACTTGGCGTGCGGCCCGATAAAAGTAGGTCGAGGGTCTCCTGGTGTTGTGCATGCCGCCCTGGAAGCCAATATGGAAAAGGCGTGGTGCGCCCGATAAGGTCGGCTTCGTTCCAACCTATCATGCGGCAGAACGCAGGGTTGACGTATGCAATGCGACCCTGCATATCGAAGACGCGCATACCGGTCGACATGGAGTTCTCCATTGCGCGACGAAAGCTGGTCTCGGCAATCAGTGCTTCCTCGGCGCGCGTTCGGTAGCGGGTATATCGCCACAGCACGAGCAGGCTGATGATAATGAGAACGGACAAGGCCACGACCAGCATCAGCAGTTGCTGCTGACGCATTTCCTGGTCGATGGTGACGAACATAATGCTGTCGCTGTGCAGGCGTTGAAGCCATATGAACGCACCCATGACGCACAGATACAGCACCAGCACCAGGACGGGTGCAATCCAGTACACACCACGCCGGTTGCTTTTGGCCTGTTCGTAGAATGTCGAAGGTATCAGAGACTTTTTAGCTGGGCTAGCCATATGGTTAATAACGTGGCGACGGCTTATTTTACCCCCTTGGAAGCCAGCCTCCGCTCACAGTTCAGCACTGGATTTTTCATATTATAAAAAGTGATGCCATAAAGTGGAATTTTGCTTGCTCCCATCCAGGTTCCTTCCTAGAATGGCCCCATTCTTCGCGCTGAGGCGGGCCCCCGCGGCTCGCCTCGTGCTATAGGCAATCGTGATACAACGGTCTAGCGCTGTTGGCGGTCGATTCAAGTCAAAATCTCTTTCAGGAGACAGTCAATGTCCTCTCTCGATCGGGCCGGCTCTTCGGTCCAACTTGCCGACGAAGACCTCGAACTACAAGAGTGGCTCGAGGCGCTCGAAGCGGTTCTGGACCGCGAAGGGCCCGAGCGCGCTCATCAATTGCTCGAACGGCTCATCGACCTGGCCCGCCGCTCTGGCGCCCATATTCCTTACTCGCCCAACACGGCATATGTCAACACCATACCGCCTGGGCTAGAGCAGCCGCATCCCGGCAATCTGGCTTTGGAAGAGCGCATTCGCTCGTATATTCGCTGGAATGCCATGGCGATGGTAGTCAAGGCCAACAAGCACAACCCGCCCGATGGCGGCGATCTGGGTGGTCATATTGCGTCGTTCGCATCCTTGGCCACCATGATAGGCTGCGGCCAAAACCACTTTTGGCATGCCGAGTCCGAAGATCACGGTGGCGACCTGGTCTATTTCCAAGGCCATACCTCGCCCGGCATGTATGGCCGCGCCTACCTCGAGGGACGCCTGACCGAAGAGCAGCTGGATCATTTCCGCCAAGAAGTTGACGGCAAGGGGCTTTCTTCGTATCCGCACCCCAAGCTCATGCCAGAGTTCTGGCAGTTTCCCACCGTGTCGATGGGCCTTGGGCCCATTATGGCCATTTATCAGGCTCGCTTCCTTAAATACCTGCACGCGCGCGGCTTGGCCGATACCAGCAAGCGCAAGGTGTGGGTATTTTGCGGCGATGGCGAAATGGATGAGCCCGAATCGCTGGGCGCCATCAGCCTGGCCGCTCGCGAGAAGCTCGACAACCTTATTTTTGTCGTCAACTGCAACCTCCAGCGGCTAGATGGCCCGGTGCGCGGCAACGGCAAAATCATCCAGGAGCTCGAAGGCGAGTTTCGTGGAAGCGGCTGGAATGTCATCAAATTGATCTGGGGCGGTTACTGGGATCCTTTGCTGGCCAGCGACAAAGAAGGCATCTTGCGCCAGGTCATGGAAGAAACCATCGACGGCGAGTACCAAGCTTATAAGGCCAATGACGGCGCCTTCGTTCGCGAGCACTTCTTTGGCAAGCACCCCAAATTGCTGGAAATGGTCAGCAAAATGAGCGACGAAGCGGTATGGCGCTTGAATCGCGGTGGCCACGACCCGCATAAGGTGTACGCGGCGTTTCACGCGGCTTCCAATCATACCGGCCAACCAACTGTCATTCTTGCCAAGACCATCAAAGGCTACGGCATGGGGCATGTTGGCCAGGCCAAGAACCCGACGCACCAGCAAAAGAAACTCGATATGGAAGCCATCCGCGAGTTCCGCGATCGCTTCAATATCCCCATCGCGGACGACAAGCTGCCCGAGCTTCCGTATTTCAAGCCGTCCGAAGATTCGCTTGAAATGAAGTATTTGCGCGAGCGTCGGGAGGCCCTCGGTGGATACCTGCCCAAGCGCCGGCCCAAGGCCGACGAGCAGCTGACTGCGCCCGCGCTGGAAGATTTCCGCGTCATGCTCGACCCGACATCCGAAGGCCGTGAAATTTCCACGACTCAGGCTTTCGTGCGCATTCTCAACCAGATTCTGCGCAATAAAGAACTGGGCCCGCGAGTCGTGCCCATCCTGGCCGACGAATCGCGCACTTTCGGCATGGAAGGTCTTTTCCGTCAAATCGGTATTTACGCGCCCGAAGGTCAAAAGTATGTGCCCGTGGACAAAGACCAGGTCATGTACTACCGGGAAGCCAGCAATGGCCAGTTGTTGCAAGAGGGGATCAACGAGGCCGGTGCATTCAGTTCCTGGATCGCCGCCGCCACCTCGTACTCCACCAACAATCGCATCATGATTCCCTTCTACATCTATTACTCGATGTTTGGGTTTCAGCGGGTGGGCGATCTGGCTTGGGCTGCCGGCGATATGCAGGCGCGGGGCTTCCTCTTGGGCGGAACGGCGGGACGCACCACGCTTAATGGTGAAGGCTTGCAACACGAGGATGGGCACAGCCACATACTGTCGGCCATGATTCCCAACTGCGTGTCGTACGACCCAACGTTCGCGCACGAAGTTGCCGTCATCGTGCAGGACGGCCTGCGGCGCATGGTTCAAAACCAGGAAGACGTTTTCTACTACATCACCTTGATGAACGAGAACTACAGTCACCCTGGGCTGAAAGAAGGCGACGAAGAAGGCATTATTCGCGGCATGTACAAGCTGCAGTCCTCGGGAGACGAGAAGAGCAAGCTGCGTGTCCAGCTCATGGGCTCTGGCACTATCTTGCGCGAAGTCATCGCTGCTCAGCAATTGCTGCGAGACGACTGGGGCATCGGCTCAGACGTCTGGAGCGTGACCAGCTTCACCGAGTTGCGTCGCAACGGGCTCGATTGCGAACGCCATCGCTTGCTGCATCCTGAAGACAAGGACGCGCCGCAGCCGTATGTCACACAGCAATTGGCGCCGACCCAGGGTCCCATCGTCATCTCCACCGATTACGTCAAATTGTTCGGCGATCAGATCCGACCGTTCGTACCCGAAGGACGCCGTTTACATGTCCTTGGAACAGACGGATTCGGCCGTTCGGATTTCCGTTACAAGCTGCGTGAGCACTTCGAGGTAGATCGACATTTCGTGGTTCTCGCCGCTTTGCGGGCGCTGGCTGACGAAGGTTCCGTGCCGGTTTCGAAAGTCAGCGAAGCCATCACCAAATACGGCATCAACGTGAATAAAGTCAATCCGCAGCGCGCCTAGGCCAGAGGGAGAACCATGAGTAATCTTATTGAGATCAAGATTCCCGACATCGGCGACTTCAGCGAAGTGGACGTCATCGAAGTGTTGGTTTCAGAGGGCGACCAGATTCAGGCCGAGCAAAGCCTGATTACGGTCGAGTCCGAGAAAGCCTCCATGGAGATTCCTTCTCCGGAAGCCGGCACGGTCAAGTCGGTAAAGGTCAAGGTCGGCGACAAAGTCAAGGAAGGCTCGGTCATACTCGAGGTCGAGGCGGCACAGGGCGGGCAAGACAGTGCCAAGGATGCGCCTGCCGCAGAAAGCGCGACAGGAGCCGCTAGCGAAGCGCAATCGAATGGCCGCGTCGAGTCGGCGGAAGCCACCCAGGAACAGACGAGTGCTGCACCCGGTGCTGGTCAAAGCCAGGGGGGTGAAGCCGTTACCGTGGTCGTGCCGGATATCGGCGACTTCAAAGAGGTTGAAGTTATCGAGGTGCTGGTAGCGGTGGGCGACACCGTCGAGGCCGAACAAAGCCTGATCACTGTGGAGTCGGACAAGGCTTCCATGGAAATCCCTTCCTCAACTGCAGGCGTCGTGTCGGCCATCAACGTCAAAGTGGGGGACCAGGTCAGCGAAGGGTCAGAGATTCTCGTTCTTACCACTCAGGCGCAACAGCAAGGTCAGGCGCCGTCGCCGTCAGCAGCGGCTAAGCCGGCGCCCCAAGTTTCTAAAGAAGCAGTTCCGCAAAGCAAGGGACAAGGTGTTTCGGAAGGCCAGGCCGAGTCCTCGGCATCGTCTGCAACTGATGACAGCGCTGCCATGGCTTCCGAGCCGGTGGCCCGCACCTCGCCAACTGCCGATTACGGCGACATTCCATTGCGCAAATTGCCTCATGCCTCACCCTCCGTGCGCAAATTTGCGCGCGAGTTGGGAGTAAACCTGACGCAAGTGCAGGGCAGTGGCGACAAAGGACGCATTACGTTTGATGACGTGCGTGGCTTTGTGAAGCGCGCAGTAAGTCAGTCTGGCTCAGCGGGTACTGCGGCGCCCGGTTCCGTCGGCGGCGGCCTGCAGGTGCTGGACTGGCCCAAGGTGGATTTCTCCAAGTTCGGCGAAATCGAAACCAAGCCGCTGTCGCGCATCAAGAAAATTGCTGGTGCGAATCTGCACCGGAACTGGGTGATGATTCCGCATGTCACGAATAACGATCAGGCTGACATCACTGAGCTCGAGGCTTTGCGGGTGCAACTTAACGAGGAAAACCAGAAGCAGGGCATTAAAGTCACTATGCTGGCCTTCCTTATCAAGGCGGTGGTGGCGGCGCTCAAGAAGTTTCCCGAATTCAACGCCTCTCTGGACGGCGACAACCTGGTAATGAAGCAGTACTACCATATCGGGTTTGCTGCCGATACGCCTCATGGTCTGGTTGTGCCGGTCATCCGCGATGCCGACAAGAAAGGCGTACTCGACCTGGCCCAAGAAACGGCAGAGCTCGCAAAACTCGCTCGAGACGGCAAACTTTCGCCCGCTCAGATGCAGGGTGGTTGCTTTTCCATCTCTTCTTTGGGCGGTATTGGAGGCACCTCCTTTACCCCCATCATCAATGCCCCTGAAGTCGCCATTCTGGGGGTCTCGCGTTCGGCATACGCACCGGTATGGGACGGCCAGGCATTCCAGCCCCGCCTCATGCTGCCTCTGTCATTGTCGTACGATCACCGTGTCATCGACGGCGCGGCGGCGGCTCGCTTCAACGCGTATTTGGCCAGCTTGTTGGCCGATTTCCGCCGCATCATTCTGTAAGGGGAAGCCGGCATGACAGAACTTACTGTGCCGAATATTGGCGACTTTTCCGATGTCGAAGTCATCGAAGTGCTGGTTCAGCCAGGCGACAAGATTGAAGCAGAACAAAGCCTTGTAACCGTCGAGTCAGATAAGGCTTCGATGGAGATCCCCGCCGCTCAGGGCGGGGTCATCAAGGCGGTATTGGTCAAAGTGGGCGACAAAATCAACGAGGGCGATGTCCTTGTACAGATTGAAGCCGCCGATGGGGCGGACCAGGCCAATCCTTTGGATAACGGACAAGCCAAGCAAGCTGGTGCAAACCAGAAGGGGCAGTCAGAATCCCGCGAGCCCGTCAAGGCATCAGTTGCGGCTTCCCCGGCGGCGGGCACCGCATCAAGCGCATCAGTAAAGTCGGGAGCTGGCGATCAATCTTCCAGAAGCCGCGTACGGACCGAACAAGATGTGGCAGCACCGAGCCCGGCAAGCTATTCCGGTTCGGCCGATATCGAGTGCGATGTTGTCGTATTGGGCGCCGGTCCCGGCGGCTATAGCGCTGCGTTTCGTGCCGCCGATCTCGGCCTGAACACCGTCCTGATCGAGCGCTATGCCACCTTAGGTGGCGTATGCCTGAATGTTGGTTGCATACCCTCGAAGGCTTTGCTTCATACTGTGGGGGTTGCCGAGGCGGCGCAACAACTGGCCAGCCATGGCATTTCTTTTGGCAAGCCAAGCATCGATCTTGACGCTTTGCGCGCTTTCAAGGACGGGGTGGTGAATAAGCTCACCAGCGGTCTGGCCGGCATGGCCAAAGCCCGTAAAGTCACCGTGCTTACCGGTCATGGTCAGTTTGCTGACCCTCACCATATGGTTGTCGAGACAGACTCGGGCAAGAAGACGGTCAAATTCGGCTCCGCCATCATCGCTGCAGGCAGCCAGTCGGTCAAATTACCGTTCCTGCCTCAGGACCCGCGTATTGTCGACTCTACCGGAGCGCTGGCCCTGCGTTCGATTCCGCAAAAAATGCTTATTATTGGCGGCGGCATCATTGGGTTGGAAATGGGAACCGTCTATTCGGCCTTAGGTGCCAGGCTTGACGTGGTTGAAATGCAGGACGGCCTCATGCTGGGGGCTGACCGCGATTTGGTCAAGGTGTGGCAAAAAATGAATGCCGGCCGCTTCGATCAAATTATGCTAGAAACCAAGACGGTCAGCGCCGAGGCGCGGGACGACGGTATATGGGTAGGCTTCGAGGGCGCCAGCGCGCCTAAAGAGCCGCAGCGCTACGACCTTGTGCTGCAGGCCGTGGGCCGCACGCCCAACGGTAAACACATTGGCGCCGAGAAGGCGGGCATTGCCGTCAGCGACCGAGGCTTTATTTCGGTCGACCACCAAATGCGCACGAACGTGTCACATATCTTCGCCATCGGCGACATTGTGGGTCAACCCATGCTGGCCCACAAAGCCGTGCATGAAGGGCATGTGGCCGCTGAGGTCATCTCCGGCAAGAAGAGCTTCTTCGACGCGAGAGTGATACCGTCCGTAGCTTATACCGATCCGGAAGTGGCTTGGGTGGGCATTACCGAAGAGGACGCGCGCAAGGACGGGATTGCCATCAAAAAGGGGCTGTTCCCGTGGATGGCGTCCGGTCGGGCCATAGCCAACGGTCGCGACGAGGGCTTCACCAAGCTATTGTTCGATGAAGAAAGCGGGCGCATCATAGGTGGTGGTATCGTAGGCACCCATGCGGGTGATCTTATCAGCGAGATTGCGTTGGCAATCGAAATGGGCGCCGATGCCGTCGATATAGGCAAGACCATCCATCCGCACCCCACCTTGGGCGAGTCCATCGGCATGGCTGCCGAAGCGGCCGAGGGGGTGTGCACCGATCTGCCGCCGGTACGCCGCAAGTAAGCCGTCGCAGCCTCATTAATTTGGCCGGCGCCTCGCAGGGCGCCGGCCGTTTGCGTCCTGAAACACCTTATGTCTTCTTCACGCCTTGCTCCCGATGCTCCGCTTGATCAGTGGTTGCAGTACCTCGAGACCTTGCATCCCGACACAATAAAGCTCGATCTGGAGCGGATCCGGCAGGTGGCGACACGCTTGAACATCGCCATTGACGCCACCAAAATTGTTGTTGCCGGCACGAATGGCAAGGGTTCCACCTGCGCCTTGCTGGAGGCCATTTTGCTAGCGGCGGGGTACCGAGTGGGTTTATATACTTCGCCGCATCTGGTGGATTTCAACGAGCGAATTCGTGTAAACGGAAGCCCCGCCAGTGACGCTCAGATCATCGAGCAATTCAAGCGCATCGATGCCGCCCGAGACGGCGTGGCGCTTACCTATTTCGAGTTCACCACTTTAGCGGCCCTGCTTTTGTTCCAGGAGCAACCCCTGGATGCGGTCGTGCTTGAAATCGGCCTGGGAGGCAGACTGGATGCAGTCAATATTGTGGATGCCGATTGCTCCATATTGACTAGTGTCGATGTAGACCATGCCGCATGGTTGGGGGATACCCGCGAGAAGATCGGTTGGGAGAAGGCCCATGTGTTCCGGCCCGGGCGGCCTGCCATTTGTGCCGACCCGATGCCGCCCGATTCAGTCGTCCAGTACGCGCAGGAAATCGGCGCTGATCTCTGGTTGGCCGGTCGGGATTTCAACTATTCGGGCGATCGCCAGCAATGGGCGTATGGCGGCAGAGACGTCCGGCGCGCGGGCTTGGCTTACCCGGCGTTACGAGGCGCCAATCAGCTGCTTAACGCCAGCGGCGCCCTTGCGGCGCTAGAGGCGCTACGCGACAAACTTGCTGTTCCTCAACAAGCGGTGCGTATCGGACTGGCCAATGTGTCTTTGCCCGGACGATTCCAGATTCTTCCCGGCAAGCCGACTGTAATATTGGACGTCGCCCATAACCCGCATGCAGTCGCGACGCTGGCTCAAAATCTCGATGGCATGGGCTTTTTTCCATATACCCATGCCGTCGTCGGCATGATGCATGATAAAGACATTGCTGCAGTCATCGCCGCCTTTGGCGATCGCGTCGATCACTGGTATTGCAGCGACCTCGAAGGCGCGCGGGCAGCGACCGCAGAGGAGCTGGCCGAGGTCATCGAAAAGACGGTACCTGAGGGCAGCCTTGAGCCCATTACAATAAGTCGTTTCAAAAACCCTGTCGCAGCCTTTGAGGAAGCCCGGAAACGCGCCGGCGAGGATGATAGAATCCTTGTGTTTGGCTCGTTTTCCACGGTTGGGCCCGTGCTCCAGCATCTGGGGCGCAAGGGTTGAGCAATACTAAGGCAGACGGCAGCAAGCTGGCTGCAGGTGAACTAAGGTTTGCACATGGGTTTGTTTTCTCGTAAAGAGTCCGCCTCAGGCGCCTCCCGCCGCACGAATTCACGCACGACTTCCAGCGAAGCTCACGCCGAGGATCTTCGCGGACGTGCTCGGCGGCGGCTTATCGGTGCACTTGCCCTGGTTGTAGCCGCGGTCATCATCGTGCCCATGCTGGTTACGACCGAACCCGAAGAGCCGGCGCCCACGCCCGTGGTTGTGCCTGGCATTCCGCCCATGCCCGAACCCGGTGTGGCCGCCCTTGACCCCAACACCGGTACACCCGACGCCGATGGCGGTGTTATCGAAGACACTGCGCCTGTGCCCGCGCCAGAACCGATCACCGGTCAGGACGACCCTTCGCTGGCTACGGCCGACGGGCCCGCTGGGTCAGCCCCGGTGGCTCCCGAACCCGCTACAGAACCGAGCACAGACCCGGCCGATTCATCCCAGCCCGAGCCGGCCAGTCCACCCAAGCCAGAACCGGCGCCCAAACCGCAACCAAAACCGCAAGCCAAGCCCGAGCCCAAGAGCCAGATCTCCGAACGCACGGACGACGGATCCGTCGCTATTGCTTTGTTAGAGGGACGGTCGCCACCTGCTAAAGCAGCCCCCGAGCGAGGTAACTTCGTACTGCAAATTGCAGCTTACACATCCGAGAAGGATGCCGAAGACCGACGTTCCAAACTGGCCGCTGCCGGAGTCACGAACGCCTTTGTCCAGGCTGCGACCTCGGGCGGCAAGCCCACTTACCGCTTGCGAGTGGGGCCATTCCCGACCCGTGACGCTGCCCAGGCGGCTCAAACCCGGCTTCGCGCCCTCGGATACGACAATAGTTTCATCTCTTCCAAGTGACCAGCTTCGACTATATTGTGCTGGCCATCTTGCTGGTGTCGGCCTTTCTTGGATTGCTCCGAGGATTGATCAAAGAGGTCTTGTCTTTAATTGCCTACGTCGTCGCTTTCACGGCAGCCATCTGGTGGGGCCCTCGGGTTTCCGCCTGGCTGGCTCACTACATTGAAAACGACCTTCTTCGCACCGCCGCTTCTTATGCGGCGGTCTTTGTTGTCATCTTGCTTCTTATAGGGTTAATCAACATTACCCTCGCGACCCTTATCCAGAAGACCGGTCTCACGCCCGCTGATCACGGCCTGGGTGCCCTGTTCGGATTGCTTCGTGGACTGGTATTTGTGATTGCCCTGGTCGCACTTGCAGGTTATACCGATCTGCCCCAAGAAACCTGGTGGCAGGAAGCACGTTTATCAGGCGCCGCGGTCAAAGCGGTGCAACAGATCAAGCTTCAGCTGCCGGGCTCTCTGGCGCAGTGGCTGCCGTACTGATCCCATAGCAGGAACCTCAGGACCCTAACAGGAACCCAAAATGTGTGGAATCGTTGGAGTGGCTGGCCTGACGCCGGCCAACCAGACCATTTATGACGCCTTGCTGTTACTTCAGCATCGAGGCCAGGACGCCGCGGGCATTGCCACGGCGCACGAGCAGTTTTTCAATATGTATAAGGCGCGAGGGCTGGTGCGAGACGTGTTCCGCACTCGCAATATGCGATCCCTGCCGGGGAACAGCGGACTGGGTCAGGTGCGTTATCCCACAGCGGGCTCCAGCGACAACGAAGACGAAGCCCAGCCCTTCTATGTCAACGCCCCGTTCGGCATTACATTTGTCCATAACGGCAACTTGAGCAATTGGCGTCAACTGCGTGAGGAGCTCTTCCGCATCGATCGTCGCCATATCAATACGAACTCGGATTCTGAAGTTCTACTTAACGTCTTTGCGCACGAGTTGCAGCGCGCGGTGACCGGCGCCAAGCTTGACGAGCACGCTGTGTTTGAAGCGGTAGCAGCCGTACACCGGCGAGCCAAAGGCGCTTATGCCGTCATTGCACAAATCGCCAGTTTCGGCATGGTGGCGTTTCGCGACCCTAACGGAATCCGGCCCTTGTGCCTGGGCGCCCTGCAAACGGCCCAAGGTACCGAATGGATGTTAGCCTCAGAATCGGTTGCACTGACGGGCTGCGGGTACAGCCTGGTGCGTGATATTCAACCGGGCGAAGCCGTTATCATCGACCAAGAGGGCAATCTGTTAAGCCGCCAATGCGCCGAGCATTCCCGTCTTACACCTTGTCTCTTCGAATACGTGTATTTTGCCCGACCCGATTCTCTAATGGACGGGGTTTCGGTCTACAGCGCGCGCCTGCAAATGGGCGAATACTTGGCCGATAACGTGGCCAAGAGTCTGCGCTTGGGCGATATCGATGTGGTGATGCCTATTCCAGACACGTCTCGTCCCTCGGCCATGCAGTTGGCCGCCCGCCTTAATCTGAATTACCGCGAAGGCTTCATCAAGAACCGTTACGTCGGCCGCACCTTTATCATGCCAGGCCAAGCCGTCCGAAAACGGTCAGTCCGGCAGAAATTAAGCGCGATCGAGATGGAGTTTCGCGGCAAGAATGTGTTGTTGGTGGATGACTCGATTGTGCGGGGCACGACCAGCCGGCAGATTGTGGACATGGCGCGAGAGGCGGGCGCCAACAAGGTGTACTTTGCCTCGGCAGCGCCACCAGTGCGCTATCCCAATGTGTATGGCATTGATATGCCGACTCAGGCGGAATTGATTGCCACGGGTCGCGATACGGACCAGATTGCACGTGAGATTGGGGCAAATGGGCTGGTGTTCCAGAGGCTGGAGGATCTGCAGCAGTCAATCCGAGATCTGAATCCTGCGATGGAGCAGTTCGAGTCGTCGTGCTTCAACGGTTGTTATGTGACGGGCGATGTGGATGACGATTATCTGGCGTACTTGAATCGCACTCGAGGCAGTGGGGCGAATAGTTCGACGGTTACTGTGCCATGAGCGGTGACGGCGGAAGTCTGCCTCGTCCTATGCGAGGCTAAATAGAAATATCCGCCACGTTCTATTGACTCTTTGCGGTGGGCCGATTAAATTTGTACGAACCGTTCAATTATGAACGGTTCGTACAAAGCTGCTGTGCCCTCAGATCAAGGAGTCCACCATGAACAAGCGCACCATAGGAATCGCTGGAGCTGGAATCGGGGGGCTGGTTGCTGCTATTGCGCTCCGCCGTCTGGGCCAGGATGTGACTGTCTTTGAACAGGCTTCTCAGTTTGCCCGGGTCGGTGCAGACATCAACTTGACGCCTAACGCTGTTCGAGCCCTTGATGGTCTGGGTGTAGGTAATGCGTTGCGTGAGACAGCGGCGCGTCCCAATTTTCGGATTAGTCGCGACGGGTATACCGGCGAAGAGACGTCGCGCCTGGGCATGTCGCAAGCGGCCGAAGAGCGCTACGGAGCGCCTCAGCTCACCATGCATAGGGCCGATCTGCTGACGGCGCTTGAGACGGCTGTGCCGAGTGATTGCGTGAAGCTGGGTAAGAAGATCGTGTCCATCGAATGTGCCACCGACGGTGTGCACTTGGAGTTTGCCGACGGTACGTCGGAGACGGTTGACATACTCATCGGTGCCGATGGAATTCATTCGGTCGTTCGAACTGCCTTGTTGGGACCGGAGCAGCCGGAGTTTACTGGCGTGGTCGCTTACCGCGCAGTGGTGCCGATCGAGCGTCTGGAGGGAGTCTCGAACTTGGACTGCTTTACCAAGTGGTGGGGCTCTCGGCCCGAAGTTCAGGTGGTGACTTTCCCTTTGAATCGCGGGCGGGACATTTTTATTTTTGCTACGACTCCCCAGGACGACTGGCAGCTCGAGTCGTGGACTGCGCCCGGAGACGTGGCGGAACTGCGCGAGGTATACAAGGACTTTCATCCCGAGGCCCGCAGGCTGTTGGCAGCGTGCGATCAAGTGTTGAAGTCGGCCTTGTACATTCGAGAGCCACTACCATCGTGGCACAACGAACGGATGGTGCTACTGGGGGATGCAGCCCATCCCATGATGCCTTTTATGGCTCAAGGTGCAGGGCAAGCCATCGAAGATGCCGTCGTCCTGGCGCGCTGCCTTGCCGACAGCCACTTTGTTGATCCAGCCGCGGCGTTTGCAGCCTACCAGACCGCCCGGCACGACCGCACCAGCCAGATCCAGATCGGATCACGCGGTAATACCTGGCTTCGAGAAGGCAGTAACGCAGATTGGGTCTATGCCTACGATGCATGGAAAGTCCCTTTGGGTAGCGACGCTGCTGCAGTTTCCGCCTGAAACCCGTTAAAACGAAATCGTCGTCATGTCTCAAGCGAAGTTGCCGCCAGCCAAGTCGAAGACTGCGGCAGGAGAAGCTGGAATGCGTTCCAAAGCTGGCCAGGCGCCGGACGGCGATCGGCAAGAACCGGCGGAAAACCCGGATGGCAAGCCGGATGGCAAGCCCGTTGGCGAGCCGGTTGGCGAGCCGGAAGGCGGGCGAGTGGCGCAGCAGGTTGCCGAGCCCGCTGGCACGCTCGAGGTCAAGCGTGTCCGCAAGCCGGTCGGAGACTCTGTAGATGAGGCCGTAGGTAGGTCTTTGGACGCCAGTGTGGAGCCAGAAGCGGGCGCGAACGCGCAGTTGGTAACCCCGATGATTCGTGGGTGGCGTTTGCTGCGCTATATCGCGGAAGGCGGGACGACAAGTAATCTGAGCGAAGTGGGCCGCGCCATCGATGTGAATCGCGTAACCATCATGCGGCTGCTCGCTACGCTTGAGCACGAGGGTTTAATAGAGAAACGGCCGCATGGCGGGCACCGTCTTGGAATGCGATTTTTGACGCTGGCTGCCACAGCCTTGTACTCGGACGACCTTCTTGGCCATGCTCGCCGTATTATTGCTGGGCTAAGTACCGACCTTGGCCTTGCGGCGTATTTCGTCATAGCCGACGGCGATGATGTTATCTATGTCTTGCGGGAACTGCCGGAGCAAGGGCTCATCAGCCAGATACGCGTGGGCAGCCGGGTGCCGGCCTATCAAACCGCTCCTGGGCGGGCGCTGTTGGCAAGCTTGTCCCGGGACGAGGCAAGAAATCGTTTGGCGCGACGCGATCTGGTCCATGGACGCACTGGAGCCAAACTAGAGCTGGAAGCGTTTGTTCAAGTCCTGGAAGAGGATCGACGAAGGGGGTGCGCCTGGAGTCACTCTGGATTTGAAGCGGGCATCAACGCTTGCGCCGGAGCCGTCATTGGCGCTACTGGCGAAGCTGTTGGGGCGCTAAGTGTGGTCGGCCCCCAGCATATATTCGAACGTACCCCCGGGCTGTCGGAACAAGTGCAAGCGGCCGTAATACAGTCTGCCCGGCAACTTAGCCTCATGGCGGGCGGGTCTCCCCCTGATGGAAGCAGCAAAAAGGCTAGCCGGCCTGACTCATGAGGGCGGTCGGCCGGTAGTCCAGGCATTCCGACAATTGCTGCGCCGACTCCTGCACCTTGGCGACAATGCGTTCGCGCTGCTCGTCGGGCACGCGTACAGACGGAATGGTCAGCCCTAGAGCAGCCGTGACGCGGCCTTCTTCGTCGAATACGGGCGCTGCCACGGTCGAAATATTGGCCTCAAAAAAGCCTTCTTCGAGTACATAGCCCCGTTCGGCGTCTTGTTGCAGCAAGCGATACAGCTCCTCAACGCTGGCAGGGGTGTTGGGTCCGTAGGACTGCAACTGGTCTTCGGGATAGAGCTCGCGCAAGCCCTCCCAACTATGCCTGCTTAGCAGGACTCGGCCCAGGACCGTGGCATGCGCCGGCAGGCGGGTGCCTATGTGAACCGAGCTCGAAAACAGAGAGCCTGACGCGACCTTTTGTACATAGACGATGTCGCGTCCGTCCCGTATCACCAGATTGGCCGAGTAATTGAATTCGTCGCGCAAACGTTCTAGCACCGGACGGCTTAACTCCGTCAGCGCCAGGGACGCCAGATACTCGAATCCCAGCTTTAGCACAGCCGTACCCAGTTGGTATTCGCGCCCGTTGTGAACTCGTTCTACAAAACCCAAGCTTTCCAGGGTCACGAGCAAACGGAACACCGTGGTGCGCGGCACCTGAAGGCGACGTGCCAGTTCCGGGGCAGTGAGGGTGGGGGTTTCGCGCGTGAATTCGGTCAGGATGCGTAAGCCCCGTTCCAGGCCCGGCACAGAATACTTACCGGCGTCTTTACTGGTCATGCTACTTGTACTCAAGCGGTGGCAGTTTCTCGTTGCCCGGCAGTGAGTTGCTCGATGGCTTGCTGACGCAGGTAACGCCGTGTACGGGTCACGCCCACATCGTGCTGGTAAAGGTGTTCGCGCTTGTTTGCATCGGGTTCCATGGCCTCAAGAATAACCCGATCTTGCTCCAACACCGCCCAGTGGCGGGCCTCGAGTCGATTCTTATATAAAAAGCGCCATGCATCGCGCTGCCATCCAGACACCTTGCGGGTGCGCCAGAAGAAAACCGCGGTCGCGTTATCTTGTATGGGGGTGCACATGCCAATAATGCCGAAACTACCGCCTGGCCCGCCTGTTTTTGGATAGGGGATATCCAGGCGCAGCCAGAGCATGTCGGTGTCGCCAAACTCCGACCAGTCAAAGTTGACGTCGCGTTGGTCGGCCTTTTCAAAAATAAAGCCGTGTTCCGTATCGCGCAATTGAAATTTGGCCGCCCTGGAGCCGGCCGACATACTATGCGACTGTTTGTGCAAGTAGGTGCCGTGCATAGGATCCATGACGTTGTCTATGGCGTAGCGGTAATCGGCGCCCCATTCTGTGTAGCACAAGAAGCTTTCGTACTCGGGCTCGACCAATTGCTCGGGCAGCCTGAGGGGTGGCGGGCTATCGATATTGGTGGCTGAGTTGAACAAGAAGATGGCTCCCTTCGCTTCCTGCACATGAAACGCCAAAGTGGGCCGTGAACCTTCCAGTTTGCAGCCGGGACTGCCCGGGACTTCAGTGACGGTTCCGTCGCAGCGGACCTGTACGCCGTGGTACCCACAGGCGATCTTGTTTCCCAACGGAATACCCAAGGACAGCGGTGCACCCCGGTGCGGGCAGTGGTCTTCCAGTGCGTGGGGCGTGCCGTCTGCATCGCGCCAAAGCACAATCTTGTGGCCCAGGCGACGCAAAGAAATGGGCTTGTCTTGCAGGAAATTGGAGGGGCAGATTGCATACCAGCGGTTCTTCAGCCCATTGGCCAGTACGGTCTCGATTTCCGCTTCGGTAGGATGAGTGCTCATTTGTGCTCCTTGCGATGGCTTCAGTCGTTGCCCAGGCGCTTTAACTCGGCCGCGAGAGTCTGCGCTGTCCAGGTGATGTCTGTGTGCTGCGGTTGCGGTCCATGTTCGTTCAGATAGGCGGCTAGTCCTTCTAAATCGACAATGTCCTGCCCAAACGCGCGCTCTAAGGAGTCGCCCAGCAGGTTCTCATATGCGGTCGGCTCAGATTTACGTGCTTGATGGGGTTGGAGATAAAGCGTTGATTGCATACGTGGGCCTCCGTAATCGCCCGGAGCGATGTGTTCCATATAAAAAACAACGTTTCAGGGAAAAGAGTGTAGGTGGCCTCGAGTTGCATGGCCTATTGGTGGAAACCCGAGGATGGCCACGAAGGAGTGGGACGCGATCCAGGGGAAATCCCTAATTTAGCTCCACCCCGTTGGGAAGATAAAGTCTGTTCAACGAGCAAAACGGCAGTTCACATATAAAACGAAAACAATCGCGGGCGGCCGGGGCACGGTCACAGGAGCACTCATGTTTGAAATTGAATTCAGGGACGTCGGCAAGTCCTTTATAGATAAGCAAACCGGCCAGTGGCGTGCGGCCGTCAGCAACGTTTCTTTGTCGATCCGCAAAGGCGAAGTGGTTTCGCTGATCGGGCCTTCTGGTTGTGGCAAGAGCACTTTGCTAAACATGGGGTCCGGTCTATATCTGCCCACCAGCGGCGAGGTCTACGTGGCCGGCAAATTGGTGACCAAGCCCGTGCGGGAAGTCGCTTTCATGCTCCAGAAAGATCTGCTCATGCAGTGGCGCACAATTCAGGACAACGTGGCGCTGGGGCTGGAGATAGCGGGCGTGCCGCGCGGTGAGCGCATTCAGGTGGCCAACGAGCTGCTCGACAAATGCCATTTAAAAGGATTTGAAAAGCATTATCCGCATCAGCTGTCCGGCGGTATGCGCCAGCGTGCCGCCCTGGCCCGCACCCTGGCTGTCGAGCCCCAGGTGATGTTGCTCGACGAGCCGTTCTCCGCTTTGGACGCCCAGACCAAGATGGTGCTGCAGCAAGACCTGGCCCAGACTCTTTACGAAAAGAACCGCACCGCGCTTTTTATTACGCACGACCTGGTCGAAGCAATTGCACTGTCTGACCGCCTTTTGGTCATGAGCGAGCGTCCGGGCACCATCATTGAAGAAATCATCATCGATCTTCCCTTGCGCGAGAACCCTCTGGAGCGGCGCAAATTGCCCGAAATCGGTCCCTTGCAGGGCCGGCTTATGGATCTTTTGAAGATAGGCAAAGAAGAGCACGCCGAACTGCACTAAAGGCCACTCCGAACCACCCCTTACCGCAGTACCTGAAGTCGCATTCAACACCATAAGTTTTATAACAATCAGGAGAACATGATGAAAAAACTGTTAATCGCTGCAATGCTTAGCACTTGTGCTTCGCTTGCCGCGGCGCCGTCCTT
>JAJUGB010000030.1 GCA_029268595.1 Alcaligenaceae bacterium | reverse complement strand
GGGAAGGCCATGCACCCTGATCAAGCAAGGCCCAATGATGATTTCATCGTTTAGTTGCAAGGGGCCATACCGGGTGACTCTTTTCCCATTGACGAGCGTGCCGCTTAAGGAACCAAAATCTTCAATGAATGTGCCGTCTGCACTACCCACCAAACGAGCATGTCGGCGAGCCACTCTCCAGCCGGCCAGACGCAAACCGCAATCTGGCGCTCGCCCAATATCCAATGGCAGCGTGCTTCTAAGAGCGTCTTGTTGTCCGTCCTCGAATTGCAGGTGCAGAGCAAGCATGGCCTAGTCCGTCTGATGTGAAATGAGCTGAGGTTTTGGAAGGTCTTCGCGAGGCGTCTCGGGTGAACCGCGCCATTGCGAGCCCCTGCCGGAGTACGGGTTCCATCCCGTCCCGGACTGGATTCCCTGCGAAGCGGGGAAGCTCGTGCGATCGCGCACGGGCACATTCATAGTCTCCTCCATTGGAAAGGTGTCCTTGAGAATCTGTTGACCGCGCCTGACGCGAGCTTGGAGATCGGGGTGGTCTTGTGCCACCACCACTGGGGTGACAAAAATGGCCAGTTCCGTTTCGTTATGCTGGAAACGAGTGGACCTGAACAGCTGCCCTAAGATGGGCAGCTCGCCGAGCCCTGGCACTTTATTGACGTTGGTAGCTTCGTCCTTGGACAGGAATCCGGCCAGCACCAAGGTCTGGCCTGACCGCACGTTAAACTCGGTCGAGGCGCGGCGCGTCTTCAGCGCGGGGCCTGTCGGCACGGACAGGGCCGTATCAATGGAGCTGACCTCGACCTCGATTTGAGAACGTACGGCGCCAGTACGCTCGACCTGCGGAGTAATGCGCAATGACACTCCGTAGGGCTTAAATGCGGTATTGGTATTGCCATTGGCATCCACCGTGGAATACGGCACCTCGCCGCCCGCTAGAAATTCTGCTGTAGAACCACTACGCGCCAGCAATTGAGGTTGGGCCAACACGACCGCTGTGCCGGTTTGCGCCATAGCTTGTATGCGCGACGACAACACGGCGTTAATGCCAAAGTAGGCGGCCATGGGGCTGGCCGCCAAAGGCAGCGTCATGGGAGAAGGATCAGTTCCCCCACCTGGGCGGTCTATCCAGCGGCGTGTCCCCGTATCCCAGGCCAAGCCGGCATTCAAGCCTCCGGCCGTCTCGTTGTCCCATCGTACTCCCAGTTCCTGCAATTGGTTGCGGGGCACCTCGATTACTTGCACGTCGAGCAACACCATACGATCCCAGCCCACGGGGCTGGTGAAGTCCAACAATTGCGGATATCGTGCACTCAAAGCTGCCAGGCGTTCGCGATCGGCGTCCGACAAATCATCTCCTTCGACCACGAGTTTGTCGCCGACGTTGCTGACGCTCGCGTTGGGGATACGCTCCAGCACCGATCGCAGTTCATGCTGGATTTGACGTGTACCTTCCGGGAGCACCTCGATCTCGTACCTACGCCGCCTGCCGTCCACCGACCAGATCTGCAAGGACGTCGCCCCTTCGCGACGCGCAAATACAATGACTTCCTTTTCTTCGGTAGTGACGGCGTTGATGATTTGCCCATCGCCCACTGCCACCCGCGCGACGTCGGGGATAGCCAATACACGGACCTCACCCACTTGCAGCGCCAGGAGTTCTTCGCCAGCATGAGCAAGGCCGACATAGAAGAGCAGGCAGGAGGTAATGAAACCTTTTGCCAAAAGACTAGTAAAGGGCATCCGGGACACCTTCAACAAATTCCGTCGGCCCCGTGGAACTAAGCGTGCCGGCCTCATCCCAAAGCGGCTCGTCCACTGCGGCTGGGTCCGAGCCATAGTCGGCCAAGATCGGACGGGATCCGGAAGGCTCGCGGCGTTGCGTGGACATCCAGGCACTGACCAGCTCTGGTACGGTCGGTAGGTCGAACACGCCGTTCGGGGAAGCGGTTCTGGCTTTGGGCGCTAGACTGTCAACACGGCGCGTAGGACGGTCACCATATATGACCGGGGCTCGACGAGACCCATGGAACGCGGGCGCTGAGTTCACGCCGAGCAAGCTAGCCAGGTCGCCTCGCACCGCCTTTTGCGTCGGCGCTGCATCATCCGGACGTCTCAAAAGCGCCGTTATATGTCCGCTTTGCCTAGCGGCCACCAGTTTGACTGCATCTTCGGGCGAGGTGTCCAGAGTGACGGTTGAATATGAGTTGGTTTCAGGACCGCCCTCGTTCATTCCGTCGGTGCTGGTTCCGGTCGCGAGTACCAGCACGCCCTGCAACAAAGGCGCTGTAATTCGGCGTCGTTGGTATTCGAACGACACGTATAGATCAATGAGGTCCCCAGGCTCCAGAAGACCGGATGCCGAGTTGAGCGCATCTACCGGCATGGTGACGGCCCGGCGCCCCGGGCCCAAGCGGTCCGAGAATGGGCCGCCGCGCGGCTGATGAGTATGCACCGGCAGTAAGGGGTCTCCCGCTCGTAAAGGCGATCGCAGCACCAATCCCGCCACTTGAGTGAAGTGTTCGGGGGTCAAGCTGTCGCTGGACACCGCCCCGTAGGGAAACGCCCTCACCGCCAGATGATCTGCGTCAAGCACTGTACCCACCGGTAAATCGAAAGCGGCCACAATGCGTTGAATCGTTTGTACGCGGGTCGAGTCTTCTATTTGCTGGATACGCCCTTGTATGTGCCGCTGTGCCGCCCAAGCCGCCATGACCCCGGCAAGCACTGCTACAGCCAGGGTAACCAGGGACCGATGAGACAGCGGAAGACGCCGCAATAGCATGTCGACTGACCTTAGCGAATGCGGTGCACAAGCGCCTGACTACCTTGGGTGGCGGGGTGAACCACCACGGCAAGGGAATCTGTGTTGCGCCGCCAATGACTGGCGCCCGGTAGTATCGGACCAGTAACCGTGGGCCGCCATCCGTCTCTGTGCAACCCCTGCTTCATACGAGCCTCGAAAGCTTGGGCTGGCCAGGGCGAATAATGAATTTCTTGCACGACCTGTTCTCCCTTCTCGCTGCCCACTTGAAATCGCAGCGTGTTGTGCTTTTGAAGCCAGTCGACTACGGAAACCGGTGATCGATGTGAGAATTGAGGCGGCAACGGCCAGGGTATCGATGAAAGCACACCCCTTACCCCTGTGCCGTGAGGCGATAGCTGGGCGACCCAATGGGCGGCGTGGCGAAGCCCAGACAGCAAAACACCTTGGGGCGTAGCGATGACGCGCTGCAAATGCGTGGTATGGGTGGCAAGGGCCGCAGCGGCCTCGGGTAGAGAAAGAGGCGCCGTGAACTCGGCGGCCTGCACAGGCACGCCACCAATCGCGAAGCGATAAGGATCGCCCCATTGAAAACCGGCGGCCTTCAAGGCAGGAGAAAGGGGCCCGGGCGCCGTCTCAGCCGTGGACGCTGAAGCGGCCTTCAACGTCCCGATGCCGGCGATGCACAGCAATAAGCAGATGACCGCTTTAACACTTTGTTCACGACGGGCGCATGTCATGGCAAATCTCCGGTTGATCCAAGATGGCGTGAAGGAACGATTCCGACCCAAGGCCTAAGCCAGTCGGACGTGGGCCCGGGCCGACCCCACGCCGCGTCCAAGGGCAGCGCGCGCGTCGCCACCATGCTGGCGGTGCCATACGTGTGTGTGACCTGATTGCGCCAGGCCGGACCAGACTGGTCAATCCGTCGTTGTGCCTCTATGTCGGTCGGCGCGTGACCCGAGCCCACGAGGATGGAAGTGTGCCTTTGGAGAGGCGGATAGCCGAGGTCAAAAGCCCGCAGTCCATCGCCCCAGGCCGGTCCCTTTTGCTTGTCCACGCCTGTGCCTGTGGCGCGGACCTTTACTACGGCATGAACCATTCCGTTGTCGTGAACCTGCCAGGATTGACGCAGAGGTCCGGCTTCTCCCTCACCGCCGGGTTGTCCGGTGGCGTTGATGGGGTCGCCATGCACCCGGTCCAAGCTCACCTCGTTACGGGCATCGCTCAGTATTGCCTTGCCCCGTCTATCTGCCCATGAATGAGCTGGACCAGCAAAATGACTCTGTCGTATTAAAGGCAGCGGGTTGGCGGCCTCGCCACGTGTCATTGAAAATACCGCAAATCGGCTCGCATGCGAGGTTTGCAGCGCCATATCCTGGTACCGGGCCAGCCAGGCGAGCCCTGCCCAAACAGACAGTAAGGCCAGCAAGACCACCAGAGCCTCGGCCATGGCTTGGCCTTTGCAATCCCGGACCCGAATTCTTTCCGGCCAGGACCGGCTTAGGCGCGCGGGCGCCCTCGTATCGGCCGGGTCAGGTGCTTCAGACGGACTATGGCTACAAGCGACGGGCATGCGAACCGGCCCACGGGCTCGTTTCACCTGACGAAGGCATTGGGGTGTCGAGGCGAATGTAAGCCGTATGGAGTGGACCGGCTGACGGCCCCTGAAGCGCGAAGAGTTCATGGGCGGCCTTCTTGACGAGGCGGCCGTGGTGCGGCGAGTCGAGCCGACCAATAGGGATGGAAGAGATTGGGCGCCTCGCTTCGTGTATCTGATCGCGGCGTAGGCCGGCGAAAGTAGGTTTCGGCCGCACTTTGTGTTGCAAACAACAACCCCTCTGGCCCCGACCGGCGCAGTTGCACAGAAAACTGCGCAGTGGCGTCCCTACCAGTTCGCTGCGAAGAAAGGTCGAAATAGCTCGCCACGCCGCCTCCAGTCCAGCGAGGTCGCTGACCCATTGCGTAGGAATTGGCCAAAGGGTTGGCCTTGCCAGTGAAAATATCCCAATCGGTCGCCGCCTGGATCCAGCGCCAGAAGTCCTGAGACGAAAAATTCTCTGGCGGATTATCGATATAGGGCGCGTTGATTTCGCTGTGGTCGGCGCTGTCCGCCACGCCCCAGCCCATGGGGTACTCGCGAAAATAGCAAAGTATCCACCGGTTGGAGCGTATCGCATGAAAAGCTTGCGTATCGATCGCTTGCCAATGCCCTTTTGAATCGAGCTTTGTGGCGCCCCGCCGGCGCAACTCGTGGCGCCAGGTGGGACAACGGCTATCCACGGGAATCGGGCTGCGGGCTGTGTGGTTTCGGGTTTGAAGAAAGCCGAACCGTTCCATCAGGTGGTTGAGCATGGGTGCCATATCGGGCTGGGCGCTATGGCTTTGCAGCAAACCCGGCCAGGTATCCGTCAGGACAGTCAACTCGAAATCAGTGTCGCCGAAGTTTTCGCTTAGCACTTGGTGTATGGCGTTCAGACGTACCTGAGGAAGGGTTTGCACCACCCTATTCTGCACGCGCGTCAACAAGCCATGTACCAGATCGCCATGGCTACGGTAAGCCATCGCCAGCCTGCCTTGCTGCTGCGACATGCTTTCCATACCGAGTGCGCCACGAGATGACAAATAAGCTGCACCGTGAGCGGGGCCGAAGAACAGCCCAATAATATGAGGCGGGGGATTGAGCCGGCCCAACTGAGTTGCCTGATTGCCGGCAAACAGTGCCCAAGAGCCCAAAGTGACTAAATGGGCCATGGCCACTTGATGAGCCATATGTGTGCGGTTCAGATAGCTGAGCATGTTCAAGGCGCGCGCCTGCACGAGAGCTCCGCTGTAGGCGGCGGCATCGAGTGCATGTGTTTGTTTTGACTTGGCTGCCACCACCTGGCCTGCCGCAAAGAACCGAAGTAATACCAGCGCAGCCAAGCCGGTCAGGACCACACCCAGCACCAACGCTTGACCCTGCATGGAATGGGCGTAATCGGCCTGCCATTTCACGGCGATACTCCGGCGTTTCCGGTAAATGACTTGAGCGTCTTGGCTGCGGTCTGGTTGGCCGCCGCTTCAGCGGCGCCTTGCGCCATCTGGGATTCGGCGGACCCATCTTCCCCGGCCAATTCTTTGGCCATCGCGGCGGTTTGTGATCGAATGACCTGGCCGAACGACTGGTAGACCGCAATGGCCGCCACCGCGACGAGGGCAACAATGACGAGATACTCCGTCATCCCCTGGCCGCGCTGATTGTGTCCTGCACCCTTACGCATACCGCCCTCCTCTTGAATTGCTGTGGGAGCAGTGTGCGCTTGGCGCTGCGAACCTACAATTCGCAGATGCCGAGCCGGATCAAAAGGCGCGGAGTAAAAAAAACGGCACCCTGAGCCTGACCCAGAGTGCCGATACCTGCTCGCGGCAGGATGAACTTATCGAGTCGCGTCGGAGACGGCTTCCCCCGCGTTGGAGATGTCTTGTCCGGCTCCTTCTACAGTATTCCTGCATCCAACCAGAGCCGCACAAGCGACAAGCAGCATGGATAATAAGGCTTTGACCATAGTTTTCTCCTTTTGAGAACAACAACCAACAACTCGATATCAGACGCCCTTACTTGCTGGAGTCTGTATAGCGCTTCACGCTGTCTTCAATTTCTTTACGGGCCGCCTCAGCGCCTTCCCAACCAGTCACCTTCACCCACTTGCCCTTTTCGAGATCTTTATAGTGCTCGAAAAAGTGTTTGATGCGTCCGAGGTCCTCAGTAGGCAAGTCGTCGGGGCTCTTGATATTGCGGTACGGGGGGTAGAGTTTGTCGACGGGCACGGCAAGCAGCTTGGCGTCGCCGCCCGCTTCGTCTTCCATCTGCAACACGCCAATCGCCCGGCACCGTACCACGGCGCCAATCTGGATGGGAAACGGCGTCAATACCAATACGTCGGCCGGATCGCCGTCATCGGAAACCGTCTGCGGGATATAGCCGTAATTGGCCGGGTAATGCATGGCTGCCAGCATGAATCGATCTACAAATACCGCACCCGTTTCCTTATCGACTTCGTATTTGACCGGGTCTGAATTCATTGGAATTTCAATGATGACGTTGAACTCGTCAGGCACTTTGGCGCCAGCGGGCACGCGATCTAAACTCATGCTTTTACAACCTTCGCTCAGTTAAAAGTTAAAAAAATCAAGTATTGGAACGATTCGGCCGATCGGACGTCTGCGATAAATCCACTCCTGGTATGGGTGCGGTATCGAAGTAGTCCTCCAGATCGGTCGACGCATCCTCGGCCCGCTGTACCGGCGCATTAGCAGGTGCCGTGCCCGGTGTGCCGGTGTAGCTGTCTGCATCCAGGTAATCCGCCGCGCTCGCGGCAACAGGAATCGGGGACTCGATGGCCTGTGGCGCCGCGACAGGGATAGGGTCGACATCTACCAAATTGGGGTCGCCGCGAGTATCGGCGGCGGGCAGCACGGTATGCATGTGAAGTACCGGCAATACTCCTGCCACGCCGGCCGCCAGACGCCAGTGATTCATCGCTTCTTTCTCGCGGCCCAGCCGGTCGTACAAGTTGCCTAACAGGGCATGAATGCGTACGTCATTACGCAGCTTCATCGAGCGTTGGAGATAGCGCTCGCCCGGGCCCCAAAGCTGGCCCGTAAGGCACAGGTTTCCCAAAGCCGCAAGCAGATCCGCATTGTCGGGTTGCTCGCGCAGCCAGTTTTCGGCCTTGGCAATTCGCCTGGCCACCTGATCCGGCGGGCACTGCGAGTATGCATTAAGCAGGTGGGGCTCCAATCCGGCGTTAAGCGCCGCTTCCAGGATCTTGCCTGCCTCTTCAGGATTGCCGGCCGCGTCTTGTACTTGCGCTGCCGCCAAAGCTATGTCGGGCAATGTGCGCTCGTCGGCCTTGAGGTCGGCCCACACAGGCTTGAACCCTTCTATGCCGGCCTGTGCAATACGGGCGGCAGCGGACACCTCAATCAATCGGCGAGCTTCGCCTCTTTCGATGTTATTGCGCCGCATGAGCTGGCGGGTGAGTACGTAGACCTGATCATGGTTGCCCAGCAGCTTATAAGCCCTTAATGCCAATCGCGCGGCGTTATGGTTTCGAGCACTGGCTTGCAAAAGTGGCTCCAGCCAGCTCAGCGCGTCTTGTGCCCGGTTTTGCTCAAGACAGATCTCGGCATTGACAATGGCCGTGGCTTCGCGAAGGCGCGGATCGTTTCCGGCCGTCTCTTGGGCCACTTGTAGGGCTTCGTCGCGACGAGCATACTGCCCTAGCCCATGCGACGCCCGCGCCAGCGCAAGCCCAGCCAGGACGCGGGTGTTGCTGGAACGTGTCCGCGACAACAGCTTCGTCAGCTCTTGCTCTGCTTCGCCGAACCGCCCTTCCAGCACATGAATCCAGCCACTTTCCAGCAGCTCGTGATCTTTCTTGCGCGCACGAAGGCCGCGCCACGAGCGGAAACGGTCAGGACTGGAGGATATCCACGAGGCGACGCGCAAGATGACATACAACACGATGAAAAGACCCAGCACCAGCAGCACCGCCAGCGTCAGGGATAGCTCGATGCGATAGGGCTGCGCGATGATCAGTACATTGCCGCTGTGCTCGCGTAAGACGACCGCCAGGCCCACGGCAACGACCAGCAACACGAGAGTCCAGAACCATGCCCTCATTGTTTATTCCTGTGATTGGCGGTTGACGGGAGCGGCAGCACCAGCACCTTGCTCCTGGGATGGATCGGACTGTACGCCTGCCGAAGACCCGTTATCGAGCGCGGCTTGGGGCTGTGCGGCAGAACTGTCGGCCTGTTCACCCGGCGCCTGCGGCTGAGCGCCCTGATCCTCAGACGGCTCGGGCTGCTCGGTAGGGGTGGCTGATTGGGCGGGCTGACCACCATTAGCGGGAGACCCATCGTTCTCTGTGACAGCCGGACTTTCTGCCCCGTTGGAGTCGGCGGAATGCGGCTGCTCGAGCATGCGGGCGTTGTCTTCTCGGAGTGCCTGCAAAGTGTCCTGGCTATTGCGCACCGTGGGCAGCTTTACATCGATAGGCGTTTCGGCCAGTTTGCGCGCAACTTGCAATGCGCGCTGAGTATCTTGCGATTGACCGTCGTACCGCGTTTCCAACACCCGCACCACACTGTCCAACTCGGATCTCCAGATTTCCGGCTGATGCATGAGCAGGGCCAATTGCGCTGTCATAATGCGCAGTCGCATGCTGTCGCGTAGCTGAGCGCCTTGCTCGGAGGACAGCAGTAGGGCCGAAGGGTCGTCAACACGACGCACGCGAATGAAATCACCCAGTTCACGCCTCAGGGCGGTCAGGGAGTCTGAGGTCCACTCGCGGGCAGACTCGAGTCCGCGCCGCCACCATCCCTCGTCGGATGCTGGTTCCGCGGCTTGAGTACGGATGCTGTCGGGGTGAGTGCCCGACGGCTGCGCCGCGGGTGGAGGTGCCGACTGCGAGTTGTTGTCCGGCCGCGGTGGTGAATCCACGCCGCCGCCAGAGGACGAAGAAGGAGTCTGAGACGACGGCGGTACCTCGGGGGCAGCATCGTCCGGGACAAGCAAGGGCGCCCGACCAACCAGCCTGCTTAGCTCTTCAAGCCGACTTGAAAGATTATTGACATCGACCGTCGAAACAGCACGCAGGCGGTCCAGATCGCCGTTAATGGCTTGCTGCAGAGGCGCCAGGGCGGGTCGGTTCGTGCGGGCTAGCTGCGCTTGCGCCGTCTCAAGCGCCACAATGGCGTTAGCGACGTTGCCACTGAGCAGCAGTTGCTGGTGCGCTATGGTGACCAGGTGATCGATATCGTTGAGGATTGCCAGGTTGGAACCAGTATCCGTCAACATCTGCAGAGCCTGCTGAAGGCTATGCACTTGGCTTTGTGACTGCTCTACCGTAGCTTGCAATTGCGCCAATTGCTCGGACTGCGTTTTTGCCAGTTGAAGCGCTTCATCGGCACGGGCCTCGGCCGCGCGCGAAACTTGATTGCCTTGCTGTAGCTGTGCCGTGAGATTGTCGTGCGCCAGCCTGAAGCTTTGTTGTTGATACCAAAGCGCGGCGGCCAGGGCAATAAGCAAAAGTATGGCAATGACCAAAGCCGTAACCAACCCTTTTCGCGAACCGGTACGACGGCTTCGCGGTGACGACGGGACAGCCTGCCCGGGCTTGACTTGGGTTCCGTGCTCTTTGGAGTCTGTCGTAGATGTGCCAGACGATGTATCGGGAGTTGATTCAGTCATGTCGGGATTGTAATCCTTGGCAATTTCGCGCCGACGCGAGGGAAAGCACAGCCTGCAATATAGACGGATCGCCGGGAGTACAAACCCGTATTTGATTGGCATCCGTATCGCTCGAAGGCTTGAGCAGCGATTGTAAACGGCTTGCAATCCTTTCGTGTATTACAACAAACTGCGCCCCCTTCCAGTACATCTGCAGATCGCGCTCCAGCAATTGTGCATGCACCGCTTCAACCGAATGAGAGCTGGTCAGCACCCAGATCAGACCCTTACCGGATTGGCGGACCTTGAGCTCCTCAATACTGGAATCTGGCCAAACATAGGGTGCGCGAATATAGGCCACATGGCGCTGGACCTGTATACCGCGCATTTCAAGCTGCTCGCCCAACCATTCCCGGCCATCCTGGCCCCTGACTATAAGTGCCCGTTTGATCTGGCGCAGCGGTTCCTCGAGCAAGGCCAGCAAGGCTTCAGAATCTTGAGCAGTACCCGTTGAAGGATGCACAATTTGCTCGGGGGGCACCCTGGCGCATGCGTACAGCGGCTGGGCGCTTCCTTCGCCGACGGTGGCAGCCAGGGTGTGTGCAGGCCAATGGTCGGCACGGCCGGAGGCTTGCCACGCCTTTAAAAAGTAGCGCGACGCGTGGCTGCTTACAAATACCACCAGGTCGAAATGGGCTGGATCCGGTTGCCCGATGAGGGCGGGCGGCTCAGCGATCTGGATGGCGGGCAGCACCAGGGTAGAAAGCCCGCGCTGCGAGAGGGTTTGCCTTAACCCCTCGTTTTGTCCAAACGGCCGCGTGAGAACAACAAGAGAGTCAGGACGAGTGTCGAGCGCCATGGGCGCTTTAGCTCTGGCCGGCCGCGGGCAGAAGCTTTGCCAGTATGGCCCTGGCGCCGTTACCCATCAGTTCGTGCGCCACTTCTTTACCCAGCTCTTCGGCGTGTTGAACAGCACCGGTGCGCTCCGCACGAATGACGCGCGATCCGTCTGGCTCGGCCACCAGCCCTCGCACATGCAACTGCTGGTCTTTGACTTCTGCATAGGCAGCCAACGGGACCTGGCAAGATCCGCCAAGCTCAAAAGACACGGCCCTCTCGGCTTGCGCGCACGCTGCAGTGTCGGCACTAGCGAGCGGCTCCAACCATTCGATTAGATCTTTGCGATCGGCCATGACTTCAATGCCCAAGGCGCCCTGACCGGCGGAAGGCAGACTTTCTTCAATAGAAAGATAACTGCGAATACGATCGACCAGGCCCAAGCGGCGCAAGCCTGCGGCAGCAAGAATGATGGCGCTGTACTCGCCACGGTCGAGCTTGGCCAAGCGAGTGTCCAGGTTGCCCCTTAAGGGGCGGACAACCAGTTGCGGATAGCGCTCGCGCAACTGCGCTTCCCGGCGAAGACTGGAAGTACCCACCACGGAACCGGGGGCAAGCTCGGCCAGCGAGCCGGCTTGATTGGAGACCAGCGCATCGCGCGGGTCGTCTCTTTGCATAATGATGGGCAGCGCAAATGGAAGCTGCAGATCCACCGGCACATCCTTGAGCGAATGCACGGCCAAATCCGCGCGACCATCCATAAGAGCCGTTTCCAGCTCTTTGACAAACAGCCCTTTACCGCCCACTTTGGACAAGGTGCGGTCCAGGATCTGATCGCCGCGGGTGGTCATGGTAAGAAGCTCGACCGAGCATTGCGGATACAGCTGCTCTAGCTGAGCCTTCACATGGTTGGCTTGCCATAGGGCCAGGCGGCTGGCGCGTGTAGCAATGACAAGCCGTGCAGGAGTAGCGACCATGGTTCAGGGGGCCAGATAGTTGAAAAGGACGGCAAGAAGAATGCCGATTATTGCAAGAATAGCCATCCCTTTGAGCAAGGACATCCCGCTGTCAGGGCTCTTCTTGCGATCGGATGATTTAAACAGACCCATTTTCATCTACCTTATTAACTTTGCGCGAGGCCAACCACTTACCCAGAATGATGACAATGGCGACTCCGACGACCTCTGCGGTAAGTTTAACCGTCGTACTGACCGGCCCAATTTGATTCTCGACAAAGACGTCGCCCACGATCATGCCGCCGGCGATCCAGCCAAGCAGGCCCGCCCCAAAAAGAATAACCATGGGGAACCTGTCGATAAGCTTCAGCACCAGCGTACTACCCCAAATAATGATGGGCACACTGAGAACCAGGCCGAAAATTACATAGCCCAGCTGGTGATCCGGCGTCGCGTTCTGCGCAGCGCCCGCGATGGCAATCACGTTATCCAGGCTCATGACAAAGTCGGCAACCAAGATGGTCTTTACTGCAGACCAGACCGACGTACTGGCACTGATATTGCCGTGATGATCTTCATCCGGAACCAGCAACTTGATGCCGATCCACAGCAAAAGCAAGCCGCCCACGATCTTCAGGAACGGAATGGCCAAGAGCTGAAGGGCAAAAAATATCAGGACGACTCGCAGGAAAATAGCCCCTGCTGTGCCCCACAAAATGCCTTGAATGCGTTGCCGGTGCTCCAGCTTGCGACAAGCTAGGGCAATTACGACGGCGTTGTCGCCGCCCAGCAAGATATCGATAAGGACAATTTGAAATAAAGCGCCCCAATGTAGTGCCTGAAAAAACTCAATCATGTAGAAGACTCGTGGTTGGCTGCGGCTGAAACCGCGAATGCCGCTGCTTCAGCGGCAATAGGCGATTATAAAAACTATAAGACCGGGCCCTGTTGCGGTACAGGGCCCGGCCTTACGTACCGGACTCAACCTAGCAAGGAATGCGCCGGCCGTTTCATGCAGTGAGAAATTACAGCACCGACTTGAGCAGCTTGCCCATTTCGGATGGATCGCGAGTGGTGCGGATGCCGCAAGCTTCCATGACCTCAAGCTTGGCGTCAGCCGTATCGGCGCCGCCGGAGATGAGCGCGCCTGCGTGGCCCATGCGCTTTCCGGGAGGCGCTGTAACGCCAGCGATGAAGCCGACTACCGGCTTCTTCATGTTGTCCTTGGCCCACTCAGCCGCGTTCACCTCGTCAGGTCCGCCGATCTCGCCGATCATGACGACGGCGTCAGTATCGGGGTCTTCGTTGAACATCTTGAGCACATCCACGTGCTTGAGGCCGTTAATCGGGTCGCCGCCAATACCGACAGCGGTCGACTGGCCCAGACCCAGCTCGGTCAACTGAGCAACGGCTTCGTACGTAAGCGTGCCGGAGCGGCTGACCACTCCGATACGGCCCTTGCGCGAAATGTGGCCCGGCATGATGCCGATTTTCAGTTCGTCAGGTGTGATGAGGCCAGGGCAATTGGGGCCCAGAAGCAGCGTCTTTTTGTTCTCGGCGCGCATCCGATTGCGCACCATCAGCATATCGCGCACGGGGATGCCTTCAGTAATGCAGATGACTAGATCCAGGTCTGCATCAACGGCTTCCCAGATAGCATCGGCAGCGCCGGCAGGTGGCACGTAGATAACCGAAACAGTGGCGCCTGTTTCTGCTTTAGCTTCTTTGACCGACGCGTAAATAGGCACACCTTCGAAGTCCTGACCGGCCTTCTTGGGGTGTACACCTGCAACAAACGCCGCTTTCCCGTTGGCGTATTCACGGCAGTAGTGAGTATGAAACTGGCCTGTCTTGCCAGTCATGCCCTGGGTGATGACTTTAGTGTCTTTGTTGATCAAGATCGACATTTACAAATCCTCGGCAAATTCTTATTTCGCGGCGGCCACGACTTTTTGCGCAGCTTCGGCCATGGTGTCAGCGCTGATGATGGGCAGGCCAGATTCGGCCAGCAGCTTCTTGCCCAGCTCTTCGTTGGTGCCCTTCATGCGCACCACCAGCGGAACGCTGAGGTTGACCGCCTTGCACGCGGCGATGACGCCCTCGGCAATGATGTCGCACCGCATGATGCCGCCAAAGATGTTGACCAGGATGGCTTCAACGCCTTCATTCTTGAGCATGATCTTGAAGGCTTCGGTGACCTTCTCGGCCGTGGCGCCACCCCCAACGTCAAGGAAGTTGGCCGGCTCGCCGCCAAACAACTAGATGGTGTCCATGGTGGCCATGGCCAAACCGGCGCCGTTCACCAGGCAGCCGATATTGCCGTCCAGCTGGATGTATGCCAGGTCGAACTTGCTGGCCTCGACTTCGGCGGGATCTTCTTCGTCCAGATCGCGGTACTCGACGATTTCCGGGTGACGGAAGAGCGCGTTGGAGTCGAAGTTGAACTTGGCGTCCAGCGCGATAAGGTTGTTGTTGCTATCGCGGTTCAAGGGGTTGATCTCGACCAGCGACGCGTCAGTGTCCATATAGCACTGATACAGCTTCTGGAACATGTCCACTGCTTGTTCGGTCGATTCGGCAGGCAGCTGGACCGCGTTGGCAATCTTGGTGGCCTGTTCCCTGGTGAGGCCCACGAGCGGATCAATGTACTCGGTGATGATTTTTTCGGGCGTGGTCGCGGCCACTTCCTCGATGTCCATACCGCCTTCGCTAGAAGCAATGAAGGCCACTTTCTGGGTGGCGCGGTCGGTCACGAGCGACACGTAGTATTCCTTTTGAATATCGGCGCCCTCTTCGATGTACAGGCGGCGCACCTTCTGGCCTTCGGGGCCAGTTTGGTGAGTCACGAGCTGCATGCCCAGGATTTCCGAAGCCAGTTTGCGCACCTCGTCAAGGGAGCGGGCCAGCTTCACGCCGCCGCCCTTGCCACGGCCACCGGCATGAATCTGGGCTTTGACAACCCACACCGGGCCACCGAGCTTCTCGGCAGCAGCCACAGCTTCGTCGACCGAGAATGCGGGGTATCCGCGAGGTACTGTCACGCCAAACTTCTTCAGCAATTCCTTGCCTTGATACTCGTGAATTTTCATTTGTTACCTGTCTGAACGTAAAGAATGGAAAACCTTGCCAGGGCCGAAGCGAGCCGACCTGGCCCAATGCGATTCGCTTATTCGCGCCTCTCCTCGGCCCTTTCATGCGACTGGTCGGGGGCCGGCGCGACATACCACGTGGGGTAGAACTGCTGAACTGCGGGGCTATCGAGCCGCAAAGCGTGGCAGCCTTCGAGCTCGAAGGGGCGCTGGGTGGAGGGCCGGCTGTGTGCCTTTCGCCGGCGGCCCGCCCTGGCCTGTATGGCGGCCGTAGGCAGAACATAAGACAGCTCAGTCAGGTGCGTGCAGCCGGCAGTGCGGCCAAAACGCTCTTTGACTGTGTGACGGAAACGGCGCAGAAGGTTCATGCCCACGAGATCTTTATATGCGTCCGAAATGGCGGCGCAGATCTGGTTATAGGGGGCGGCGTCGTAGGCCGCTTCGGCGGCCTTTATTGTGTATTCGTCGTCTACCGTGATGCGCAGATGCATATGGTGCACCGGCGTGCCCGCTTTATGGATGGCCCCGCTATCGCGAGTAAAGTCGTACCCCTTGACATCCACAAGCTCGGCCTCAAGATCCATGAGCCCGTCTTCTCGGTCAAAAGCATCCACACGCAAGGTGCGTGTGTGCACATGCTTACGCGAAATGTCGGAGGGGGGCAAAGGCATGTAGAAAGATTGGGAAAGGAAAGGATCGATAAACCCAACAAGTATAACGCAGCCCTCGCCCAGCACACAGCCCGCTCCCCCGGCAAGGGGGACGGGGCCACGGCTATGACGACTATGCCACCGCCTCTGCTTGCACGGCTCGGGCTCGCAGTAGGTGGGCGGCTTCCACCATGGCGGACAGGGCCGGCTCTGTTTCGGGCCAGGAGCGTGTCTTCAACCCGCAGTCGGGGTTGACCCAAAGCCGCTCTCGGGGCAAACGCAGCGCGGCCTGTTCAATGAGATCCACCATCCATTGGACGCTCGGGACGTTGGGTGAGTGGATATCGTAGACGCCGGGCCCGATCTGGTTCGGATACTCGAAATCTTCAAAAGCTTGCAACAAGGACATGTTGGAGCGCGATGTCTCTATGGTGATGACGTCGGCGTCCATGGCAGCTATGGAGTCGATGATGTCATTGAATTCCGAATAGCACATATGGGTGTGGATCTGCGTGCTGTCTTGCACACCCGAAGTCGCTAAAAGAAAACTGTCGACCGCCCAGTTCAAATAATGCTTCCATGCTGCGCGTCGAAGTGGAAGTCCTTCTCGAATAGCCGGTTCGTCGATCTGGATGACCGAGATTCCTGCGGCCTCCAGGTCGAACACTTCATCCCGCAGGGCCAGAGCCAGCTGACGACAAGTCAGTTCACGAGGCTGGTCATCGCGCACAAAGGACCACTGCAATAAGGTCACCGGACCGGTCAGCATGCCCTTGACCGGCCTTGAAGTGAGGGACTGTGCATAGGCAGTCCAGCCCACCGTCATAGGCGCTGGCCGCAGCACATCGCCAAAAATCAAAGGTGGCTTCACACAACGCGAGCCATAGCTTTGAACCCAGCCGTTGCGGGTAAAGGCAAAGCCGGACAGCAGCTCGCCAAAATATTCGACCATATCATTGCGCTCGGGCTCGCCATGGACCAGCACATCCAAACCAATTTCTTCCTGAAAACGTATGGTTCTTTCTATCTCGGCCCGGATGGCCTTATCGTAGGCTGCGTCGCTTGCTGTTCCATTACGCCATTCACGCCGAATCCGTCGGATTTCGTCAGTTTGTGGGAAGGAGCCAATAGTGGTCGTGGGAAACAAGGGCAGGTGCAAGCGCTCGTGTTGCGACGGTTGGCGGTCGGAAAACGGCGTTCGCTGCCGTTGAATGTCGTTCGCCTCCTGCACCCTCTGTTGTACCAAGGCGTTGTGAATGCGGGGCGACCCCTTGCGGCGGCGCAACGCTTCACGCTGACGGCCCAGCGCCTGTTCAGTCGCGCCGGACGGTCGGCCATTGAGCGCTTCAGCCAGCCAGCGCAATTCATCCAGTTTTTGCAAAGCGAACGAAAGCCAGGACCGCAGTTCTTCATCGAGATCCGATTCCAGATCAAGGTCGACAGGCACATGCAGAAGCGAGCAAGAAGGCGCCAGCCAAAGACGATCGCCCAGTTTCTTTTTGGCGTCCGCGAGCAGCGTCAGAGCGGCATCAAGATCGGTACGCCACACATTGCGTCCGCTAATGACTCCGGCCGAAAGCACTTGATCATCCCGCACGGCGCCCACCACTTTGTCAAGCTGCCGCGGCGCTCGATCAAGGTCGATATGCCAACCGTGAACAGGCAAAGACCGTATCAGATCCACCTTATCGTCCACGGCATCAAAGTAGGTCGTCATGAGTAGCCGTGGGCCGACGCTGGCCAGACGGTCGTACACGCGGCCATAGGCGTCCTTCCATGCCGCGGCCAAATCCAGAGCCAATATCGGTTCGTCCACCTGCACCCATTCCACGCCTTGATCGCCCAGTCGCGTCAGCACCTCCTCATAAACCGGAACCAGTGCGTCCAACAAAGCCAGCTTGGCCGAGTCGTCGGCCGTTGCATACGCGTCGCCTTTGCCAAGCCAGAGCCAGCTTAGCGGCCCCGGTATGGAAACCTTGACCTGGTGGCCCAAGGCCCGCGCCTCGTCGACCTGTTCGAAAAGCGCCGTTCGCGCCAGGCGGAAGGTTTGCTGTGGTGCGAGCTCCGGCACGATGTAGTGGTAATTGGTATCGAACCATTTTGTCATCTCGCACGCCGCGGCCGGAGTGCCGCTGGGTGCACGTCCGCGCGCCATGCGAAACAAGGTGTCCAAACCAACTGCCTGGTCGGCCGGCTGGCCAAAGCGAGCCGGTACAACGCCCAGTAAAGTGCTCCACTCCAGAATGTGGTCATACCAGGCAAAGTCGCCCACGGTGACCCAGGCCAGGCCCGACTCTGCTTGCTGCTTCCAGTGCCGGGCTCGAAGTTCGCGCCCTACGGCTTCCAGCTCTTCCTGAGAGCACTGCCCTTTCCAATAATTTTCCAAAGCGCGCTTAAGTTCGCGTTGAGCGCCGATGCGCGGAAAGCCAAGAGTGTGAGTAATGGTCATACAGTTCTGTCCATAAAATGAAGGTTCTTGAATCTGCTGACCATTGTGAACGTATAATTGCATGAATCAAAATCAAATCACACAAGTTTTTATTGAGAATTTCTCATTTAGCGAGGGCCGTCTTGCTCGAAGTTCGCCATCTTGAAACCATTTCCGCCATTCGCGACGCCGGCAGTTTGCAGGAAGCGGCCGAACGGCTCCACGTCACGCAGTCGGCGCTATCGCATCAGTTACGCGATCTGGAGGTGCGCCTAAAAGTCCCTTTACTGAATCGGCGCACACGCCCCGCGCGGCTCACCACAGCGGGTTTACGGGTCCTGGCCCTGGCGGACGAGGTTCTGCCTCGCCTACGCGCAACGGAGCGCGAGCTTCAGCATTTGGCGGCCGGACGCACCGGCCGCCTGCATCTGGCCATTGAGTGCCACTCGTGCTTTCAATGGTTAATGCCGGCACTGGACGAGTTTCGGCGAGATTGGCCCGATGTGGCATTGGACCTTTCGGCTGCCTTCTCCTTCGCGCCGCTTCCCGCACTGGTGCGAGGCGACCTTGATGTAGTCATCACCTCAGATCCGCAAGCTCTGGAAGCCGTCCATTACGTGCCGCTATTTCGGTACGAGCTGGTCCTAGCCGTCGCCGCATCCAATCCCTTGTCCCAGTACAAATACGTAGAGCCCGACCAGCTGGCCGATCAGGTTCTTATTACGTATCCGGTGGAACGCCAGCGATTGGACGTATTCACAGCGTTTCTTGACCCTGCCGATGTCGAGCCCGCGGCCATTCGCAAAGCCGAACTTACCCCCATCATTGCCCAACTGGTCGCTAGTCAACGAGGAGTCGCCGCCCTGCCGAACTGGGCTTTAAGCGAGTATATGAATCAGGGATGGTTGCGCATTTGCCATCTGGGTGAGCAAGGCGTATGGCGAACCTTGTATGCCGCCGTGCGCGTGGAAGACGCCGAGGCGCCTTACGTGCAGGCGTTTATAACGAAAGCCCAAGAAATATGCTTTAAAACGTTGGCAGGCATAAAGACCGTAAAGGGCCGAACAGGGTCCGTGTCGGACCAAGGACAGCAAAGCCAAAAAGGCCGTTCAGTCGTCAAGCTCGCCAAGAATGCTATTTAGACAACGAGCCGAAAAACCTCGGCTTGCGAGAAAACGATATTGTTTTGCGTACTCGCGCTTGTCGGCTGGAGGCTGGCCGAACTTGCGCTGCCATACCTCGCGGGCACGGTCTAGCTCGGACGCTTCCAGACTGTGACGAAGCTCTTCGAGTTGCGATGCCGGCAGGCCGTGCTGACGCAACTCTTGGAGCACCAGAGCAGCGCCTTTTTTTGGCGCTCGCCGATGAAGCAGACTCTGAGCAAATCGCTGATCGGACTGCCAATTACCTTCGGCCAGCTCGTCGAGAAGGCGGTCGAGCTGGCGGGGATCGTCGGGGTCGGTATACGGTTGCAGCTTGCGGGCCAGCTCGGCGCGAGAGTGCTCTCGACGAGACAGGTAGCCAATGGCGCGCGCCTTTAACGATAGACCCGAATTTGCTTTTGCCGCCTTACGAGGATTACCGGAGGCGACCTTAACCCCTTCAGGAGAAGGCAAGGGCGACAACTGTTCAAAGCCGTCGTCGTCGATATTGTCGCCCTTGTGCTGAGACCCGTTCAAAGCGCTATCTAGAAAACATGACGCACATTAGAGATGGCGCACATTAGAAATGGCGCGCCTTATGAAAAAATGGCCCACATTAGCTCACTCGGCGAATTCGTCTTGGTCGGGCACGGGCTGGGCCGCAGTTTTGACTGCTCCGCCCACGTGAGCTGCGACCCCTAATTGTTCGCGTACGCGGTTCTCAATTTCGAGTGCCGTTTCGGGGTGCTCTTTGAGGTAATCGCGGACATTGTCCTTACCTTGCCCAATGCGGGTGCCGTTATAGCTGTACCAAGCGCCTGCTTTATCGACAATGCCCGCTTGCACGCCCAGGTCGATGATTTCGCCCTCGCGCGAGATGCCGGCGCCGTACATGATGTCGAATTCGGCTTGCTTGAAAGGCGGCGCGACTTTGTTTTTAACCACCTTGACGCGGGTCTCGTTACCGACAACTTCGTCGCCCTTTTTGATGGAGCCGATGCGCCGGATGTCGAGACGGACTGAAGAATAGAACTTGAGCGCGTTACCGCCGGTTGTGGTCTCGGGATTGCCAAACATAACGCCGATTTTCATGCGGATCTGGTTAATGAAGATAACCATGCAATTGGCGCGCTTGATATTGGCAGTGAGTTTGCGCAACGCCTGACTCATGAGTCGGGCTTGAAGGCCAGGCAGGGAATCGCCCATATCGCCTTCGATTTCGGCCTTGGGCACCAACGCGGCCACCGAGTCGACGACGATGAGGTCGACTGAACCGGAACGAACTAGGGCGTCGGTGATTTCCAGAGCCTGTTCGCCGGTATCGGGCTGGGAAATGAGCAGCTCGCTGAGGTTGACGCCCAATTTGGACGCGTATTGCACATCGAGCGCGTGTTCGGCGTCAACAAACGCGCAGGTACCACCCAGTTTTTGCATTTCGGCAATGACCTGGAGGGTAAGCGTTGTTTTACCGGAGGATTCGGGCCCATAGATTTCTACGACACGGCCACGTGGCAAGCCCCCAACCCCTAAGGCGATGTCGAGCCCAAGCGAGCCCGTGGAGACAACCTGGATGTCGTGTTCGACCTGGTTATCGCCATAACGCATGACCGAACCCTTACCAAACTGCTTTTCAATTTGCGATAAGGCGGCAGCCAGTGCCTTGGCGCGTTCGGCGTTGGCGGCTTTGGTCTGTTTGTCGTCCATAGGAGTCCTTGGCTAAATAGCGTAGAAGGTGAAGGGGTGAGCTTCAAACAATTATTGCATCAAATTATACTGTATAAATAAACAGATATGCTATCCCTGACCCAGGTTTACCCTTAAGTGTGCTCTCGGGCAGGCCCACTCGTGTCAGAATAAGCCGCGTCCCCCCTTCTATAGCAGGACGGACATGCGAATTCTTATTGCTGAAGACGACGGTATTCTTGCGGATGGACTTTCTCGTTCACTGCGGTACGAGGGTTATGCCGTTGATGTCGTTCACGATGGCTCGGCGGCCGACTCGGCCCTGCAACTGCAAGCCTTCGACTTGCTCATACTGGACCTAGACCTTCCTGCACTAAGCGGTCTGTCGGTACTACAACGATTAAGGCAAAGGCAAAACAGCCTGCCGGTGCTCATTTTAACGGCTGCCGATTCCATCGAGCAGCGCGTGCGGGGGCTAGACCTCGGCGCAGACGACTACATGGCCAAGCCCTTTGCCCTGTCAGAGCTCGAAGCTCGTGTACGCGCCCTCACACGACGCAGCGCCGGCACAGCAAGCACTTTCATACGGCACAAGAAGCTGGTTTTCGACCTGAACGCCCGCATGGCGCGTATAGACGAAGAGCCGCTCGACCTCTCGGCGCGCGAAACCAGCCTGCTAGAAATCTTCCTTTCTAGAAGTGGCCGCTTGATCAGCAAGGCGCAACTGGTGGATTTGCTCTGTCAATGGGGCGAAGAGGTGTCCTCGAACGCCATCGAAGTCTATATATATAGGCTGCGTCGAAAAATCGAGCCCAGCGGAGCACGAATCGCAACAATACGCGGTCTGGGGTATTGCCTTGAACCCGACTCCCGCCACGACGCCGCCGCGTGACATCCTGACCCGCGCAGAGACGGGCAGCGGCGCCCACGCGACCGCTCCCGCTCGCACACATCTGCGCCCTGCGTTTTGGCGCGCGGCCCATGCCGGCCATGGCAGCCTGCTCAATAAAATCATTTTGTGGATGTTTGGCCCGCTATTTTTACTGTGGACCATAGGCATCGTCATTACCTGGTTTATTGCGCAAAACATTGCCAACGCGCCATACGATCGCACTCTTACCGATCATCTACGCCTGCTGCGCCACGAAGTGTCCCAGCAATCGATTGCGCAGGGAGTAGAGCTGTCTTCTTCAGCAATGACGGTATTGCAGGGCGAATCGACCGAGCCCGTACGCTGGCAAATACGTGACGCAGACGGCTTTTCAGTCGCCGGTAACGCAATCATCCCTCTGCCCCACAACTGGGCCTACGAGCCGGACCGCATTCGCTTTCACAACGAAACATTGGACGAGCAAAGTGTGAGGGTGGCGTATATGTGGGGCGGGGTCGATACCGACGGAACGCCATTTCTGACCGTAGTTGCCGAAACCAACGAACGGCGCGCGACCCTTCAGCAAGAAATACTCACCGGCATGCTGACACCTCAGCTCATTGTGCTGCCCCTGGCTGCGCTGCTTGCCGGATTGGGCCTGACGCAAGGATTGGAACCGCTGACCCTAATGCAGGAACGCATACGTGCTCGGCGGGCCAACGACCTTTCACCCATAGAAGAAGATCTTTCTCCGGTCGAGATTGCGCCTCTGGTAGCCGCGATGAACGACTTGCTGCGGCAACTGGATGCCAGTACCGCCAGCCAACGCCGCTTTGTGGCCAATGCAGCCCATCAATTAAAAACGCCCCTGGCGGGCATGCGAACTCAGGCCGAACTCGCTTTGCGCGAACGAGACCCGGAAAAGCTCACTGCAAGCCTGCAGCAACTGGTAAAGGGGGCCGATCGTGCCACCCGCCTCGTGAACCAGCTTCTTACACTCACTAGAGCCG
>JAJUGB010000029.1 GCA_029268595.1 Alcaligenaceae bacterium | reverse complement strand
CTTGGCGGTATGGATGCCATTCAGTCCCAGGTGGTCGCCCTGGCCTATATTGGTGACGACGGCCACGTCGCAGCGGTCGAAACCCAGCCCTTCTCGCAGGATGCCGCCTCGGGCCGCTTCCAGCACCGCCGCTTGTACACGAGGGTGGGCAAGCACCTTGCGAGCGCTGCGTGGACCACTGCAATCGCCATGGTCTATGCACCGCGAACCAATATACACGCCATCAGAATTAGTCATGCCCACGGTCTGGCCAGTGAGACCAAGAACGTGAGCGAGCAGTCGGACGGTGGTCGTCTTTCCGTTGGTGCCGGTCACGGCCACGACCGGAATGCGGCCATTTTCTCCGGGGGCGAACATGGAGCAGATCAGCGCCTCGCCCACATTACGCGGCTTTCCGAAGGAAGGATCCAAATGCATGCGCAAGCCGGGCGCTGCATTGACTTCTACTGCGCAACCCGACTGCTCGGACAGCGGCTCGAATACATTGGGACTGATGAAATCGATGCCGCAGATATCGAGCCCCACCATGCGTGCAGCAGACACTGCCATGGCCGCGATGTCAGGGTGAACATCGTCGGTTACGTCGGTGGCCGTACCCCCTGTGCTCAGGTTGGCGTTATTGCGCAGGATCACGTTGCGGCCCTTTTCAGGGATGATCTGCGGCGTACAGCCCTGCCGGCCCAAGGTCGCCAAGGCAATGTCATCCAATTGGATTTTGGTCAGGGAGCTGCCATGGCCTTCACCGCGCAGGGGATCGGTGTTGATCTGGTCAATCAGCTCAGAGATGGTGTGTACGCCGTCTCCCACTACATGAGGGGGGTCGCGACGGGCCGCGGCCACCAGTTTGTCGCCCACCACAAGCAGGCGGTAGTCATATCCGGGAACGTACTGCTCCACCATGACCGGTGTATCGATTTCTTCGGCCAGCGCATACGCGCGGCGAATGGCGTCTTCCGACGTTAAATTCACCGCCACGCCCCGCCCCTGGTTGCCGTCTCGGGGCTTGATCACCACCGGCCCACCAATCTCGCGAGCCGCCGCCACGGCGTCGTCAGCGTCTTTTACGCAGCGGCCGTCCGGCACGGGCACGCCAGCAGCACGCAGCAGCATCTTGGTCAGCTCTTTATCTTGTGCGATGGATTCCGCTATAGCGCTGGTGGCGTCGGTTTCTGCCGCCTGGATACGACGCTGTTTGGCTCCCCACCCCAATTGCACCAAGCTGCCTTCAGTGAGGCGTCGTATTGGCACACCACGTCGTTTAGCGGCGGCCACGATAGAACCGGTGCTGGGGCCCAACTTTATGTCTTCATATAAGTCACGTAGCTGTTGAACCGCAGCGCGGGTATCGAGGGTCTGGCCCTGAAGCGCGGCAAGACACAAGCTTTCCGCCACTTCCATTGCCCTTCGACCGACAGACTCTTCGACGTACTCCACAGCAAGCAAATAGGTACCCGGTTCCGCGCCTTGCTCTGTGCGCACAAAACTTACGGGGCTGCCGGCCAGCTTTTGAAGATTCAACACGGTGTACGCCAAGGCGTGCACCATGCTTGCCGCTTCATCAGCAGAAGGAGAGTCGGGCATTTCAAGGCCGGGAAGTAAGGCATGAAGACGCTGAAGGAAGCCATGACAACCTAAGCCAGGTGGTAAGTCAGATGGCATTGCGCCGCATACTTGCGCCTCCAAAACCGTATTGCGGCTCCATATGTTGGGGCCTCGCAAAGCCCGCAATCCTTTGACGTCCATGAGTGGCTTCCTTGATGGAAAAGGCGAGAGGTCGCGATTCAGACAGCAGCGGCGGCAGGCATGACTGCACTGGCGCCAATCGCTGGCGACTGGCCATGAAATGTTTGCAAGGCCGTGCGCACGACGTCTTTGTCGACGCCCAATGCCCATGCAGTCGCCACTCCGGCGAGAACCGCCGTGCGGTCTGACAACGTATCGGCCCAGGCCGGCAATGGCCCCACACTGCTATCTTGCGAAGCGTGCTGCATGACGAGGCGCCGGCCCTCCTTCAGGAGGACCGCACGCCCGCCGCCTTGCACATGCTGCTGCAGCACGGTGTCTGGCTGGGCTTGCGCGCTAAAGAAGATGATCTCGCCATCGCAGAGCTCGGCCATGCGGGCAATGAAAGGCTGGTCAATATTGAGGACTGCGGCTCCGTCTGCCAAAACCACATCCACTTGCGAGCGGAACACGCTGAAGAGCTGGTCCTCTTCGAGAATGTCCAGGTCGGGGTAGCGCAAGGCTAGGTCCACGTCCGTAACCACCCCGACCTGACAGCGATCGTAGGACAAGCCTTCAGTCAGGATGGAAAGGCCGGTGCTCTGGATGATTCCGGCCTGCACGGTCCTGTGCAATAACACCCTCCGGCCTTGCTGCCAGTTGGCGCTATCGTCACCGTGAATACGACGTCCGTCAAAGTAAAGGCCGTCTTCGCAGGCAAGGCCCGTATAAAGGCCGGCCAATTGAAGGATATGACCGACGAGCCGAGACGTGACGGAGCTCGCATGACAGCCAGTCACCCCCACGACGGGTATACGGCCACAATTTGAGCCGGCCGCGATTTGCGTCGACTCCATCCGCATGCCTTCCGAAACAGGGGCTTCATGGGCCGCTTGCGACTGCGGGCCTCCAAAGAGATGGTCGACAATGGCGCGACCGACGGGCCGGGGCTTGCCGATGGCGGGCTTTATATGCATCAACAGACCAGGCCCCGCGTTAACCTCGACTATGGCCCCGCCTTGCTCCTCCAGAGGCACTGAAATGTCGCGCGCAACCAGGTCAATGCCGGCCACGTCCAACCCCACGACCTGGGCCGCCAATGTGACCGCGTCGGCCACATCTGGATGCACATCGTCGGTGACGTCTATGGCGACATTACCGTTGCGTTGAATCAGAACGGGCACGCCTGCCGCGGGAACTGATTCAGGCGTATAGGCCTGGCGCGCCAGCTCGATGCGCGCCGCTGAATCGATACGCACCGTGTTCAAGGGGTGCTCTTCGTCATCGCCCCGACGCGGATCGCTATTGAGTTGCAGGTCGATCAACTGCTGGATGGTGCGTACACCGTCTCCGACGACGCTGGCCGCTTCGCCGCGAGCGGCAGCGATCAGGCGCCCGCCGACCACCAGTAATCGGTGCTCTTCGCCTGCTATGAACCGTTCGACCAACACCTCGCTGCCTTCTTCCTGGGCGACATGAAATGCGGTTTCCACCTCGTCCTGCGTGAGCAGGTAGGTGAAGACGCCCCGGCCATGATTGCCGTCGCAGGGCTTGACGACAACAGGGACGCCGATTTCGCATGCCGCCTGCCACGCGTCAGCCGCATTGCTCACCACCCGGCCCTCGGGCACGGGTACTCCGCAATCTTGCAAGAGCTTGCGGGTAAGGTCTTTATTGCTGCAAATGGCTTCCGCGATGGCGCTGGTGACGTCCGTCTCGGCCGTCCAGATGCGGCGCGAAGCTGCGCCGTACCCAAGCTGCAAGAGGTTGGCATCGCCCAGCCGGATGGCTGGAATGCCCGCCTGTTCAGCCGCTTCAACGATGCACTCTGTACTAGGCCCCAGGCGTAATGGCTCGGCAAGTGCGCGTAACCGCGCGACCGCAGCGTTCACGTCGAAGGCCCGATCTTCTATGGCGGCCATGACGAGGTCTCGAGCTTCGTATAACGCCGCCCGCGTCACCGCTTCGTACGGCGCACTGACCACCACACGATAATGACTGCGTCGCGACATTTCGCGGGCCCTGCCCATGCCGTCCGGAAAACCGATGAGGGTTTGGAGCTCGAGCGTGACGTGCTCGAGGATATGCCCCGGCCATGTTCCGTCACGCAGGCGCTTAAGGAACCCACCCCGCACACCGGGGCTGCAACGATGTTCGACAAGGCCGGGAAGCCAGGAGGACAAGCGCTCGTACAGCCCGGGAATGGTGTCGGAAGGACAGTCTTCCAAATCGCCGATATCGACCCAAGCTTCGATGACCGGACGATACGCCCAGACCCCTGGCCCGCGTATGTACAGCATCTTGAGAAATTCGATGTTCTTGTTTGTCATTGTCCAAAGCGATGCTGGAAAAGTAATGACGGCGACAACGGTGATGCGGTACTGCTAAACGGCTATGGGCCGTTTGCCAAGTGCTCGTAAAGGGAAGAGAATCACAAGGCAAGCGTAAGGAAACCCATTTAACTCCTGCCCGGCAAGCAAGGCAAGCAACTTTCGCGCCCGCTGTTCATGCGGCGCAACACGCGCTTTGCGGGCCAGTCGGTCACCCTCGTGGTCCATGGAAACTCAAGAGGATTTCGACACACACGCCGCGCCCGCGCTACCCAGCCATTGGCAGGCGTTGTTGCGTCCGCAACTGCCCACCGGCGAAACTGCCGTGGCCTGGTTAGAGCTGAATCTGGATGCCCAACTGCGTTTTAGCGAGGGCTTGCTGGTACTCACGCAGGAGCGCTTGCTGGCTTGGCAGGACGGAGATTGGCAGCAATGGCCGGTTCGCCCCGAACTTGTCCTGCGCCAGCACGACCATGCAGGTGTCGGCGCCCTAGAACTGCACGACAAACAAGGCCGCCTGGGAGTCTGGCGCTACACCTTGGGACGCCATCCACAAGCGCTGCGTTTTATTGCCGACTTCCATCAAGTGCGCCAGTCGTGGGCCGATCACGAAACCCGGAAGCCGTTACCTTTGGCGGGCGACCAACCGGTCTTCCCCTCCCCCCCTTCCACGTGGGCGCTGCTGCGACTGACTCGATTCGCCAAACCGTATCGGCGCGCCCTGCTTGCCGGATTCCTGCTTACCTTGGCCGCCACGGCGGCCGCTTTGGTGGCTCCTTATCTGACCATGCCGCTAATGGACAAGGTGCTGATCCCTTACCAGAACGGACAGCCCATTGATTACGGGTTGGTGCGTTTGTACCTGGGAGGGCTGTTTGCGTCCGCACTACTTGCCTGGATATTGGGCTGGGCCCGCACCTACATACTCGCGCGCGTCAGCGAGCGCATTGGCGCCGACCTTCGCGTAACCACCTATCAACACTTGCAGACGCTTTCGTTGCAGTATTTTGGGGGCAAGCGCACAGGCGACTTGATTGCCCGCATTGGCTCGGAGTCGGACCGAATATGCGTGTTTCTATCCTTGCACCTGTTGGACTTTGCCACCGATGTGCTGATGATCGTCATGACCGCGATCATCCTGTTCACGATCAACCCTTGGCTGGCCCTGGTCACCCTGTTGCCGGTGCCTTTCATCATCTGGCTGATCCAGCTGGTGCGCACGCGCCTGCGCCATGGCTTCGAACGCGCCGACCGGGCCTGGTCTGAACTAACCAGCGTGCTGGCCGACACCATTCCAGGCATAAGGGTGGTGAAGGCCTTTGCCCAAGAGCAGCGCGAAGTGCAACGATTTCGGCATGCCAACCAACGCAACCTTGCCGTCAACGATAAAGTCAACACGGTCTGGTCCCTGTTCTCGCCTTCGGTCAGCTTGCTGACAGAGGTGGGTTTGCTGGTGGTGTGGGGATTTGGTATTTGGCTTGTGGCGGGCAACGAAATCACCGTCGGTGTACTGACCGCCTTTATTGCATATATTGGCCGCTTCTACACGCGGCTCGACTCCATGAGCCGCATTGTGTCGTTCACACAAAAGGCAGCGGCCGGGGCCAAACGTATTTTCGACATCCTGGACCAAGTGTCCACCGTGCCTGACCCGGTCAATCCGGCCCACCTGAACGACGTCAAAGGCCACATACAGCTGCGGCATGTCGGCTTTCGTTATGGCAACCGCAACGTCATCAAAGACCTCAACCTGGATATCCAACCCGGAGAAATGATAGGCCTGGTGGGTCACAGCGGCTCCGGGAAGAGCACCCTGATCAACCTGATCTGCCGTTTCTATGATGTGACCGAAGGCAGCATCAGCATCGACGGCGTCGATATTCGTTCAGTGCCGGTCTCAGAGTATCGTCGTCATATTGGGCTGGTGCTGCAAGAACCCTTTCTGTTCTTCGGCACGGTGGCGGAAAACATCGCCTACGGCAAGCCGGACGCGACTCCCGAAGAAATTATCGCGGCAGCGCGGGCCGCCGATGCGCACGAGTTCATTCTGCGCCTGCCCCATGGGTACGACTCTCTGGTTGGCGAACGGGGGCAAGCCCTTTCAGGCGGCGAACGTCAGCGCATTTCCATTGCCCGCGCTTTACTCATAGACCCTTGCATACTCATACTGGACGAAGCCACGTCTTCAGTGGACACGGCCACTGAAAAGGAGATTCAGAAGGCGCTGGACAATCTGGTGCAAGGCCGCACGACCATATCCATCGCCCATCGGCTCAGCACCTTGCATAAGGCCGACCGCCTGGTGGTGCTCGACCAAGGCCATATCGTCGAGGTGGGTCCCCACCACGAACTCCTCGCCCACGATGGACCGTATTCACGTCTTTACCGGGCACAAGAACAAGGCGAGGCGTCCGCTTCACCCGAGCCAGACGAACAGCCGCCGCCAGAGCGGGCGGCTAAACAACTGGAAGATCACATCGACGAAAGGCTGGATGAGGGGCTGGGAGAACGTCTGGAGTCCGAGGCGCGTGCCGCCGAGCAAGGTTTGGCACATGAAAAGGAGCTGCCATGAGCAAGGCCCACCTCGCCCTAACCCGAGATGCCTTTGGACGCCTCTTGCTCACCGTCAACGAGGGCGCCACGCACAGCGTGACCCCGGTACGCAATTTCCCCATTACGCACCCCGACCGCGGCATCTCGTTCATGAGCCTTGGCGGCGCAGAAATCGCTTGGCTGGAAGATCTTAATGAATTGCCCGAGGCGGAACGGGACATGGTGCGGCAGGAATTAGCGAATCGGGAATTTACTCCTGAGATCCTGCAACTGCTGTCAATTTCGCGGCATGCCACTCCCAGCCGCTGGAAGATTGTGACGGACCGGGGCGAAACCGAATTAGTGTTGAAGGGCGAAGAAGATATTCGCCGTCTGTCTGCCCGAGCGTTGCTGATTGCCGACTATCAGGGGGTGCAGTACCTGGTGCGCGACATTGATAAGCTGGACCGCTATAGCCGCCGGCTGCTCGATTACTTCCTGTAAGCCGCACGCTCATAGGCGCAGCAGCTGGAAAGCCCTCCGGCGCCATACTTCATGCTGGACGACGCCGGGCGCAGCGCACGCGACCGTCTCCAACCATAGGATGCTTTCCCGCGGAGCGCATGCCAGGGCCGCTGCCAGACGTCAAATTTTTTCCTCGAAGTGGCTCAAGACGGCCAATACAAACAATGCACCGCCTGTCGCCAGCACGGCAGTGGCGTGATGCCCCATTCCCGCTGCCAGACCAATGGCGGAAGCCATCCAGATGCTGGCGGCTGTCGTGAGTCCATGGATTTCTTTGCCACTATCGGATTTCAAGATCGCTCCGGCCCCCAAAAACCCGATACCCGCCACCACACCTTGTATGACGCGGCTCATGTCCTGCAGCGGCATGCCCCCTTGCAAGGGGATAAGCACCACCAGGGCCGAACCCAAGGCAACCAGCATATGGGTACGCAGGCCGGCTGCTTTACCCTTGAGTTCCCGTTCGTAGCCCAGCGCGCCCCCCAGCAGCGCCGCCATGAACAGACGCAGAACAGCACGAACGGCCTGATCCACATCCGAGATGTCGGAAAACTCGTTGACGACCGTCGTCCATACCACCGTTCCGAAATCGTTCATGCGATGCGGCGTTCAGGTGGGGGTGTCACTAGCCTGCGGAAAGCGCAGATCGGCCGTAGCGGGCCTGACCCAGCGGGCATGCTCGCGCGTTGCGTCGATACAGCCGCCGTCGCGGTACACGCCTGCCGGTTCCCTTAAACGCAGCATTTTCGCAAGGATGTCCTGTAGTTCCACCCGGTTTTGCAAGGACTGATAGGTGAGCTCTTCGACAAGATCATCATTGACCTTCAATTGGCCGTCGCTGTCTTCATACACGGCATTTCGCCAGTGGTACATCTCTACGCACTTGGTAAGCAGGTTGAAGGGCTTATCCTTCTTCCAGAAATTGGTGAACAAGCCGTTGCCGAGGTATATGACCCAAGAGCCTTCATAGCCAGGCACGTTGGAGGAGTGTTCATCCGGATTGCGAAACCACACCCGATCACCCGGGACGTAATAACGCTCGGGCAACGGATCGGACAAGGACCCGTATTCCTGCAGGAACGCCTCATTGAACTCGGTAGAGACCAAGGCCTTGTTTTCCCATTGCCTCTGCAAGCGATCAAGCAGCTGCGGGTTGCAGTTGGCCAGCTCCTGGGCAATGCCCAGCAACATTACATACTCGCTTGCGCGCGCACATGAAAAGGCACACAGTGGGCGCGAGGAGTCGGGTTGGGTGGCTTTCTCCAACGCGGCAATAAGCGATTTGCCCGGCTTCACCACAAAGCCGCTTTCCTCGCTCCAGCTCCAGTAGTCTTCGGGCCGGTTCGCTTCTTCTGTGTGGAAAGCCAGGGTGGTCTTACGGCCATTGCGCACAATGTTCTTGCGTATGCGCACAGCAGAACGCAATTCGTCAAGACTGGGGTAGACAAAGACAACCGGCCCCACCAGCATGGCCAGAACTATCTCGCGCTCCAGGTCGCCCGACTTGGCAATGGTGTCCAGCTCCAGTTTGGCGCACAGCTGTGTCGTATCGAAGCGCGGCGCCCATTCGCGCGAAAAGACTTCGCTGATGCGGAACCGGATCCGGTAATCGCCCTGGGCGTGGTGCCGGGTGACGACCACGTACAAGTCCAGCCCCAGTGTTTGCAGGTAATCCAGACAGCTTTGCTGCATGGATCCGACCTCGCGCGCTGAGCGCCCCTGGAACTCGATTCCTCCAAACCCTAAAAGTAGTGGATGTGTGGCTTCAGTCATGGTGATACCCGCAGGAAAAATTTAGCGAGATACTGCCGGCACGGTTCAGCATACCGGGATTCAAGGAAAAATCGCATCGGTAAGCTGTATCGGTTCGCGACAAGGTAGGCGAACATCCAGGCATCCTCTTCAAGCGCAGATGGCCACTGGAAAGCAAAAAAAGGACCCACGAGGGGTCCAAATAAGCACACGACGAAAAAACAGGAGACTAGTTTGGCTAAAAATTGGACTCCGGACGCCCCAGGGCGGCGGCGTCCGAATTCAACAATACCGAAGTCCCGGGTGCGGCGACACTAGCCGTCTTGCGGATGTTTGGCGTGTGATCCATGCGAGCGCGCGCGTGACTGGGAGCGCGCGCGACAGGCGGGTAAGCCAACCGAATCACTATGCCGCTGCCCGTTACTGCACAAACTCATTGGTGAAAAGTTCGCTGACCGGGGTTTTCTTGCTGATTATGTCTTGCTTGGCGTAATAGTCTTGCAAGGCTTCCACCCGTTTCGCATCAAATTCGCCCAGTTTTTCTTGCCCGGGGTAGACGTTCTTGGCGTAGTAGTTCAGCACCTTTTTGACGAGGTCTTCGCGTCCCTTGTAACTGGGTACGGCTTCCAGATAGCTGGCTGCCGCTGCATCCGGATCGCTCTGCACCTCATTTACCGCCTTCAAGGTTGCGCGTACGAACTTGCGAATGGTTTCCGGGTTGTTCTTGATCATGTCATCGGAAGCCAGGACAGCCTGCGCCATGCCAGGGAAGAATTCATTGGTGGACTGCCACGTGAGCTTGGCTCCTTCTTCCTCGGCAAATGCACCCATCTCTGGGGCGCCCACCATGGCATCGGCCTTGCCCGAGGCCAACAACTGCCAGATTCCCACTGCTCCTGCACCTTGTATATCGGCGTCCTGCCGAGTGAGGTCCGCCTGCGCCAAGATAGCCAAGGTGGCAAAGAAGGAGGTGTCTTGATAGGCCACAACCGTAATTGTTTTGCCTTTAAGGTCGGCAGGAGTCTTGATATTTCTGTCTTCGCGCGTCATAAGCTGATGCAGCGCCTTGCCGCCCAACAGCGCCACCCCTTTAACGGGAATGCCGTTGGGGCGAAGAATGATTGGCGTGTCCCCTAAAGCGCCGCCCAGATCACCGTTACCCGCGCCCAGTTGCTTGCCGACATCCGCCCCGCCCTTTACCGAGACAAAGCGCACGTTGAGCCCCTCGTCTGCATAGTATTTTTTGTGGTCGGCCAGCATTAGCGGCGCAAAGGCGATGGCGTTCTTCGGAGCCGGCAATAAATAGGTGACTTCAGTTGGGGCTTGGGCCGAAGCAGTGCCTGCGGCGAGACCTAGACTGGCCGCCAGGACGGCGGTGAATGTGGCACGCACACAGCGCGCAAAGAGAGTGGCCATGGAAATCCTCCTTTGGATGGGGTCGCCGCCTTGCGCGGGAACCCGAATTTTGTCTCAACGTGCCCTGCCTAACTATGCGGGCTTTTATTCATTTGAAAAAGAATTATATGGAGATAGAATCGGCCTGTCCATTTTTGGGGAATCGCATATGACCGCCGCTGCAGCAACGAAGAAAAGCCGTACTCAAGGGCGCCCTGATTCGGGGGCCGGCGTCGGGCGGGACGCTCTGGTAGCCGCAGCCATCGAAGAGTTGCGCACCACGGCGCCCGAGGCCTTGACCCTGCGGGGGGTTGCGGCGCGCGCCGATGTGCATCCGGCGCTGATCCGCTATTACTTTGGCAATAAGGACGGCCTGCTACGCGAAGTGGTGCAGACGCTGGTAGATCAGGCGCAGGCGGCCGCCCGCGCCAGCATCGAAAGCAACGCACCCGTGCAAGCAAAACTCGCACAGCGGCTTAACAACATGATCGAGCTGACGCGAGCCAACCCGCATTTTCATCGGCTCGTGCTGGACAAGGTCTATGGACAGGCCGATGCCAACGAGGGCCGGGATCTGCTCGGCCATATGGCCACGCGTGGCATGCGGCTGACCGTTGCCATGTTGCACGACGAACCGGCGCCCGCGCTGCGACAGGTCGATCCTCGTTTCCTGCATGTCGCCATGATTGGGCTCACCGAGTTTTTCGCCGGCGCCCAACCTCTATTGCAAGAACTGTTTGGCGATGACGCAGACTTCGACGACCTCAAAAAGCGTTACGTCGCCTTTTTGTCCGATCTCATCCTGCACGGGATTGCGGCGCCTGCCGAAGAGGCGCCGGGAACGCCGCCGCAATAAGAATCGCCCTGTGTTGACAGCTTCGAAGACTCAACGCAATAATTCTCTTCAGAATGAATTAGTGCTAGAAGAAGACGCGTCCTCTTCTTGCGTGGAGACAAAATGCTTAAGAATTTTTGGTATGTCGCATGCACGACAGCCGATCTGCACGACAAACCGCTGGCCAGGGTCATCTGCAACGAGCCGGTGGTCATCTACCGGCAGGCAACGGGCCAGCCCGCAATACTGCGTAACGTCTGTCCCCATCGACAGGCTCCGCTTTCCATGGGCAGCGTGAGGGGCAACGTCATCCGTTGCGTCTATCACGGCATGGAGTTCGACGCGCGAGGCCAGTGCGTGCACATTCCGTCGCAGGACGTCATTCCCCCGCGCGCGCATATTCGCAGCTTTCCTGCAGCGGAGCGCTACGGCCTCATCTGGATTTGGCCAGGCGATCCGCAATTAGCGGACGAAGCCCTCCTGCCCAAGCTTCCTTGGCGAGAGCAGCCGGAATGGAATAGCGAGATCATCCAGTATTTCCATGTGAAGGGCGAGGCGCGCCTCATGAACGACAACCTGCTCGACCTGTCGCACGTCGCATTTCTGCATGCAAACTCTATCGGCTTCGACTCCAATCGGCTGGACGATGACCCGCTGCAGGTGACGGTGGATGGCGACACAGTCAGCACTCAACGCGTCTTCAAAAATACGGTGCAGGCACCGGCTCATAAAGCGTGGCGCGAACTAAAAGAACCCATCGACCGCACTCAACAAGCGCAATGGCACCCGCCTGGGGTCGTAAATGTGCTGGCTCGCAACGAGAACGAAGAAGACTGCGTCGACCTGCGCGCCGATCATTTCATCACTCCGGAAACGGACGGCACTCATCATTATTTTGTCGCCATGTCGCGCAACTTCCGAATTGACGACGCCGAACTGACAAGAAAGCTCGACGAAGGCGCCCGTAAAGTACACATGGAGGATGTGGAGATCGCAGAGGCGCAGCAAAGCATGCGACCGTGGACGGGCTCCACGCCCGATATGGCCCTCAAGGCCGACAAGGCGGTTACTGCAGCGCATCGCATTGTGCAGCGCCTGGAAACCGCCGAAGCGCAGGCCTTCATCGGCCACGGGGACGTCCCTCTTGGCGGGCGACCCAGGATCCCCGTCTCGGCCAGGTCGGAGGTTTCCGGCAACGCTCAAAACGGCGCGCCGGCGAAGTAAACTGCGCCCATGAACGCCATACAAAACGCCCTTATCATTGGAGCCGGCATTGCCGGATGCTCGGCCGCCATCGCTCTTGCTCAACGCGGCGTTGAGGTCACGCTCGTAGAAAAGCAGTCGGAATGGCGCTTCCAGAGCTCGGGCATATTTGTCTACAGCAACGGCTTGGCCGCGCTGCACCAGTTGGGTGTGCTGGATGGCATTCTTCAGGCCGGCTTCGCCGTTGACGATGGCAAGAACATCTATCTTGACCATTGGGGTGAGCCGATCACCGATGTGTATTACCCGCGCGGACCTCAGGGTGAGCCGCCCATCGTGGGCATCAAGCGCGCCGAAATGCACCGCGTGTTGGCGGAACAGCTTCAGCGCCTGGACGTGTCCATACGCCTCGGGCTTACGGTGGCCTCCTTGCAAACAGGTTCAGCGACGGCACGAGCCAAAGCGCGGTTCTCGGACGATAGCCATGGCGAATACGATCTAGTGCTCGGTGCCGACGGTATTCGTTCGCAAGTGCGCAATATGGTGTTTGGCAACATTCAGCCGCGCAGCACGGGTTTTGGGGTGTGGCGCAGTGTTCATCGCCGCCCCGCCGATCTGGATAAAAAGATTATGCAGATGGGCATAGGGAAGCGGCTTGGCATCATGCCCATCAGCGACGATCGCCTCTATATATTCGGCACCGTTCCCGAAACTCCCAATAGCTGGTACGAGCCGCAGCATTGGCCCGATCTGATGCGTGAAAAATTCCGCGACTTCCAGGGGCCGGCGCGGCAGTTCCTGGATGAGATTGGTCCGGATTCTGAAGTGCTCTATACCCTTGTGGAAGAAGTCGCGTGCCCTCCCCCCTGGCACCGGGGACGCGTGCTGATCATCGGTGACGCGGCGCACGCTTCCACCCCGTTTATGGGACAAGGCGGCGCCATGGCAATCGAAGATGCCGTTGTACTGGGCAAGTTGGTTACGTCCGAAGAACCGATCAATACGCTAATGACGCGCTTCGAGTCCCAACGCTACCCGGTATGCAAGTTTGTACAAGACGCCTCCCGGCGGGTGGGAGAGGCCGGTGCGATGGAAGATCCGGAAAGCTGCGAAGCGCGCAACGCGAACATGCGGCAGAACGCGCAGCAACAGGTGGACGACTTCTATCACACGCTGGAGAGGCTTCGCGTCTAGACTGACCGGCTCGGGCGCTCGGGAATTCGAGTTTGGGCTTCGGGGCTTTGAGGCTTTGGGGCTTTGGGGCTTTGGGGCTTTGGGGCTTTACGCTTTGGGCTCTCGGCTCTGGGTTCTGGGCTCTAGGCTCTGAGCTCTGGGCTACGGGCTTTGCGCTTGCATACTTGGGCTTAGGGATTTGGGCGCCTGCATCGAGCGTGGGCCCTGGTGCCTTTGGACCGATCCGTGACACCGACGCCATAGAAAACTTTCCCTCGGGCTGGCTCGGACAGCAAACCCCGCCTCTTAGCGCGCCTCCCGAGGACATTCAAGCCCCTCTTTCTCCTGCTGCTTGCTCTCGCACAATTAGCGACACGGAGGAGCCTGCGTGATAGAGTATCGCCGTTTCGCCGCTCGGGGTAGCGCCGTATCGACCTGCCTTTTGCTGCGGCGTGGTCTAGATTTGGATGCGCAATGAATGACCCCCGCTCCCTTCCACAAAGCTTGCGTTTCGGCATCGCCGGGGCCGGCGCCATTGGTTGTACCGTGGCAGCCATGCTCGCGCATGCCGGCAACCCGGTATCGGTACTCGCACGCGGCGCCACCTTGGGTGCGCTGCAAGCGCAGGGCATACGACTACAACATCAGAACCAAACAATAAACGCCAGCGTCACTGCTTCTGACAGCGCCGAGCAGCTCGGGCCGCAAGACGTCTTGTTCCTGTGCACGAAAGCCCAGGATATCGGCTCCATTTTGCCCCGTGCCCAACCCATGATCGGTCCCGAAACCATCGTGATTCCGCTCATCAATGGTGTGCCTTGGTGGTATTTTCAGGGTGTGGAAAGCCGCCACACCGGTCGAGCAGTTGAAACGGTGGACCCACACGGCGAACTCTTGCGCGCCCTGCCCTGGCAACAGCTACTGGGCGCGGTGGTATTCATTACCGCAGAACGCCCTGAACCGGGCCTGGTCGTCTCGCCCAACCCCATGTTGATCATTGTGGGCGAACTTACCCATCAGCGTAGCGACCGTGCCGAACGGGTTGCGCAGGCGCTAAACCACGCCGGTATCGAAGGCCGAGTCAGTGAACGTATTCGCGACCCGCTCTGGGTCAAAATCATTGCCAACCTCACCTCCAATCCGCTCTCGGTACTCACGCATGCCACCCTGGACCAGCTCTACGGCGACCCTCGTATTTCTCCTGTGGTCCGTAAAGTCCTGCTGGAAGGCTTGACGCTTGCCGCCGCCTACGGGGCTCGAATCGAGTTTGACCCGGAAACATTCACCGCACAGGCGATGGCCATGGGACCGGTACGCACTTCCATGTTGCAAGACGCGCTTGCCGGTCGGCCGCTTGAACTTGCGGCTATCGGAGATTCGGTATTGGAGTTGGCGGCGTTGCAGCGCATTCCCATGCCCGTAACTCAAGACATTCTGGGCATGGCACACTACCGAGACGAGATCCTGCGCACTACCGAAAACAGAGACGGAGACAAACAATGAACACCTTGACCCAGCCGCTCACGCGGCCTCAACACTGTTCCGATGAAGAATGGGAACTGCGTTGCAAACTGGCGCATTGCTATCGATTGATTGATTACATGGGATGGACGGAAACCATCTTCAATCATATTTCGGCACGTTTGCCCGGGCCTCATCACGAATACCTGGTCAATCCCTTCGGACTGAACTACACGGAGGTCACTCCGGCCAACCTGCTTAAAGTTGACGTCAGCGGCAAGAAAATCAGCGAATCGCCATACGATGGCAACCCAGCCGGCTTCGCCCTGCACGGCGCTTTGCACGAGGCGCGGAACGATATCCGTTGCATCATCCATACTCATACGACGCCCATTTCCGCGGTCGCCCAAAAGCAGCAGGGGTTCGATCACACGAATTTTTACGGCGCTCAATTGCATGGACGAGTCGGATATCACTCGTTTGAAGGCATTACGCTGTATCAGGAAGAAAGGCCGCGCATGGTGGCCAGCCTGGGTGACAAGCACATTCTGGTGCTTCGTAATCACGGGGTGGCCGTGGCGGAATCCAGCATCGCGAAGGCGTTCTTTTTGCTCTGGACGGTACAGCGTGCGGCCGAAATTCAGTGCGCCGCAGCGGCATTGCCCGGTGAGAATGTGCCTTTGGACGAAGCCATTCAGCGTAAATGCGCCGAGCAGACAGCGATGCTGATTCGAGAAAGCGGGTTCGCCGAGACGTTTTTTGCGGCCATGGTAAGGAAGATGGAGGCCGAGCGCGGGCCGTCATGGTGACTTCGGTTTTTTGATAACGAGACGTGCGTGGGGTGATGGGAGGGTCGGGGCCGCTCCGACTGGGCCGGTTCCGCGCCTGCGCGCTCCACTTCGCCTTCGCTCGCTCCTCCGCGGCCTTCGCCGCTACGTTCGCTTCCGCTCGGCCGGCCCAGAGTCGCGCCCCCAACCCTCCCATCACCCCACGCACTGCGGGTTATCAAGTTGACAGGCCTTTGGGACGGGCAGTGTGCTTGGCCTTTTTTTGTGCCGCTACTTGCTGTTGAAAGATCTTGCAGTGCCGCCATCCGAGCGCGCCTACGGTGCGCGCCCTCCTGGCATTCAGGCATGATTATTGACTGTTCCTGGCGATGATTTTTTAGCTTTTGGGTTATTGGCCTGACGCGATGCGGTTCTTTTTGAAGACTTGCTTGACGCTGTCGTCTCGGGGTGGTGGGTTAAACGCGCTTATTTGGTGGATTCCGGGGTGGTGAGCATTGCTCTGGGCGCGCTTGACGCGCCTATGGGGCGTTGTCTTTTGGTCCGTTTTCTGTGGACATACCCTGGGTGCTCTGCATGCTTTGCCATGGAAGGTGGATCAGTGGGTGGCTGTCTGGCCGGCGTCTAAGCCCAGATAGGCGCGGCGTAGTTCGGGTTGGGACAGGAGTTCTTGGGGGGTGCCGGAGGCGACTATGCGGCCTTCTTCTAGTACGGCGGCTCGTTGGGCGACTTTTAGTGCCATGGATACGTTTTGTTCGACAAGCAGCACGGCTACGCCTTGGGCGTGTATGTCTTTTATGACTTGGAACATGTCGAGCACGATGCTGGGGGCCAGGCCCAGGGAGGGTTCGTCGAGGAGTAGGAGGCGGGGTTGGGCCATGAGGGCTCGGCCTATGGCTACCATTTGCTGTTGGCCGCCGGATAAGGAGCCGGCGGGCTGGTTGAGTTTGGGTACCAGTGCGGGGAATAAATCGCAGACCCGAGTCAGGGAATCGGCGCGTGCTTTTTTTGCGCCGGCCACGTAGCTGCCGAGTTCCAGGTTTTCGCGCACCGTCATATCGGTGAAGAGGCGGCGGCCTTCGGGAACGAGCGCAATGCCGGAGGGGCAAAAGCGATGGGCCGGCAGGCGGGAGATGTCATCGCCGGCGAAGGACATGCTGCCGGCACTGATGCGGTTCAGACCGGCAATGGCATTGATAAGGGTGGTTTTGCCGGCGCTATTGGGACCGACGACGCACAAAAGCTCGCCTTGTTCGACGTGCAAAGAAACATCCCATAATGCAACGGCGGCGCCGTAGGCGACTCGGATTGAATGCACATCAAGCATGAACGGGGACTCCTGGGGAACCTGAGCTGGCAATGGCTGATGGCGACGGCTCGTGGGATGGGCCATCGCTGGAGTGGTCTGGTCCCTCGTCCCCCGAGTCTGGTCCTTGGCCCAGGTAGGCCGCCGCCACGTCGGGCCGGGCCATGACTTCGGAAGGCAGGCCCTGAGCCAGGACCAGGCCCTGGTTGAACACCACGACGCGGTCGCACAAGGCCATGACCGCCCGCATGACATGTTCGACGAAAAGAATGGTGGTGCCCTGAGAGCGGATGCGCTGTATAAGCGCCACTGCCTCGTCGATTTCGGTGGGCGTGAGGCCCGACAGAACCTCGTCCAGCATCAAGAGTTGAGGACGTGATGCCAGAGCGCGCGCGAACTCCAGGAATTTACGCTGGTGCAAGTTGAGCTCTTCGGGCAGGGCTTGGGCTCTGTCAGCCAGACCGGTAAATTCCAGCCACTGCCAGGCTTCTTGTTCAGCCTGAGAGCGAGACAGCTGCTTGGCTCCAAACATGGCCGGCAAGGCGGTGTTTTGCAGCACAGTCAGGTGATTGAATGGTCGGGGAATCTGATAGGTGCGGGCAATGCCGCAACGCGCAATGCGGTGGGCGCTGGTATGGGCAATGGCTTGGCCTTTGAACGCTAGAAAGCCGCTTGTGGCCGGAAAATGGCCACTAACCACATTGATAAAGGTGGACTTACCGGAACCATTCGGCCCAAGCAGACCCAGGATTTCGCCTTGATATACGTTGAATGACACACCCTGCAGCGCTTTTACCCCGCGAAATGACTTGGTGACGTCGCGGGCCTCCAGCAACACCGTTGGACTCGCGCGCGGAGTGTCTCCCTCCCCCGCATTGACATTGGACTTGGCGGCGGCGTTGGAGTCGGCAATGGCGTTATAGCTAGCGCTGGCATTGGAGTTGTGGGAGGCACTGTAATTTGATGTGGCGGCGGATGCGGCGCCATCCGGGGCGAGGCCGCCCGCACCATGCGACGCAGTCTTGGGGGAAAGAGCCGACCCAGCTGCTTGAGTCTGCTCGGGTGGCCGGCCAGTGACAGATGCTCTCCCGGCAAGTGGAACATGGTCGGCGGACCGACTACCTGTGCTGCTTCGCCGGTTGGCATACGCCCGCCATCTGTTCAACAACCAGCCCAGTATGCCGTCGGGCATGAACAGGATGACGACGATAAGTATGGCGCCGGTCAGGGCCTTGCCAATGACGGCGCTGTCGCCCCCGGTAAAGCTATACAGGATGAAGGTGATGACGGTTGCGCCCACGGCAGGCCCTGCCCAATGGCGGGTGCCGCCCAGGATACTCATTAGCACTACCACCAATGGAAGCCATATGGTGAACACGTCGCCCGTGGTTACATAGGATACGAACAAGGCGTGAATGCCGCCCACCATGCCCGCCAGGGCGCAGGACAACGCAAATGCGGCCAGTTTGTAGCCGAAGGTGGGCACGCCCATGACCTCGGCCACATCCTCGTCGTCGTGGATGGCAAAGAGCCCAGCGCCAAAGCGCGAGTAGTACACCGCTACGGCAACGAGCAGAGTCAGCGCAGCAGCTGCCAGTGCCATCAAGTAGAAAGTGCCGGAGGGGCTGGGACCGATCTCTGGTAAGGCGACGGCGCTAAGAAAGACGCCCGGCCCGCCGTCGATGGGGGTGTTCAATACGATGGTGGCCACCACAAAGGTGGCCGCCAATGTGAGCAGAGCAAAGAGTTCGCCTCTGACGGCTTTGACGCGGAAAGAGACGACGCCCAAGAGAACACCAATAAGCGCAGCGACAACCGCGGCTGCGGGCAAAGTCCATAGAAAAGGAATATCGAACTGGGTGGTCAGGGTGGCAGTGGTGTACATGCCTGCGCCAAAGAACGCACCATGACCGAACGAGAAGTAGCCGGAATATCCCGACAGCAGATTCCATGAGGTGGCCAGCGCAATCCAGTGAAACACCAGATACAGCACGGATTCATAGAATGCGGGTAACTGAAGATACGGTACTGCAGCCAACACAAGAAAGGCGACTACTACCAATAACAGCGACTTACGCATATCAGGCTCTTCCGGGGCGAACCAGCAGGACAATAATGAGCAAAGAGAATGACACCAGGGGCGCCCAGGACGGCGCAGTGACTGCCATGGTGAGTGCTTCGCTGATGCCTATGATGCAGCCGGCAATAAGGGGGCCGAGTGGCCGCCCCAAACCCCCTAGCATCACTGCAGCAAACACGACGCCAATCCAGGTATATATTTGGGCGGGCGCCAGGGTGTAGCTAAGCGCAATGCAGACGCCGGCCACCCCTGCGAGCGCAGCATTCAGCCCCGACAGCATCAGTGCCAAGCCCTTTTGATTAATGCCAAAAGCGGCCGCTATGGGACCGTCTTGTGCCGACGCGCGCAACGCTTTGCCAAGGTCGGTGCCGCGCAATACCAGCCATACGGCCACCGAAATGCCCACCGCCAGAAACAGGGTGATCATCTCTGGGAGGGGCAGATACAAGGTGCCCACCTGCAATTTATGTTCGGCATAACTGGTTTCAAGCCGCCGGTAGTCGGCCGTCCATACCCATTGGATGAAGGCCTCGATGATGATGGTGAGGCCAAACGTGATGAGTAGCGAATTGAAGGGCGTGACATGAAACCTGGCCAGCACCCAGTGCACCAGTATGCCCATGACAAAGAACAGCGGAATGATCATGAGCAAGGTAAGCAAAGGATCGACTCCGCTGACCGTGGCCAATTGGTACGTCAGGTATGCCCCCAAGAAGGCCAGGGCAAAGTGCGCCAGGTTGATTTGGCGCAGCATGCCCCAGGACAGGCTAAGTCCAAGCCCCAATAGCCCGTAAAGGGAACCAATGAAGATGCCGGCCAGTATGGACTGGCCGAGCAAAGTAGCGCTTGGCAGGTTCATGGGCGCCCCTTATGAGGTGCGAATAGTGGCACCGGGCGCGGCCCATTCTTTGGGCCACACGGTGAGCCACTTACCATCCTGTACTTGCTTGACCCGGTTCAGGTCGTCCCCAAAGTTGCCGAGTTCGTTAAAGCGCAATTTTCCTTGAATGGTGTCGACCGTGTTGGCTCTAAGCCATTCCGCCAAGGTTTTGTCATCCAGGCTGTTATTGGCCTTGACCGCCGCCTCAATGACTTGCCAGGCGGAATACGACGCGGCGGCCTGGGTGTCGACGGAGGTTTCGGGCATGTTGGCCTGGGTGGCTCGGGCCCGGAACTCTTCGACAAACCGGGCGGCCACGGGGTTGTCGGTAAACGGAGGGTGGGCTTCGAAGATGGTGACCGACAGCGCCCCATTAGCTTCCGGTGCGGTAACCATGGGGCCCGGTGCCGGGAAGTGATAGAAGTGGTTGCGCGGCTTGTAGTCGATTTTCTTCATCGCATCGAGCAACTGGTTGCCTTCCAGGCCCAGGGCGCCGGTCCAGATGAAATCCGGGTCGGCTTCCTTGATACGCCCGGCGATGGGACCGAAGTCGCGGTTGCCGAAGTCCCATTCCAGAAACAGCACCTCTTGCAAGCCGCGCTTTTTAGCCACCTCGCGCGCGCCCAGGGAAACAAAGTGCACCGAGGGAAACTTGCTGGTGACAACGGCGATGGTTTTGGGCGGGTTCGCAGACGCTGCCAGTGCGTCCAGCACCAAATTGGGTGTGGTATCTTCGGGCACCGGCCCAAAGGACCAGGCGGGAAACTGCCTGTCGTATTTGGCCAGTTTGGGAATACCGAAGGTGTGATGCACGATTATCTTGCCGTGGCGCTGTGCCACGCCCATGGCCGACAAGATGTTGCCCGTTGCGTAAGGACCTATGAGAAGGTCGACGTTGTCTGACGTAATGAGCTGTTCGTACAACGTGCGCGCCACATCGGGCTTGGACTGGTCGTCTTTAAGCACCCATTGCACCGGCCGGCCCAACAGCCCGCCGCGCTGATTCAGTTCATCGATGAAGATTTCGCCCGTGACCTTGTGCACCAGGCCCGTGGCGGCAAAGGGCCCCGTCAAAGCCAGGGTGCCGCCCACTTTAATGGGGTTGCCGGAGGGTTGTGCACGAGCAAGCCCGTGAGTGAGGCTACCAGCGCCGACCGCCCCCATGGCGGCCAGGAATGTCCTGCGATCTACAGCCATTGATGTCTCCTGTTATAGGTTTACGACAAATGCTTGATCGGTACAGCGCAGTGGAGTGGCGGACAAAACGAGGCGCCAGGGACGCTCGGGGAATGGAGGCCGGTCTGTGCTGACCGGTAGACTTCGCTTTGCCAGACGCACTCTGGTGAACGGGCAGGCTCGCATCGAACAGATGCATGCACACTTAATTTTTAAGCAACACCTCGGCGATAAAATTGTTCTGTTTGTGACCGAGTATAGGGGAAGGTTGCACAAAGGAAATCAGGGTTTGCGTGAGTATCATGAAAAAGGCGGACCCTCGGTCCGCCCTTCTCGACATCACCTCAAACAGAAGATCCGTCACAGCGCAGGCAAGTCAGGATCTCGCGCAACTCACATCTGAGAGGCGCCCGACAATAGGCGAAGCGCTGGACGCTACAGCCCCCGGCCAAACACTCAGCTCAAGTCTTCCAGAAGATCCGGGCCAAACACTTCGCGGTAGATACGAACAGGCGGCACACCTTGAGCCACGAGCGCGCGCCACTGCGCCTGCATGAACTGAATCGGCCCGCACAGGTACACGTTGGCCCCATCGCGTTGCCATTCAGGCAGTTCGGCTACCTCCATGCGGCCGGACTTCACACCTTCGCCCTGGTCTTGAGCCCCTGATTCGTAGAAAGTCACGACTTTAAGGTTAGGCATGAGTGCCTGAGCGGCGGCCACGTCGTCCCGATGGGCGTGAAACTCTGCACTACGCGCCGCATGCGCGAAAATGACTTCTCGCTCGGGATTCAGGCTTGCGATGCGGTTCAAGGCGCTGATCATGGGGGTGATGCCTACGCCTGCCGAAAGCAGAACGACGGGCTCGGCCCCTTCCGTATCGGGAGTGAAGTCGCCAAACGGCGGCGTGACGGGAAGAATGTCGCCGACCTTTAAGTTGTCATGTATCCAGTTGGACACCATGCCGGCCGGCGTCTCTTCTCCGGCTGCCTCGCGCTTTACAGAGATTCGAATCTGATTATTGCCGGGGGCGTCGGACAAGCTGTATTGGCGCAACTGACGCAAGCCGTTAGGCAGTACCACCGCTACGCTCACGTACTGCCCGGGAACAAATGGGCGCAGCCGTGACCCGTCGACGCTAGTCAACACATAGGACCGCACCTCGCGGCTTTGATCCTTGACTTCCAGGACACGCATGTCGCGCGTGTAGCCGGGTTCCATCTTGGAGGCCTGGTACAGCTTTTTCTCTTCTGCAATCAGCGCATCAGCCAATTCACCGTAGGCTTCTTCCCAGGCAGATAGAAGCTCCGGTGTAGCGGCCTCGCCGAGCGTCTGTTGGATCGAGCCAAGCAGATGCCGTCCTACGATGGGATAGTGCTTGGCTGCAATGCCCACCGAGGCGTGCTTGTGCACAATGCGGCTCACTACTGGGGCCAGCGCCTCCGGATTATCGAAATTCGCGGCATAGGCAAAAACCGCGGAAGCGAGCGACTGCTGCTGAGCACCGCTGGCTTGATTCCCCATATTGAAGAGATTGGTCAGCTCGGGATGTTCGGCGAACATGTTCCTGTAGAACGTGCGAGTGATGGTTAAACCGTGTTCGCGCAAAACGGGAACGCTTGCTTCGATATAGGGACGCGCTTCTTGGGACAGCATGGTTGCTCCATTGTTGCATCGAATATGCAACTTTTAGGTTAAAAAAACAGGCGGGGCCAGGGGTCCGCCTATGCGTCGAGCGACGCCAATCCGAGGAGATGAGACTCTTCCCGGATCATCCGAAGACCTCGGCGTCCGCCTCTGCCAACGTCGCGTCTGCCAAGTCCTCGGCTGGACGGCTCTGGCCGAACCGCCGATGCAATTGCACAATGCGCTCACCCGTCCCAGAAT
>JAJUGB010000028.1 GCA_029268595.1 Alcaligenaceae bacterium | reverse complement strand
CGCGGTGCGCAAATTTGACGTGCCTGTCGATTTTTCCCAGGCGGCCCTGCGCGAGGCGGGCAACCTCCCCAGCACGGTGCAGCCGGCGGAAGTCAAAGGCCGGTACGACTTGCGCGATATGCCCTTTATCACCATCGACGGGGAAGACGCCCGCGATTTTGACGATGCGGTATTTGCCATGCCCATCAACCTGGGCACCGAGGCTCGCAAGCGTCCGGGTTGGCGGTTGCTCGTCGCCATTGCCGACGTCAGCCACTACGTGAAGCCGGGTGATGCCCTGGATGACGATGCCTTTCAACGCGGCACCAGTGTGTACTTTCCGCGCCGCGTCATACCGATGCTGCCGGAGTCCTTGTCCAACGGGCTGTGCTCGTTGAACCCGGAAGTTGATCGGCTGGTGCTCGTTTGCGATATGGTGATTCCCGCTAGCGGAGCCAAGGCGGGCACCGTTACAGCGTATCAATTTTATGAAGCGGTCATTCACTCGCATGCTCGCACAACGTACACGGACATCTGGGCGGCGTTGCAACAGCCCAACGGGCCGGCGGCGCTTTCCATGCAGCATGTTTTTCCGCACGTGGCCGACCTCTATGAACTGTACCGTTTGTTTGCCGAGACGCGAACGCGCCGTGGCGCCATCGAATTCGAGACGGTCGAAACCAAGATAATCTGCAACCCCTTAGGCCGCATTGAACGCATTGTGGCGTACGAGCGCAACGATGCCCACCGGCTGATTGAAGAGTGCATGTTGGCGGCCAATACCTGCGCTGCCGACTTCATGAAGCGCAACAAGCGGTTCGGTCTGTATCGTATACACGAGGGGCCGACGCCCGAGAAGCTGAAAACGCTGCGCGAGTACCTGTCTAATCTGGGCTTGCATTTGGGTGGAGGCGACGATCCCAGCACCACTGATTACGCCAAGCTGATGGCCGAGGCGCGCAGTCGACCTGATTTCCAGGTATTGCAAACCATGGTGTTGCGCTCGTTTCAGCAAGCTATCTACAGTCCCGAGCTTACGGGGCACTTTGGTCTGGCCTACGACAGTTACGCCCATTTCACCTCGCCCATTCGTCGTTATCCCGACTTGCTGACGCACCGGGTCATCAAGTCCATACTTCGTGGTGACCGCTATATTCCGCAACTGGAAGACGTACCTGCTGCGGTGGCCCTCACACCCCGTCAACGCGAACACGCCATCTGGGAGAAGCTGGGCGTGCTGCTATCGGCGCGTGAACGCCGAGCAGACGACGCCTCCCGCGACGTGGAGGCCTGGCTCAAGTGCTGGTTTGTCAAGGAGCACGTGGGCGAAGTGTTCAGCGGGCGGGTCACGGGCGTGGCGCCTTTCGGCATCTTCATTACTTTGGACACCTTGTTTGTCGAAGGGCTGGTCCATGTGTCGGAATTGGGTTCCGACTACTTCCAGTTCAACGAGGCCATGCACGAGTTGCGTGGCGAGCGCACGGGCATGCGTTATCGCCTCACAGATGCGGTGCAAGTGCAGGTCGCACGCGTCGATCTGGAGGCGCGGCGTATCGAGTTTCGGCTGGTCAAAGGGACAACGTTCAAAGAACTGAAAAAGGCGGTTCAGAACCCTCAGGCCAACACAGAAAAGCGCATCAAGAAGGCGGCATCGGCAAAACCGCGAGCCCTTAAAGGCACAGCCCGCGAACGGCGGGAGGCGGCCAAGCGTTCGGCTAAGGCAGAGGCAGCCGCCTCTCAGCCACCGCGCAAGAAGCGTTGAGCAAGCACGATAAAATACCGGCTGTACACCACTAAGGAAAGTCATGTCTGCCCAACAGGTACTGGCCGGTTTTCACGCCGTGACCGCAAGGCTGCGCCATGCTCCGTCTTCGGTTCGGCAGCTCTATGTCGAGGCCTCGCGTCGCGATAAGCGTATGCAGGCCTTGACCGAGCTGGCTCAGGCGGCCGGCGTCGCGGTGCATCCGGTTCCCAGCGACCGCCTCGATGGTTTGGCGCGGGGAACCCGCCACCAAGGCGTTGTTGCTCTAGCCGAAGAGAACAAACTGGCTGTAGATGTGGACGAGGTGCTCGATACGCTCGAGGACCAGAATCAAATCCCCTTGCTGCTGATTCTGGACGGCGTGACCGACCCTCACAACCTGGGCGCCTGCCTGCGAACCGCCGATGCAGCCGGGGTTAATGCCGTGATAGCGCCACGCGACAGGGCAGTGGGGTTGAACGCCACAGTACAGCGTGTGGCCAGTGGTGCGGCCGACACAGTTCCCTACATTATGGTGACCAATCTGGCGCGCACCATGCGTCACCTCAAAGACCGTGACATTTGGCTTGTGGGCACGGACGATCAAGCCGAAGGCAGTCTGCATAGCATAGATGCCCGCCGACCCATGGCATGGGTCATGGGCGCTGAAGGCGAGGGTATGCGCCGCCTTACCCGTGAAACCTGCGACGAGCTTGTGACGATTCCCATGTTGGGCTCCGTGGAAAGCCTGAATGTCAGTGTGGCCAGCGCCGTCTGTCTGTACGAGACGGTGCGCCAGCGCCATAGCGCCTGACGCCGTCTCGTCCTCAATCTTTTTTTCTACTGTTCATCATGGCTGACAACGGCTTTACCACGACGGTCCTTCATTCGGACCGACGCTCCTCCGTCGAGCACGGCGCTATTCATAAACCCTTGCACCCTTCCTGCGAGTACGCGTTTAACGACGCACGCGAGCTGGCAGCGGTGTTTCAAGGTAAATCCGGCTTTACGTATGCCCGCCAAGGCACCCCCACCACGCAGGCGCTCGAAAACAAGATCACCCAAATGGAAGGGGGAACGAACACCGTCAGTTTCTCCACGGGCATGGCGGCCCTGACCGCGATCTTCTTCACCTTATTGAAGAAGGGCGATCACCTGATTTCCAGCCACTACATTTTCGGCAATACCAATAGTCTGCTGGCGACACTCATGGACTTGGGTGTGGAAGTGACCTTTGTGGACGCAACCAATGTGGAAGAAGTCAAAGCGGCGTTGCGACCCAACACCCGCATGGTGTTTACCGAGTCGATTGCCAACCCCGGCACTCAGGTGGCGGACATGCGCGCTATAGGGCAGTGGTGTCTGGAGAACGGCTTGGTGTATGTGCTGGACAATACCCTGACCACTCCCTGGTTGTGTCAGGGTAAAGCCATGGGCGCAGCCCTGGTCATGAATTCCCTATCAAAATATATTGGCGGCCATGGTCATGCGTTGGGCGGCGCGGTCACGGACACTGGCCTGTACGACTGGAGCCAATACCCGAATATTAACGACGCATACCGAAAGGGAGCGTCCAGCAGCTGGGGGTTGACGCAAATCAAGAAGAAGGGGTTGCGCGATATGGGCGCCACCTTGTCTTCCGATAGCGCGCACAGGCTGGCCATAGGCGCCGAAACCTTGAGCCTGCGCATGGCCAAAGCTTGCGACAACGCACTGGCCCTGGCTCGGGCGTTCGCCGAGCACAAGCGCGTGGAACGCGTGCATTACCCGGGCATGCCCTCACACCCCCAGCATCAGCGATCCATGGAGTTTTTTGGCGGCAGATTCGGCGCCATCATGAGCGTCGAGCTGGCTGCCGACATTGATGTCTTTGATTTCCTGAACAAGCTAAGGGTGTTTGTATTGGCCACCCACCTGGGCGATACGCGCACGCTCGTTTTGCCGGTTGCCCACACCATTTACTACGAGATGGGGGCTCAGCGCCGGGCTGAAATGGGCATAGCAGACAATATGTTGCGCATATCGGTTGGCATTGAAGATACACCCGACCTTATCAACGATTTCTTTCAAGCTTTGGACGACTGTTAGGCCGCGAATATGTTGATAGAGATACCGCAGATTTTCTCGCCTGAAGAGGCCCGCGCTGTGCGTGATCGGCTCGAGGCGGCCGATTGGATAGACGGCAAGGTCACAGCAGGGCATCGCTCGGCTCAAGTCAAGAACAATCGGCAACTGCCCGAAGGCCATCCACTGGGCCAGGAGTTGGGCAATGCCATTATCGAGCGCCTTACGCGCAACAATGTGTTCATGTCAGCGGCCGTGCCCCGGCGCATTTTCCCTCCGCTCTTCAACCGTTACGAAGGCGGCGAAGAATTCGGCTATCACATCGATAACGCCATACGGCCCATCAAGGGCAGTACAGAAAGGGTAAGAACGGATCTTTCGATGACGCTGTTCTTTTCCGAGCCCGACACTTACGAAGGGGGTGAATTGGTCATCCAGGACACGTTTGGCGTCAGAGAAGTCAAACTGCCCGCTGGCAGCGCGGTGTTATACCCGGGCACCAGCCTGCACAAGGTCAATCCGGTTACCCAAGGCGCCCGTATCAGTGCTTTTTTCTGGTTGCAGAGCCTGGTGCGCGAAGACAGCGAGCGGGCTCTGCTGTTGCAGCTTGATGTCGCCATTCAACGGCTCATGCAAGATGCGCCGGGGCATGCCTCGATTGACGAGCTTACCGGTATTTACCATAACCTGCTCCGCAAATGGGCCGACGTATAATCGCCCCCTCGCGTCAAAAAACGACGCGTTTCCAGACAGCGACGAGGGGTTTCTAAAGTAAAGTCTGAAGAGCCGCAAACCAAGCAAATACGCGGGTTTTCAGCTGTTTTTGCTTGACACTAGAAGCGTTCGAGGGCTTAATACGCCTTAGCCAGCGGGCCGATAAAAACCGGCTGTTTTGCGGCGGTGGCGTCTTGCATCGTTGGGCATCTAAACCGCAACCTGGCGCGCTGTTTTTTAACAATGCCAAGCAAGGTCCCCGGTCCTGCTTGGCCATAATAATTTTCAGGGGTATCCATCTAATGAACAAAACCGAGCTCATCGAATATATTTCCGCCAAGGCCGATCTCTCCAAGGCTGATGCCAGCCGCGCGCTCGAAGCTTTCATCGGCGCCGTCAAGTCCAGCCTCAAGAACGAAGAACCGGTCACGCTGGTGGGCTTTGGGACTTTTGCAGTATCCGAGCGTGCAGCTCGTAGCGGCCGTAATCCCCGTACAGGCGAAACCATCAACATTGAACAAGCCCGTGTGCCCAAGTTCCGTCCTGGCAAGGCTCTGAAAGACGCCGTCAACTAAACGCCGCTTGCAAAGTAAAAAAATAAAAGCTAGAATTCTTTTTTTGCTTTTTCAGCCAGTCAAGTGGCCCCGAATTTGTAAAGTTTAGGGGGTGCTTAGCTCAGTTGGTAGAGCGGCGCCCTTACAAGGCGTAGGTCACAGGTTCGACCCCTGTAGCACCCACCACTACATTGGCATATGAATTAAGGACTTAGAGCGATCTAGGTCCTTTTTTTATGGCTATACGATGTGTGGTCCCGTGCGATGGAATCTTTAGCTCTTGGTTCTTCCCCATAAACGGGGACGGGCACTTACCAAGCACGGTGGGCTCTTTCTATAATTGGGGGACGGGCACTCATAAAACCGGTGCATCATACTGTGCCAACTGCACTACGGCCATGCTTCTTTTTGCCGACTACGTAGGCAGTAAAGAGTCTGAAGGGACGAAAGGGCTTAATGCAATTGGATGAGCCTGGTTAAGGCAGGCAAGGGAGAAGGCACTTGAGTATCGCCAGGTGCCTTCCTATTGTCCGGAAGCAGACCTTGCTATCTCTGTGATGTGGCGCTCCGGCGTCTTAGCGCAAGTCGTCCAGGGTGGCCAACTCTTCCTTGAGTTGAGCCATAACGAACGCGGGCCGAAGGTCTCGTCGGGGGCGGCGCAGGGCCGCGATGCCTAGCAGCATGGTGGTGCCAGGCAGCGCGGCGGCGCCAAACCAGGGAAGTCTAGGGCGCTGCGCGGAATTGCCCGTCTTTTACGGTCAACATCATCTGTGCTTGTTGATCGAAGCCAAAATGGTCGTCCTTGGTGTAGTGAATCACGCCCTGTGTAATGGGAATGGGTCCGACGGTTTCTAGTGCATCCTTGAGGGCAGTGCGAAACTCCTGTGTGCCCGGTTCGCCTTTTTTCAAGGCGATGGGCACGACCTTATCGAGGATAAGATAGGCGTCATAGGCGTGGGCCGCGAACTGGTTGCGAGATCCTTTCCCGTACTTGATTTCATAGGCGTTGACAAAATCCACCGCCAGCTTCTTTGAAGGGTGGTCGTCAGGCAGTTCCTCGGGCAGGACGGCCAGGCCCGACACAACGAACGAGCCTTCCACAGCCTTGCCGCCCAAACGGATCAAGTCGCGCGACGCGGCGCTGTGCGTTTGATAGATTTTGCCCTTGTAGCCGCGATCCACCACCGTGGTGTGTGGCATGGCGGCGCCGCTGCCTGAGGCCACAATCAGTATGGCGTCGGGGTTGCTGCCGATAGCCTTGATGGCCTGGGCGGTGACGCTGGTATCGGCTCGAGCATAGCGTTCCACCGTGGTAATTTTGATACCCGCTTCGTTGGCGAGTCGGGTCAAGTCTTTAAGCCAGCTTTCGCCGTAGGCGTCGCTATAGCCAATGAACGCAAAGGATTTGATTCCTGTGCGCTTCATGTGGTCAATAACGCCGCCGGCCATGATTGCGGTGGATTGTGGCAAGCGGAAGGTCCACGTGCCTTTTCCTTCCGGAAACTCGGCGGGCGCCGCAGCCAGCTGAACGGTCTGGCCCTCGGCCGCGGCTTCGCCCATGGCAATAGCCGGGGTGGTGGTGCTGGAGCCAATAATGACATCCACTTTATCTTCAGTGATCAGGCGCTGCGCGTTCTTTTGAGCCTGGGCCGGATCGCTTCTGTCATCCAACGTAATGAAACGGACTTTCTGTCCTCCCACCGTTTCGGGCCAAAGCGCAAAGCCGGTATTGACAGGAATGCCCAGCCCAGAGGCCGGCCCTGTGAGCGAGAGATCGACCCCTATGGTGATGTCGGCGTGTGCCGGCCCTGTGGCCAAGGCCAATGTCGCGGCTAGCAGTGTGGCGCGCAATACGAGTTTCATGTTGTCTCCTTCGGGTGGAACATTGTTATGAAAAGCGAAAGGTCCGGACCTTAAGGGTCCCGGGGGCTGGCCACTGGCTCAAGATGCTAGGGAGCGAGCCGGCGGCCGGTGGGAATCAGCTTGCATTAGAAGAAACGGTTGGGCTGGCTTTCAAGAGGCGTGGATCGTCGCCCTTATACAAGGCCTCTACGAGGTCGGCTCGGTGCTTAAGCACAGCACTTTGGTTAATGGAGCCTTTGTCGGTGATTTCCCCTTTATCGAGCGAAGGCGGTTCAGTAAGAACGACGCCGCGCATAACTCGGGTGGCGCTGCCCGTGCCGCGGTCATGCATGCGATCGAGAAATGACTGAAAGAACGCTCGCACGGGTGGGCTATTCAGTACTTCTTCGTCGCTGGCCTCGTCCCCCAACTGTGATAACTGACGACAACGGACGAGGTTGGGAATGATGATGATGCCCACCTCGCGGCGGTTTTGGCCGGTAATTACGGAGTCTTGCAAGTAGGGGGCGCCTTCGCGCGCTGCAGCGGCGCGTAACGGCCCGACGTTGACCCAGGTTCCGGTGTCGAGCTTGAAGTCTTCGGCGACTCGTCCGTCGAACACAAAACCTTGATTTGGGTCGTTTTCGTCAAGCCAAAGCACCGCGTCGCCCGAGCAGAAGAAGCCCTCTTCATCGAAGGCTTCAGCGGTTTTGACGGGGTCGCGCCAGTATCCGGGAGTGACATTTGGTCCGCGGTAGCGGATTTCGGTCTTGTCGCCGACGGGCGCCAGTTTGACCTCCATGCCGGGCAGGGGAATGCCGAGCTGGCCCGCCTCGGCCGCTTCTTTCAGTACAAACATCGCCGAGGGCGATGTTTCTGTCATGCCTAAGCCGGTATTCATGACAATGCGCTCGCCTATGGCGCTTTCTGCAGTGGCGTGAAGTTTGTCCCACACCGGCTGCGCCAGCGCAGCGCCGGCGTAGAACTGGAGGCGCAGCCGCTTGTAGTAGCTTTCGCGCAGGGCGGTGTCTTGTTGGAGTGCGTCGGCAATGCGTTCCCAGCCCACCGGTACATTGAAGTAGATGGTGGGTGAGATCTCGCGCAAGTTTTGCAGGGTGATGCCGATGCCCGCGTCTGTGGGACGCCCGTCATCAATGTACAAGGTGCCGCCGTTGTACAACACCAATCCTAAATTATGGTTACCGCCAAATGTATGGTTCCATGGCAGCCAGTCGACCAAGATGGGCGGCTCTTGGGCCAGAAAGGGCCAAGCCTGTTGAATCATCTGCAAATTGCTGCACATCATCCGGTGCGTGTTGATAACCGCTTTGGGCAGGCTGGTCGACCCGGAGGTAAACAGGAACTTCACAATGGTGTCTGCGTGCGTTTGCTCTCGCGCCGCGTCAATTTCCGGTGTGGGCTGCGTGTCGAGCAGAGACTGAAACGCGGTGCCTGCGCGACCGTGGCCGACCCCCCGTGTGACTACAAAATCGGTATCGGCCGGTACGGTGGCCTCGACGGCCGCCAGATACGGTTGTGCGTCGCTGGCGAAGACCAGGCCTGGAGTCAAGGTGTCGACGACGTGCCGCAGCTTCTGGTAATCGCGCGAGACCAGAGAGTAGGCCGGCGAAATAGAGGCATAAGGGACGCCCGCCATTTGGCAGCCCAAGGCCAGCAAGGCGTGCTCGATATCGTTGCCCGAAATGATGATGACGGGCCGCTGCTCATCCAGCTTGCGATCCAGCAACGCCTGGCCAATGCTGCGAGCATGCTCCAGAGCTTGGCTGTAACTGATATGACGCCATTGCCCGGTGGAGTCGCGCTGTGCGATATAGGTGCGTTGGGGGACGGTGCTGGCCCAATGCAGCAGTTTATCGGTAAGGCGCTTGGGGTACTCTTCTAATGGAGTGGGAGTGCTGGCATAGGTAAAACCATTACGCTGCGTCACCTGGACGCCTGTAATGCCGAATTGAACGTGCCGGTAGCGCGGGGCAGTGGCCATGATTGTCTCAACCATTATTTCTTCACATTGTTATCAGCCTACCTGATATTTGCCTTATACTACACGCGGGCCATTTCCCTGGCAAGCTTCCATGATCCAGAAAAACCCTGTACCTAAACTGAATCCGGCAGTACTCAAGGACGAGTCCTCGCGCCAACCTGGCAATCATGCTGGTAAGCGTAATCCTTCTGCTCAGAGCCCACGGTCTGCGCGACCAAATGGAATTGCCTATCTGGTAGGGCGGCTCGATCATGTGCTCAACCGCCGCATACGCGAGAGCGTTGCCCAATTCGGCATGACTGCGGCCCAATACACCGCCATGTCCGTCATACGCGCTCATGGTCAGCTTTCCAACGCTCAGCTGGCAGAACGTTCCATGGTGTCGCCGCAGTCGGCGAATGAGATGGTCAAGACCATGGCGGCTCGGGGATGGATTTCGCGCGAGTCGGCCTTGTCACACGGTCGCATCATCCATATTGGCCTCACAGAGGCGGGCGCCAGTTTGCTCGATCAGTGCGATGCGGCGGTAGCAGAGGTCGAAGCCACTATGCTGGGCGAAATGGGCGAGGATGATATGGATGTCTTGCATGCCCAATTGCGAAACATGGTCCGCAGCCTGAGCGTCCCGAACCTTTAGCTGCTTCACACCTGGCCCTCAGATTTCTCACCGAAGCGGCGGCCTTTCGCGTGGCCAGTGCTTTTTGCCTGTCGCAGTCCGTTATGTGATTGGATGCAGCCCTTCATGCCGCGGCGGCCTTAATTTAAATCAATAAAAAGTCAGCCAACGGCCCAAAAGTAGAAATGCCCTGTGGTATATTTCGAATTGCGAATCGTTCGCATTTCCCGAAAACAGGAATCTAACCCGGGCACCTGGGGGCTCTTCCACCTTTAGCAGTTGTCTCGCTGCTCTCATCAATCGTAGGATTCATGTCGCGTTTCCCAGTCGAACCGGATTTGCGCTCCACCATGCCCAAGGTGATAGCCGCAGGTTGCGTGGTGGCCTTACATGTCGCGGTCGGAGCTCTTCTTGTGGCAGCGGCGGAGAAACCGGCTCTGGAATTACCGGAGTCCGAACCGATACAGTTTGTCGAGATAGGCCCCGAAGTGGTCGAAGCGCCGCTGGCTGAACCTGCAGAGGAAATCGGCGCGCCACCTGAGACGCCGCCTGAACCTGTTGTTGAACCAGAGCCTGAGCCAGAGCCAGAACCCCTTCCTGAACCGGAACCCGAACCAATACCCGAGCCTGAGCCAGAACCGGAACCCATCCCAGAACCGGAACCGGAACCGATCCCCGAACCGGAACCCGAACCCGAGCCGGAACCGGAACCGGAACCGGAACCGGAACCGGAACCCGTAGAGCAAGAGCCGGAGCCAGAGGACATCACCCCTCCGCCTCCACCGCCCAAGCCGGAGCCGAAACCGGAACCGAAACCGGAGCCTAAGCCCAAGCCCAAGCCGAAACCTCAGCCCAAGCCACAGCCCAAGCCCGCGCCGACGCCTCAGCCGGCCCCCCCTGCGGACAAAGTAGCAAATGCACCGCCGCCCGGTTCTGCGAATGCGCCGGCCAAGCCGAGTGCGCCGACGGCTTCAGCCGATCCGAGCACGCCACGGCTGGTGAGTCGAGTTGACTATCTGGGGCGGCCGCCCCGCCCGGAGTATCCTCGCGCATCCATGCGTCGGGGCGAGACCGGCCGTGTGGTGATCCGAGTGTTGATTTCGCCACAGGGCCGTGTCGATAGGGCGACGGTACGCGCCTCGTCCGGACATGATCGCCTCGACGAATCGGCATTGCGCGCGGCGCGATCGGCGCGTTTCAAACCCTATACCGAGAACGGGGTGGCTTACCCCGCGCTGGCCGATATTCCATTTGATTTTGTTTTATAGGAACCATCATGTCCGAACTCCTGCAACGTGCATTGCATGTGATGGCACAGGTAGGCGCGACCGCCACTGAGGCAGTTGACCAAGCCGCTGGCCTGGGCGGTGCTGCGCCAGCCTTGCCAGAGCAGACCGGCTTCTTGCACTTCATTGCGCAAAGTGATCTGGTTGGCAAGTCGCTATTTGTCATCCTCCTGTTGATGTCTTTGATCAGCTGGTACCTGATCTTCGTGAAAAGCTTTCAGAACTGGCGCGCACGCCGCCATTCGAAGCGTTTTCTTAACCATTTTTGGGCGGCCAGTTCGTTGGAACAGGTCGAGAATGAGATTGCAACCCATGGCGCCAACGAACCGTTCTCGCATTTGGCCAGCCACGCCATTCACGCTCGCAACCACCATGTGAAGTATGGCGCGATGAAGCTGGAGGAAAAGGGCTCTACCGCCGCTTTTGTGACGCGCACGATTCGTAAGGTGATTGATGAGGAAACCGCCAAGTTGGAAAATGGCCTCACAGTGTTAGCCTCCATTGGCTCGACGGCGCCTTTCGTCGGACTTTTTGGAACGGTATGGGGTGTTTACCATGCGCTTATCGGCATCGGGATGTCGCAAGGCGTGACCGTCAATAGCATTGCCGGTCCCGTGGGCGAGGCCCTCATCATGACCGGCTTGGGGCTGGCAGTCGCCATTCCTGCGGTATTGGCCTACAACGCCTTTGTCCGCGGCAACCGGGTGTACCTTGCTCAGCTGGATGCCTTTGCGCACGACCTGTTTACATTCCTTTCCACTGGCCAGCAAGTGCTCGAGAACCGCAGCAAGGTTCGGGGAATAGCAGTGGCCGCTACCAAAAAGGGTGACTAATGGCTTTCGGCAGCTTCGACAACAAGAGTTCGAATCACACGATGTCGGAAATCAATATGGTTCCGCTCATTGATGTGATGCTGGTGCTGTTGGTGATTTTTATCATCACCGCACCCTTGCTCAGCCATTCCATCAAGATCAATATGCCTCAGGCCAGCGCAGAGCCGGTCGTGGAAGATCCTACCACCATCGACCTGGCCATTGACGATTTGGGGCAGGTGTACTGGAACGAACAAGCGGTAAGTATGGAAGAGCTTGCCGGCCGCTTCAGCCTCGAAGCACGAGCGGAGCCGCAGCCGGAGCTGCGTATCCGTGCCGACCGAGACACTCGCTACGAGACCTTGGCGCAGGTCATGGGATATGCAAAGACCTCAGGTCTGAAGCGGGTGGGCTTCATCACACGGCCCTCCGAAACCGCCGCTACTTCTTCCGAAGCGCCTGCCGCTCAACAACCCCAAGTTTCTCCAGCCTCGCAAGAACCATAATTGGCGTCCCGGCGGGCCGTCCGTCCGCCAATCCCTGGGCGTCGCGGTGGCCAAATACATATAATGGCGACATGCGAGTTCTAGTCATTGAAGACGACGCCACCCTGGGTCACGGTCTGCAGGAGTACCTCACAGGCCAAGGGTATGCTGTCGATTGGCTTCAGGACGGTCACCGAGTCCCCGGCGCGGTGGCCGGGCAAGACTACGACCTGATGCTGCTCGACCTGAATCTGCCCGACACGGACGGCCTGGCGTTGTTGCACCAGCTGCGCCAAGAAGGGCATCAGACGCCGGTGCTCATCCTCACTGCCCGCGACGACCTTGAAGATCGGGTCGCCGGCCTGGATGCCGGCGCAGACGACTACGTCACCAAACCCTTTGAATTGCCCGAGCTTGCGGCGCGCGTACGCGCTTTTGCTCGTCGTCGCGCGGGCGCTGCTCGCGCCTTGCTCGAAGCCGGTCCGCTCGTATTCGACACCGTGGGACGCGAGGTTCGGGTTCGCGGCCAACGGCTTACTTTATCGGTACGCGAGTTATCCGTACTGGAAATGCTGATGGGTCGCGTTGGCAAAGTTGTCACTAAACGGCAAATCGTCAACTCTCTATCTGCTTGGGATGCCGACTTCAGCGAAAACGCTGTCGAGGTGTATGTGTATCGGCTGCGCAAGCGGCTGGAAGGCACCGGCGTGGCCATCCAGACGGTACGCGGGTTCGGCTACCTGCTTGAAGCCGAAAGTGGCGCTTGATCTGTCTTCCGCGATGCTGAAGCGATTGCGGCGACTCATGCCACGCGGCTCCTTGGCCCGCCATCTCATGTTGCGCCTCCTGCCGCCAGTATTCGTGCTGGTGCTGGTCGATGCCACGTTCACCTGGCTTGTCACCACGCAAATCAATCTCGAAGCTTGGCTCCTGCGCGATATTTTTTGGGCAATGTTGCTAAGCCAAGTATTGCTGATGGGGCTGTTTGCCTGGGTGTTGTTCTCCGGAGTGCGCTCTGGGCTCAGATCCATCAATCGTCTGGCGGAGGAAATCAAAGAGCGCTCGGTCGACGACCTGCAACCGCTGGACACGCAAGGCCTTACGACAGAAATTGTGCCGGTCGTTGTACACATCAACGATTTGTTGGGCCGCCTTGACGACTCCATCCAGGCGCAAAAACGGTTTATCGGCCACGCCGCTCATCAACTACGCACGCCCTTGATGGGGCTCAAAATGGAGTCGGAGCTCATGCTGGCTCGAGAGCTGCCAGACGATGTGCGTGAAAGGGTGGAGCGCATCAAGACCGTCTCCGACCGCATGATACGACTGGGTCAGCAGCTATTGGTATTGGCGCGCACTGATCCGTCGGCCCGCCCTCAAGATAGTTTTCAGCGCCTGGATCTGTCTGAATGGGTCCGCGAGAACGGCAGCGAATGGGTACCTATGGCGCGCGCCCAACGCGTCGACCTGCAGCTCACTGCTCCAGAGGAACCGGTGTGGATCGATGCCGATCCTCTTCTACTGCGCGAACTGCTCGGCAATCTCATCGACAATGCGCTTCGCTACGGGCAAGGGGCGTCGTGTATTGGCTTGCAGGTCTCCGCCGCTCCGCCGTCTCTTATTGTTGAAGACGATGGGGTGGGTATAAGGCCGGACCTTCATACACGGGTCTTCGACGCGTTCTATCGTGCGCCCGATGCCGTCGCCGGTGGTTCGGGACTGGGGCTTGCCATTGTTCGAGAAATAGCCACGGCGCATGGCGGCTGGTGGAGTCTGGCGAGTAGGCCGGACTTTTCCGGTACCCGAATTGCCATCGTGTTCCCCGGACCAAGGCTGGGCGCGAAGCTTCAGCGTACGAGTGTTGCATGACCCCATATTCCAGTAGTGAGGCCGGACACGGCGAAAAAGCGGCCAGTGGACGGGCTGCGCTTGTATTAGGCGCGTTGGGCGTCGTTTACGGGGACATCGGAACCAGCCCTCTATACACTGTGCGCGCCGCGCTCACTCCTTTTGCCCAGATGGGTCCGCCGCAGATCCTGGGCGTGCTCTCTTTGTTGTTCTGGCTGCTGATGGTGGTGGTGTCCCTGAAATATGTCACCCTCATTTTGCGAGCGGACAATAGGGGGGAGGGCGGCACCTTGGCCCTGATGGAGCTGGCCGCCCGCGGGCTGAAGGGCCGCAAGCGCAAAGTGTTGACCCTAATGGGGCTGATGGGAGCCAGCCTGTTTTATGGCGACAGCGTCGTCACACCGGCAATTTCAGTGTTATCGGCGGTGGAAGGGGTGAGCGTAGTGTCGGATCGGCTCGATGATTGGGTCGTACCCATTGCAGTCCTGCTTATTACCGGCCTGTTCATGATCCAGTTTCGCGGCACGGGAGCGGTGGGTAAATTGTTTGGGCCACTGATGCTGGCCTGGTTCACCTGTATGGGAGTACTCGGCGCATGGCGCATTGTGCAGCAACCGGAGATTCTTTACGCGCTGAACCCATGGTGGGCGTTTAACATCATCGCCGAGGCGCCCTGGCAGACCTTTCTCTTGCTAGGGGCGCTGGTTCTTGCCTTAACGGGCGCAGAAACGCTATATGCCGATATGGGCCATTTCGGCCGGTCCGCCATACGGCGCGCCTGGTTTGGCCTGGTGCTGCCCAGCCTGGTGCTGTGCTACTTCGGCCAGGGCGCTTTGTTACTGGCTGATCCGGCTGCCATCAAGAACCCGTTTTTTCTCATGGCGCCGTCATGGGGGCTGGTGCCGCTGGTCGTGCTTGCCACAGTCGCTACCATTATTGCGTCGCAGTCGGTGATTTCTGGCACCTTTTCGGTGACGCGCCAGGCCGTGCAGCTGGGCTTTTGGCCTCGGATGAACATCCGGCACACCTCCGAGAAAGAAGAAGGGCAAATCTACCTGCCCCGGGTGAACCAGATTTTGTGCTTGGCTGTGCTTATTGTTGTGGTGGGCTTCGGCTCGTCGCAGGCGTTGGCAAGCGCGTACGGTTTTGCCGTGACGGGCACGATGTTAATGACGACCCTTTTAGCGTTTCGCGTTTTGCCAGTGGGCGCCAAAGGCGTTCGTCGCGGCCTGTGGATGCTGTTGTTGGTAGTGCTCTTGATCGTCGATGTACTGCTATTCGTACCTAATACGCTCAAGATACCGTCGGGCGGCTGGCTGCCACTGCTTATTGCCGTGTTTTTGATGCTTATGATGCAGACATGGAAGCGCGGTCGCGAGTACGTGCACGAACTATTGGCCGGCGACCATCAATCGTTGCATACCTTCATGCAGGGTTTGGAGGACTATCCGCCAACGCGCGTGCCTGGAACGGCGGTGTTCATGAGCATGATCGTCGATACCGTGCCACCCGCATTGCTGCACAATCTAAAGCACAACAAGGTGCTGCACGAACAAGTGGTTTTTCTTACTGTGCAAAGTGCAGATGTGCCCTATGTAGCGCTTCACGAGCGTTATCACCTCGAGCCCTTGACCGAGACCAGCTGGCAGGTGGTTGCACAGTGGGGGTTCAAGCAAGAACCCAACGTACCCCAGCTGCTTGAGCAGATCGCCCAGGAGCATCCCAATATTCATCTTGAGCCGATGCGCACGTCCTACTACTTGTCGCGGCAAACCTTGATTGTGACGAGGCGCGGACCTTTTTATTTACGTTGGCGCCGCTTGTTATTTGCCGTCATGGCCCGCAACGCCAGTCGGTCCACCGGCTTTTTCCGCATCCCGCCCAATCGCGTGGTCGAGATGGGCATGCAGCTGGAACTCTGAAGAGGCAAGAAGAAGCCCCTTGCAGGGGCTGCCTGCAAAGGGGCGGGGTGTCTTGTTTCACTTCAAGCGTTTATCGCAGCGCGGGGGCCGGCGGAACCGGGTTGGTGATGGCGCCGGCGTTAGGGCTAGCGGTAGCAGGCGTGGTGTAGGTCGTGGTAACCGTGGTTTCGCCGGGAATAACGATTTCAGTCTGACGAATGACACCGCCTTGCGCAATGCTTCCCTGAGTGGTGGTCGTTACCCGGCGACCATCGGGAAGTGTTTCGCTGCCGCCCGAGACCTGCATTTGCAGCATGCAGTCTTCGCGCTGGTCGGCCGGCAGGGCATTGCAGCGCGCCGTGGCGTTTTGCTCGTATGAACCGCCATTGCGCATCAGCCGGTGGCGACGCGCTTCTTCTAGTGCGGCGCCGGCTTCACGTTTGCACGTGGCCACGTCCTGATTTGTATCACCGCGGTTGCAGCGTTCGATGTCTGCCCGGTATTGGGCCATGGCGTCAGCCATGCCGGCGTCAGCTGCAAATGCCGGCACCGAAAATAGGCAAGCGCCTGCGGCACATAAAGCAAGCACGTTTCGACGCAACAGTGTAGGTCGGTGATTCATAAGCATCTCCTTAAAGGCAATCGCAGAATGACTTGAATAGAGCTTACGACCAAGTATAGAAGAAAGGCTTGCGGCCCCTGTAACAAAATTTTTATCAGTCGTCCGCCACCGGACGGCGAGGGTCGCGTCGCACCCCTGCGCGCATGAGCAGAATGGCCGAAATGGGCGACACCAGCACCAGGAACAGCATGATGACCAGTTCATGGATGACCGGAACGCGCTCGACGGCTGATGACACCAGCATGGAAGCAAACAGCACCGTGCCGACGCCCATGGTGTTGCATAACGTCATGGCGTGCATACGCGAGTAGAAGCGGTTGAACCGCAGCAGACCTAAAGCACCAATCAGTGTGATGATTCCGCTGGCAATAAGAAGTACGGTGGCCGGAATGGTGGCCCACAAAGGCAGTTCGTTCATGGTTCGATGACCTCGCCGCGAAGCAGGAATTTAGCCAAGGCTGCAGCGCCAATAAAGCCAAACAGTGCAATCAGCACCGCAATATCAAAATACACCGCCGTGCCAAATTCGATGCCAAGCACCAAAATAATAAGGATGCCAGTCACGTACATAGTGTCTAGCGCCAAGACTTGATCTTGCGGTGTAGGCCCGCGCAGCAGGCGCACCGTGGCCATGATGAGCGCCAGAGCAAAGCAAAGTAGCGCAAAGGCGCCTGCCCATTGCATAACAGTCGTCATTGAAAGATCTCCAAAAGAGGACGCTCGTAGCGGTTCTTGATGAAGTCGATGACTTCTTGCTCGTCCTTCAGGTCCAAAACATGTAGCGTCAGCCGGTGGTGTTCCTCGGAGTAGCCCGCCCATACCGTGCCCGGAGTGTAGGTCACAATGCACGATAAAGCGGCTAGACCGTGAGGTTCTTCCAGATCGAGCGGGATTTCGACGAAGCTAGAGTTGAAGCTGGAGGAGCCGCGGAGAATCAGCTTGGCTACCGCAATGTTAGCCAAAAACGAATCCCAAATAACGATAAACACCAGCTTGATCAACAACAGTGGCCGCCTGGGCGTGGAGCGCATGGGACGCAGCGCCATGGCAGCCCACGCCAATAACAACGAAAGCACGGCGCCCAAAACGACTTGCCCCGGCGCCAATGTCTTGTTCAGCAGGAGCCATACCGCCAGCAAAATGGTGGGCAAAAGCAACCAGTACAGAACTCGCTTCATGGGGTGCCTCGTGAAGTGGTCAGTTCGCGCACAGGGTTGTGGCTGAGCACAGCCTCTACATAGGCTTGCGGCTGATCGAGCCACAGCGCTGTCTGGTTGAGATAACCCAGAACGGGGCCCGCCCATATGGTTAGTGCCACTGCAATCAATATGAGTCCCCCGACCGGAACGGCTTCGGTCACCTGTAGGCGGGGCGTGACCGTTTCTTCACTGCTCCAGAACAGCCGGATACCTGTTCGCAAGAAGGCGTATAGGCACGCAACTCCGGATACCAGGATGGCGGTGATAAGCAGCCAGATTGCTATGGTGGGAGTGTCTGTGGCAGAGGTCTGCAGCGCCGCTGTCATCAGGGTGAACTTGCCGACAAATCCTGCCAGCGGCGGCATGCCGGTAATCAGTAAGGCACAGCAAATGTATGCCATGCCGAGAAACGCCATGGCGCCCGGAATTGCCATGCCCACGACGTCGTCCGTGTCGTCTGTGGGTTCCGGGTCGTCCAGATCGAAGGCTTCCATACTGACAGCCAACAAATCAGCGCCGAAGCTGCGGCTGCGCTCGATCAGTTCAAGCAGCAGGTAAAAGGCGGCCAGTGCAATTACCGACACAATGAGGTAGTACAGCGCCGGGCCGGTTAGCGTGACGCCCGGCACGCCCAGCGAGGTGAGCAAGATCCCGGAGGACAAAATGGCGGCAAAACCGGCCAGACGCTGAGCTTTTTGTGTGGCCAGGACGCCTATCGTGCCAAAGACCAGTGTGGCAAGGCCCACAGCAAACATCCACTCGCCTCCGAAAGCCGCCGGGGCACCCGACGGCAAAAGGAGCGATCCCATTCGCAGCAGGCAATACACTCCCAGTTTCGTCATGATGGCGAACATGGCCGCCGACGGCGGACTGGCGGTGGCGTAGGTGGCAGGCAGCCAGAAGTTCAGGGGCCAGGCCGCCGCTTTAATGAGGAAAGCCGCACTCAACACGGCAGCGGCTGATTCAAATAGACGCCGGTCTCCTCCTTGAAGCTGCCCCGCTTTCATGGCTATATCGGCCAGGTTCAATGTGCCGGTTACGGCGTAAATGAGCGCGATGGCAATCAGTAGCAAGAAGGACGCGATGAGGTTCACCACGATGTAATGCATACCGGCCGTGACACGCTCTTCGCCTGAGCCGTGCAGCATCAGTGCGTAGGAAGCCACAAGCAGGACTTCGAAGAAGACGAAGAGGTTGAACAGGTCGCCCGTAAGGAACGCGCCGTTCAGTCCCATGAATAAAAAGTGGGCAAAAGGCAAGAAGTGAACCCCGGAGCGCTCCCAGCGGGTGACCGCATAGATAAGTGCGGCGCCGCCTACGATGGTATTGAGCATAACCATCATGGCGGCTAGCCGATCAACCACCAGGACAATGCCGAATGGGGCTGGCCAGTCGCCCAACAAGTACACGGCGATGCCGGTTGGCCACATGTCGGGTTCGGTTCCCAGCGTAATGCCCAGCAGGTTTGCCGCCACGACCAGTTGCAGGAACATGGAAGCAAAAGACAGGGCCAGGCGTACCTTCCGGCGTGAGTCCTTCAGTAATAGAAGTACTCCGCTGGTGAACAGGGGGATAAGAATGGGGAGTATCGGCAGATGCGGCAACCACTGCATCACAGGTCGCCCTCCCGCCCATCCACGTGGTCTGTGCCCGCCAAACCGCGCGCAGCCAGCATCACCACCAGGAATAGGGCCAGCGTGGCAAACCCGATAACAATGGCGGTTAGCACCAAAGCTTGAGGTACGGGGTCGCTATATAGCATGGGGTCAGCGCCCTTGGCGTCGTCAATGACGGGTGCGGCGCCCACCATGATGCGACCCGTGGCAAAGATGAACAGGTTCACCGCGTAAGACAGCAGCGAGATTCCCATGACCACCTGGAAGGTGCGCGGCCGCAATATCAACCAGACGCCCGAGCCGGCCAGCACCCCAATACCTAATGACAGAATCAGTTCCATTAGCTGGCGCCTCCCGGGAACTCCGCTGGCCGTGCAACGACTGTCTTGCGCCGGAACCGCAGCGACTGATGACCTAAAGCCACCAGTATCAATACCGCGACGCCGACAACCGACATATAAATGCCCAGATCAAATAACAAGACTGTAGAAAGGTGCACATGCCCCACGACCGGAAGATCAAAATCGACGGAAAGCGCCGACAAGAACGGCCGGCTGACCCACCAAGCCAAGATGCCAGATAAACCGGTCAACATCAGACCAATGCCGACCCACTTTTGTGGACGGATATTCTGGCGGGACTCGACCCAGACGACTCCGCTGACCATGTACTGAAGAATAATGGCTGTGCCCATGACCAAGCCGCCCACGAAGCCGCCGCCCGGAAGGTTGTGTCCCCGCAACAAGAAGAACAGCGAAAGCAAGGCGGCCAAGGGCAGCAATAGGCGGGCCAGTACGGCCGGCATACGCATGGTGCCCATTGGCAGCAGCGCGTCCGGATCAGGCGGCGTCATTTCAGGGCGGGGTTCTGGCACCGCTGCCCCTTGCTGATGGGTAAGCGGATTGGCTTGCAATGTTTCTGGGGGCGGACGGAAGCGACGCAATAGGGCATAGACACCCAAGGCAACCACGGCGAGTACCGTCGACTCGCCCAAGGTATCAAAAGCGCGGAAGTCGACAAGCAGTACGTTGACGACGTTGGCGCCGTTGCCTTCAGGTAAAGCATTAGTCAGGAAGAATTCGGAGACTCCCGGGTTGGCCGACTGCGTCATGACGGCGTAGGACAGCGCGGTCAAGCCCAACCCGGCTCCGATCGCGATGAGCATGTCCCGGACTCGCCGGGCCCGTGTGGAAAAGTTGGGCGCGGTGGCATAGGACTCGATGCGGCGAGGCAGCCAACGCAAGCCCAAAAGAATGAGCACCACGGTGACCATCTCTACCGCAAATTGGGTGAGGGCAAGGTCGGGCGCCGAGAGCCAGGCAAAGGTGATGGCGGTGACCAGTCCTGCTCCTCCGGATAAGGCCAACGACGCCACACGGTGATATTTTGCCTGCTGCGCAGCCCCGATTGCGCAAGCGCCACCCGCAAGCCATAAACCGGCAAAGAACAGATTCATGGGGGTAGACAGCTCGGGTTGGAGCCATTCGCCGTCCAGCAAGGGGAGCGCTGCGACAACGACAGCCAGCACTACGACCAAGAGTAGTTGGCGTTGTTGGCGCGAAGAAAACGTGCGACCAAGCAACCAGGCGGAACCCGCATCCACCCACTCCAACAGCACCTCAAAACTGCGGCGACCGTCAAAACGGTAAATAAAGGGCGCTCGGCCCGGCCGGACCCGCGTTTGATGATGCAGCACATATAGCAGCAAGAAGCCGCCGACCATGGCTGTCAAACTCATCAACAAGGGCAGATTAAATCCGTGCCATACCTTGAGGTTGTAGACCGGGGTCGCGTCACCCAAAATCGACAGAACGGCTGTATCGAGCAAAGGGCCCAAGGTATACGCGGGCAGTATCCCGACGACTAGACAGGCCAACACCAATAAGCCGCTGGGGACCAGCATCCAGAAAGGGGGCTCGTGTGGCGCCCGTGGCAGGTCCGTAGCAGGTGGTCCGAAAAACACCTCGAGCACAAAGCGCAGGGAATACGTGACACTGAAAGCGCTGGCCACGACCGCCAAGAAGGGAAGCAAGGTGTCGGTAGCGAAATGCCCGCCCGCCAGTACGGTTTCCGCAAAGAACATCTCTTTGGACAAGAAGCCGTTCAACAATGGCACGCCGGCCATGGATGCCGCGGCCACCACCGCCAGGGTGGCGGTGATGGGCATGGCCTTGCGCAAGCCGGAGAGTCTTCCCAAGTCTCGGGTCCCGGTTTCGTGGTCGACGATACCCGCCGCCATGAACAAGGACGCCTTGAACGTGGCGTGGTTCATCATGTGGAAAATAGCCGCTACCAGGCCGAACGTGCTGTTCAGGCCCAACAATAGCGTGATCAGGCCCAAGTGGCTGATGGTGGAGTAGGCCAGGATGCCTTTCATGTCTTGCTGGAAAATGGCGGCGTACGCACCGATAAGCAAGGACGCAATTCCTGCACTGCTGATTATCCAGAACCATTCTTCGGTACCGGCCAATACCGGCCAGAAGCGGGCCAGCACAAACACCCCCGCCTTCACCATGGTGGCCGAGTGCAGGTAGGCTGACACCGGCGTGGGCGCGGCCATGGCGTTGGGCAGCCAGAAGTGAAACGGAAACTGTGCGCTTTTGGTAAGTGCACCCAAAGCCACCAGTACGAGAATGGCTTCATACCACGGGTGATATTTGACTACATCGCCGGAGGCCAGGACGGTGTCCAGGTCATAGCTGCCTACGACGTGGCCTAGCATAAGCACGCCGCCAAGCAGACAGAAGCCGCCCGTGCCCGTCATGATTAGCGACATGCGCGCGCCTCGGCGGGCGTCGAGCCGGTGATGCCAATAGGCAATAAGCATGAAGGACGAGAGCGAAGTCAGTTCCCAGAAGACGACAAGCTGTATGAGGTTGCCGGACATGACGACGCCCAGCATGGCGCCCATGAAGAGCTGCAGGAAGGAGAAAAAGCGTGGGACCGGGTCTTCGGGCGACATGTAGTACCGCGCATACAGCACCACTAAGGCGCCCATGACCACCACAAGCGTGGCAAACAGCCACGCGTAACCATCCAGGCGGAGACTGAAGTCGATGCCGAAAGAGCCGGGAATCCAGCTGACGGTGTAGTTGACTACCTGACCCTGGACAACCTGTGGGTACAAACCAATTAGTAAGCCCGCACAGGTGAGGGCAATGATGCCCGAAAGCCACGCCTCGATATTACGCGCATTGGCGGGCAGCAACATAGCGATAAGGCTGCCAACGAAAGGTAATACGAGGATGAGTATCAGCGACATCGGGCGGAGGACTTGCTAGAGGAGTTTCTCTGTAATGATACGATAGTTCGACAGGTGCTTATCCGCGACATAACGGCGTCAACCGTTACCTGTTTACAAAACACAATAATTTACCCGGTTTGCTACCGGCGTTTTTTGGGGACCTAGAATGAGCCAAGATCCAAGCCCCGTCATAGTGACTGATGACGACCCGCGATTGCGTTCCGCCAAGACCATCACCATGGTGGTTTACGCCCTGCAGGCCTTGGCCTTCGTGGCGGGTATTACAGGAGTCGTGGCCATCATCATCAATTATGTGAAGTTGGGCGATGTGCGCGGCAGTTGGCTGGAGTCGCACTTCAGATGGCAAATCCGCACTTTCTGGTACAGCATCCTTTGGTCTGTTATCGGGTTCATTTTGGTGTTCGCTTTAATTGGCTATGCGATTCTTTTCGCGACCGCGGTGTGGGTGATTTACCGAATAGTGAAGGGCTGGTTGCGGTTGGCTGACAATAAGGCCATGTATGTGGATTGATGGCGG